>NZ_JBHIQF010000077.1:0-245200 GCF_042196445.1 Bartonella sp. AP11XZML
CCATGGCATGGTGAAAGCAGATAAGATCAAGACTCATATCCTCTAGCTCTACAACAACATGCTTTTCTGGTATCTTCATGGAGTTTGTCCCACCTGATATTGACCTTGTGGTTTTCCGCCATTAAAAAAGGGCAAGAGCGTAATGGAATAGCGGATGCGCTGGGATTGACCAGAGCGACTGATATAGTCATGGTCTTTATTGATCGTGGTGATTACTACGGGTCCATGGAGAAGGACACTATAGGTCGTATCATTGATCCAATGAAGCATCTGGACCGGCTTTGCTCTTCGGATAGTTGTAGTGATGGCATCTATCGCTACACGGTCACCAAACTCTTCTGGAAACCAAACGCCATGAATGGTTTTTGCATCATTGCCATAGCCGGTAAATTGCAAACTGGGTGCCTTGCCAAAACGCTCCATACAAACCCATGAGGCGGAAAACTCTTCTTCAAAGGATTGGAAATTCAGCCAGTCCACATAAAATTGATGCGGACCTAACATCATCAAAGGATCTCTCATAGGCTCCCTCCCCTCATTCTGTCCCGCCATGCAATGCATTAGCGCGTGCCCATTGCAAAGCATGGGCAACGGCACGACCGGTGGCAATGGGTTCACGCGCCCCATTGACATGCACCGTGACATTTTGATTGTGGGTGATGGTGGAATGGTCTTTGTCTCTTTGCTCTCTCGCAGATGAATTTATAGGAGAAGCTCCCGCAAATTGCACGATGGGTTGGATGGCTGTTTTACCCCCCAAAAAACTTGGCAAAAACTCTCTTACATCAATCGACCCAATCCACCCCTTAATGCGGCTAGGCAAAGATTTACAATAATCCATCAATTGTGAGATAGACGACATAAAGCCATCGACAATCGAATTAGCCAGATCTTCGCCCGCTTGTTCCATACCAGCCTTGGCAGCATCAGAGAGCTTTTCGCGGGCAAAAAAGCTCTTTCTAAACTGGAACTTCTTAAAATCCCCTTTTTACACCTCTCTCAAAGCAAAGATAAAACTGCCAAAACACGTGAGAGTCATCTAAGGATAATTGCATGAGACCATAACAGCTATAAATAGACTCCAATATTTGTATCATATTATTGTAACGATTTACTTACGTATAAAAGAAGAAGATAAAATTGTAATACAACTAAAAGTTCATACGGTTAATCAAGAGAAATTATATAGCATCACAAAACATCAATTGTTTGAAGATTATACGTAAAAAATTGATCAAAATAAAAAGCTTTTCTTATGAAAAAGAAAAGAGTTGCCCATGAGTAGATATTATAAACTCTAACAAAGGGCATAACTTGATAATTATACCGCAACAAACTAATAGAAACAGCCTTCTTGATAATTCTGGACAACATGTGCTAGCAAATTATGAACACACCCTTGACAAACTCCCCTTTCTTCAAAGATGAAAGCCTAAAAAGAAAAATAGAATAACAAACCATTATTCTGCTTTGTATTAAAGCTCAGTTCACATTAAACCATTGCACTTATAGCGTATAACCTGAAATCTTAGCAGCTTTGAAAAAAATATGTCTGATTTTTCACTCTATTTCTAAATAACATTTAGACACTCCTACTGCTCTTCAAGTCCGCACATATAATACGTTTTTTCCCTCATGCTTTAAGACAAAGAAACAAATCCTATTATAACTTACTGCAACTTGCCGAAAATTGGGTGTCTTTCCCTATAACACCAAGATCTTTAATTAAAAGCGGTTTTCCTATTTCTCCATTATAGGCTTTAACGTGAATGGTCTTGCCTTTCACATCTATGAGGTAATAATCTCCATTAAAAAGCGCACCAGCTGTATATATAGGGATATTTCCAAAAACCTTATCATTTTTCGCACGGCAATAAGACTGATAATGCGTGTGACCCACGAAGATTGCTTTAACATTATGAGAGGTAATAATTGACTTAAAGACCGACAAATCTTTAGCATTCTTTTTACGAATAAAAAAGGATTCACCATCAATGGAAGCAGCACGCGCATCATGAAAATTAATGATTGTCACTTTACCTCTTGCATCAGCAGCAGCTAAATCGTTCCTAAGCCAATCTAAAGATTTATTGATTTGCACTTCTGTAGACTGCCCCTTCAAACCAACCGTATAGCTTGGATAATTGTGAAGCTGCACATAGTGAACATCTCCATAATCCCAAGAATAACTCAAACTCCCCCTTATCGAGCGAATATTTCCACCCGAAATGGGAACCAAGCTTTCAGTAACATCTGCATTGAAATGCGATAATTGACTACGGTATTTTTTGATTTCCGATACCATTCTTGAAACTGCACTTATAGCACAAGCATCTTTGTAAAAGCTGAATTCTTGAGGATTTGTACAATTACCAACATTATTGGCATAATCGTGATTCCCTAGCCCCTCATAGACAGGCGCTCCAAGAGTTTTATAAACATTTTTATAATCATCATAGTTTTTTTGTTGTCCAAACTCCGTCAGATCACCATTGACAATATGGAACGCGGCCTTGTGCGCTTTTATCACACCAGCAACCTGCTCATTTATCTTTAACCATGGCTCTCTGTTTGATATTCCATTGGCATCACCAGAGTTTAAACGCCACGGCTGCGGATCAGCCATAATGATAGCAGTATAATTTTTTGTAAGAGACTTTTCTTTCATCGACCAATCCATGAATGCATCATGATAAGGACTCTTGTCTCTTTTTATTTTTTCAGAATCAAGATTAAAACAACCAGAGAGAGTAAAAGCAATCACGGTGATTACCAATTTAACTTTATATCTCATAAACCTATCACCATAAAAACGTTACATATTTTTTATATTAAAAAATTCCTCAGAGACAATTTTTTAGATTTTATTGTCAAAAATATGTCAAAAATTCGAAATAACAAAAGCAATAATCCTTCAATGAAGGTGCACTTTGATGATATAAAAGCACTGTTGATTTCAAGCCTTCAACTTGAAGCATCTTCATTGATTAAGATTTATAAGCTTGGGCTCTGGCTCTTTCAAATGTCATCGATACATCAACAGCTTATAAAAACTTAGTCGTATACTATTAAAATATCCCCAACAGGAGAAAAAATGTATTCTTATACTAGAGCACCCAACTCCTTTGGATATCAAGATCAAATATATTAGAATATTATGATAAATAAGGTATAAATAATCAAAAGTGCTAGCAATAGTGTTTGAGTATTACCGTCATAACTTACTTTGATAAGTTATAAAAATGCAGAAGTATTACAGAAAATACTATTATTACTTTATAAAAAATAATATAACTTATGTAAGTGTTATAATAATATTTATAATTTCTATAATATAGATTTACAATAAATTTAATTATATAATACAAATAATTACAAACACATTGTGTGTTAAATATAAATTAATACAAATTTAATATCATTTGTTTTTTAATTTTGACAAAAAACCAAAAATATCTTACCAAATAAAAACAATTACTGAAATTAATAACAACTATCCATTTTCACTTCTTCTTATAAAGTTCGCGGGGAAATGAATATTTGGGGGCTCTCATAAGGAGAATACTGGTGTATAAAACATCCCTTTTATCATGCACAGCTGCGGCTGCTATCATCCTATTCAACATCCAGTTCACTGCACATGCTGAAACTCTTGGCGTTGCCAACGAAGAAAAAGATATATCCGGAAAAACGTACGAGACTATTTATGTAAAAGACAAAGGAAAAATCACCGGCAGTACTGTAACTGTAACTGGAAATGAAAACACAAATACAGACACAAGTAGCGATAAATATGTTGTAACAGTTGAAGGTGCTAACAGTGCGCTTGAATTAAATGGCTTAAATATTCAAGGCACTGATTCTGATGTTCGTTTTGGTATTTCTGTAAAAGACGGCGCTAACATCAACCTGACTGGGGGGAACATTACAGCTTCTCAAACTGGTGTTTATATTGATGATAGTAAGGATAATAGAAATATACTACAAAATGTAGTGATATCAGATAATAAAAATGAAGCATCATCACTCCTTGGAATAGAAATAAACAACGAAAGTTTTATCACTTTAGAAAATGTAACAGTTAAGCAAGCAGAAACTGGTATACTTGCGGATGTCGTTTCTCAAGTTATAGTATCCGGAGGATCATTCGAAGGTAAAATGGATGGCGTATATGCTATGGGCGGCACCACCATTACTGTAGATGGCGGTACTAACATTACCTCATCTAATGGTAACGGACTCCATGCCGATGATGAAAATACCACCATAAAAATGACTGGGGGAAGCGTAACTGGAAAAGACGCAGCATTGTATACAAACGACGGTGGTCATATTAAAGTCACGGGTGGTACTCTAACAGCTAAGGAAGATACCACAAGTGCACCTACTACAGAAGGGGATAACCCTGCATATAATAAGGGTACTAAAATTGAGAGTGGATTCGGCGCATTGTCTCAAGGTGAAAACAGTGTGATTGAATTATCTGATACAAAGATCAATGATGCGACAATCGGGTTAAAAACACAAGAAAGTGGCGCAATCGCAATGACTGGGGGAAGCATTACAGCGTCCAAAGTTGGTGCATTCTTTTTAGATAGCAAGAGCAAAGAAAACGAACTGAAAGATGTAGTGACATCAAGTGGGAAAGATGATGCGCCACTAATAAATGGAATCAAGGCAACTAACAGTAATGTCACTTTAAATAATGTAACAGTGACGCAAGCACAAACTGCCATAGATGCATATGATTCCACAGTAAAAGTCTTAGGAGGATCATTTGATGCAGAAAAAGCAGCAATATTTGCTCAAAACGGCGGCAACATCACTTTAACTGGCGGTGCAAAAATTACATCATATAACGATGCTGGACTCTATGCGGAAGGTTCAAAGTCCATCATCGAAATGACAGGAGGGAGCATTACAGCGAAAGAGGAAGCAGTAACGACAACATACGGTGGCCATATTACTGTTACAGATGTCACCCTAAAAACAAATGGTGATGGAATTGGTGTAGCTTCTGATGACCTTGGTAGCATGATTGAATTACTTGGAAAGACAACGATTAGTGATAGTGCAATCGGGCTTCAAGCACAAAACGGTGGTGTAATCAAGATGACTGGGGGAACCATTACAGCTTCTGCAGCTGGTGCTGGCTTCTTAAACAGTAACAGCCGTGAAAACAAACTAGAAAATGTGACAATATCGAGTGGTAAAGACGATGCGCCACTGAACTTTGGAATAAAAGCAGATAAAGGTACCGTCACTTTAAAAGATGTAACAGTGACTCAAGCAGCAGCCGGTATATTTGCAGATCATGATTCGACAATAACAATCTCGGGAGGATCATTTCATGCACAAAATGCAACAATATCTGCTCAAAACGGCAGCGCCATCACTTTAACAAACGGTGCAAAAATTACATCATCTGATGATGTTGGATTATATGCAAAAGATTCAAACTCCTCCATCACAATGATAGAAGGAAACGTCACGGGAAAAGCGAGTGCTTTGGTTGCTGAAGATGGTGGTCATATTACTGTTACAGATGTTACCCTAAAAACAAATGATAGCGATAAGTCATTTGGTGTATTTTCTAATGGCGCAAATAGTGTAATTGAATTGCTTGGAAAGACCACAATTAGTGGTAGTGCAATCGGGCTTGCATTCCAAAATGATGGCGCAATCAAGATGATTGGAGGAACCATTACAGCTTCTGCAGCTGGTGCTGAATTCTTAAACAGTAACAGTCATGAAAACAAACTAGAAAATGTGACAATATCGAGTGATAAAGATGATACGCCACTGAACTTTGGGATAAAAGCAGATAAAAGTACCGTTACTTTAAAAGATGTAACAGTGACTCAAGCAGCCGCCGGTATATTTGCAGAGAATGATTCGACAATAACAATCTCGGGAGGATCATTTCATGCACAAAATACAACAATATCTGCTAAAAGCGGCAGCACTATCACTTTAACCAATGATGCAAACATTACATCATCTGATAATGTTGGACTCTATGCAGAAGGTTCAAAATCCACCATCACAATGACGGGAGGAACTGTCACGGGGAAAGGTAATGCATTGGTTGCTGAAAATGGTGGACATATTACTGTTGCAGATGTGGCTCTAACTGTCACAGATGTGGCTCCAAGTGACGACTATATATCGTCTGGTGTATTTTCTGTTGGTGAAGGCAGTGTAATTGAATTACTTGGAAATACAACTATTAGTAATAGTGCACTCGGGCTTCAAGCACTAAACGATGGTGCAATCAAGATGACTGGAGGAGCCATTAAAACTTCTCTAGTTGGTGCTGGCTTCTTAAACAGTAACAACAGCGAAAACAAGCTAGAAGGTGTAAAGATATCGAATAGTAAAGACGATGCGCTACTGAACTTTGGAATAAAAGCAGATAAAAGTACCGTCACTTTAAAAGATGTAACAGTGACTCAAGCAGCCGCCAGTATAGTTGCAAATAACCACTCTACAATAACGATCTCAGGAGGGTCATTTAGTGGACGTGATGTAGGAGGAAGCGCCGAAACCAGCAGTACGATTATCTTAAAAAACAATGCTAACATTATATCATCTAATGGCGAAGGACTCCTTGCAGACGGTTCAGGATCTAAGATCATAATGACGAGAGGATCCGTAGCCGCGAACAAAACAGCGTTATTCGCAATCAACGGTGGGCATATTGATGCCACAGATGTTGCTCTAAAAACAGAGGGAAAAGGAAGCGGTGCATTTGTAAGTGGCAATGACAGCACAATTCAATTGCATGGTGATACAATAATTAACAATACTTTGGGCGGCCTTGAAGCAGTTGACGGTGGTAAAATCACCAGCAAAGATTTAACAATAATCGGTGGTGAAGCACTTGAAGGCCCCGACAACGAACGCACTGGTATATGGACATCGGACTCTGGTAGTGAAGTTAGGTTAATGGGCAAAACAACCATTCAAAATGTTGATGAAGGGTTTTATGCAGACGGTGGAAGTAAAATCATTAGCGGAGATTTAACAATAACTGGTGGTGAAAGTAAACAACAAACCGTTGCTGTAAACGTTGCGGAACTTGGTAGTGCAATCGAATTAAATGGTAAAACAATCATTCAAAACTTTGATTTTGGTCTCACCGCAGCAAATAATAGCACAATTAAGATGACGAATGGTTATATTGAAGCAGCAGAGAATACAATAAAAAATAAAATAGAAGCAAAAAAAGTTGCACTATGGGCGGCATTTAACGGACATATTGATGTCGTGAATACTTCTATGATAGCAGGAGTTGCTGGTTTGCAATTTATAGCTCTCTCTAATCCTGATCTAGCTTATCCAGATGATCCACAAAAACGTAAAAGCAGTGAAATCAATTTAACCAATGCAGAGCTTCATGCTGAAAATGGTACTGGAATTTTTGTTGGAGCTTTCACTAAAAATAACATTGAAAATAGTGCCGATCTGTCAATTGGTACAGTTAATCTCACAAATTCAGAAATCCATGCNCTTGTATTTTTCTTAATCACTCTGTGTCTCCCAGCCATAGGCTCCCTCCCCTTATTCTGTCCCGCCATGCAGCGCATTAGCGCGTGCCCGTTGCAAAGCATGGGCAACCGCACGACCAGTGGCCATGGGTTCACGGGCACCATTGACATGCACCGTGACATTTTGATTGTGGGTGATGGTGGAACGGTCTTTGTCTCTTTGCTCTCTCGCAGATGAATTTATAGGAGAAGCTCCCGCAAATTGCACGATGGGCTGGATGGCTGTTTTGCCACCAATATAAGAAACAGCGAATATAGTGGATCCGCCAGCTTTAATATCGCCTTGTAAAAGGTCTTTCCCTCTACTCTTTTTGCTATCAAATCCTGATTTTACAATTCCTTGCTCTCTTTTTTATACTCAAAATTGCCTCTGAAACAGGATAGATTAATCGTAAAAAATATATAAAAGAAGCAAATTATAACATTTTTTCTTATCCTTCTTAATACAAAATAACTGTTAAGCTACAATACGCTAACATTTATCAGTCATAAGTCCAAAACATCATATAATGACGAAACAAATTCATAGAGTGAAGATTTTTCACTATCAACCGTTGTATTAATCTTTCCATAATGCATAAAAATGATGAAGTGACCCTCGCCCTTTCCCTACTTTTAAAGCATCTGCGGCAGTTAAAGCGCCATGCAAATAATCTTTTGCTTGTTTAACAGCGCAATCCAAAGGTTGAGTAGGTAACAGAGCTGCAATGGCAGCAGAAATGGTACACCCTGTCCCATGATCATGAGTGGTTGAAAGACGAGAGGCTTCAAGTATAACAAGGTTTTCACAATCACAATAAAGATCTGGACTAGAACAATCGTAATTTTCTGTACTATTTCTGGTAAGCGTATTCAAATGTCCCCCTTTTAACAAAACTGCATGACACCCTAGCGCCAAGAGTCGTGGAGCATATTGATACATAGTCTCTAAAGACCATTGCACTTCACATCCCAATAACAATGCAGCTTCAGGCAAATTTGGCGTGATCAAAGTTGACATCGGCACAAGAACATCACGCATAATTTCAATTGCATCAGACTTTAAAAGAACATCACCACTTTTTGCAACCATAACCGGATCAAAAACAATGAAACGCGCTTTATGATAAGCAAGACGTTCTGCAATAACCTGTGCAATCTGAGCATTTGCAACCATACCAATTTTAACGGCATCAACATGGATATCCTCAAAAACAGAATCAATTTGATCTGCAACAAAAGAAGCATCTAATGCCTGAAAAGAACGCACACCCTGAGTATTTTGTGCAACAACAGCTGTAACCACACTCATACCATAAGTTTTCATAGCTGAAAAAACCTTCAAATCCGCCTGCATTCCAGCGCCACCAGAAGGATCTGTTCCCGCAATAGATAAAATCCGTGGAATAAAAAGTTTATCTTTTTGTAATTCCATCAACCTCTTTCCTTCTGTTTTTAAATATCGGAAAATGAGTTACCGAAAAATAGATGCTTGAAAAAATATAAAGAAGATGTTTTCTCACGTGAATTATATTATATACGAAGTCTTCTTATAGATATAAAATGGAAAATGTAGTGCTTATCCTTCGTTCTATTCTTTTTACGTTCGCTTTTTATACAACAACTTTCATACAAATGATTCTTTACGCTCCCGTTTATTTTTTAATGCCCCGCAAAAAGGCATGGATTGTCCCTAAAACATGGGCGCGCGTTACTCTCTTTTTGCAAAAATACATCGCAGGCACAAGTTATGAGATTGAAGGTTTAGAAAATCTTCCCAAAGGACCCTACATCATTGCTCCAAAGCATCAATCGGCTTGGGAAACTTTCAGTCTTGTTCCCTATTTTGATGATCCCACTCTCATTTTAAAACGTGAATTGATGTGGATTCCATTGTTTGGCTGGTATATGGCAAAAACGCAAATTATCCCCATTAACCGCACAACACCCATCAAAGCCTTAAAAATGATTATACAAAAAGCAAAAGAGAAAGTAAAACAAGGGCGCCAAATCTTGATTTTTCCCGAAGGAACACGCCGACAACCCGGTCAAGAACCAGATTATAAGTCAGGAATTGTCGCGCTCTATAATGAATTAGGACTTCAAGTTGTCCCTATTGCACACAATGCGGGTTTATATTGGCCACGCAATAATTTTCGCCGCTATCCCGGAACAATTCGTGTCCGTATTCTTCCCCCGATAGAGGCTGGTTTAAGCAAACGTGATTTTCTAGATCAACTTGTCCAAAAAACTGAAAAAGCGTGTGATGAACTGCTTCTCTTAGCAGCTCAAGACCCTACCCCTCCTCCTATGCCACCATACGCTGTTCAGAAACTTCAAAAACTAAATCAACATGAAACAATGCACTGATTGATAAGAATAATGCATAACTTTGTATATTGAGCGGAGTATAGGGAACAAAAATATAAGAAAGATACTTCAAACTTTCTAATTTAAAATTGTAAAACACTTGTACATGATAAGAAATGATCAATGTGTAAATTTTTTTGAAAAAGAATTCTTCCTCTCTTTAAAATCATTTAAATAACATACATCTCATTGATTTATAAGGATGTTTTAGCGTTATTCAACTTTAATGAGAACCCTGAATACCGTAAGATTTTCTCATTTCAAATCTATTCTAGGTTGAATCAATTAGAATCATTTTCTTACACATTACAAGCGGGGATATCTGTGTGAATAAAACGATACAAGAAAAGATTAAAATGCTTTTTACGAACCGTCTCAAGTGCCAAGGGCTATCCTAACAGGAGAGCAAGAAAAATGCATGATTATGCAGATTCATTCCTTTCTGAGAAATTCAATCCCTCCAAGAACCTGAAATCTTGTACAATCTTCATTATTTAAAAAGTATTTCTTGAGATACTTAAGTCATCAAACCAAATTCAAGGGGAAAATAAAAATGAGAATTGGTTTTTATCCCACAGACACAACGGATACAGCAATTAACCATCTTTCCTTCCTATCCTAGACTTAAATGCTTTGTGTGCTACATTAAAACAATTCTAAATAACGAATAAGAGGGAACTAGATTTAAATTAATGCGACGTCTCTTCTATAATTTATTTTTTTCTGTGATTTTGAGTTTATCCAGCGCTGTTGCTCTAGCGCAGCCTTTTATTTCTGTTGATGTTACAACGAGGCGAATCTTAAAACATAATCAAGCTTTTGAGCGTTGGTATCCTGCTTCCTTGACAAAATTAATGACCGCTTATGTTATTTTTCGTGCCATGAGCCGAGGGGAAGTTTCACCAAACAAACATATCACCATCAGCGAATACGCCGCAAAAGCTCCCTCATATCGTTCAGGCTATAAAGCTGGTTCTGTACTCACACTTGATACAGCCTTAAGTATCACCATGGTTAAATCTACCAATGATTTAGCCATTGCCATGAGTGAAGCTGTTGCGGGTTCACAGAAAGATTTTGTACGTAAAATGAATAGCGAAGCTAAACGTTTAGGCATGTTTGGCACCCATTTTGCGAACGCAAGTGGTTTACCAGATCCTCAAAACTACTCCACGGCACGCGATATTGCTCTTTTAGCCGTTCAAATACGTCGAGAATTTCCACAATATGCTCATTATTTTTCTATTCCAGCCATTGATTTTGGTAATAATCGAAAAATCCAACATAACTCAAACAACCTCATTGGCCGTTTTTATGGGATAGACGGTATGAAAACAGGCTTTATTTGTGCCTCTGGTTTTAATCTTGTTGCCTCAGCCACCCGCAATAAACGCACAATTATTGCTGTCATTCTAGGTGCTAACAACATAAGTGAAAGAGAAGAAAAAGCTGCACAACTTCTTGAAATAGGATTTTTGCACCAAGGAAGCCCCCAATTAACACTAGCAACATTAAAACCTTATGGGAGCAACATAACACAAGCCAACAATATGAGACAACAAACATGCACACCTGAAGCCATAAAAATGCATGCAAATTCATATGATGATCAAGGAAATATTATTCTCACCTCACCTTTTATCACTGCTCCACCTTCTTTTTCTCATCCTTTATCAGTACACCTCATTCGTACGCCACAAACACCTAAAATGACAGTAAAACCACTAAGAAAACCCTATATTCCGTATAAAAGGCACGCAAACCATTCTATAAAAAGCCATAAATCATAATCTACAATTAATTATAATACTTTGATTTATAATGATAATTAATTATTTTGTACCTTATGTCAAAACCACAAGTATTGTAAGATTCTCTCATTTCAAATCTGTATTTGTTGAATCAATAAAACCAGTCTCTTGCGCGCCACAAGGTGGATGAACATGTAGATAAAATAATTAAAACAAGGAATAAAAATCCTTCCTATAAGTCCTTTCAAGAACCAAAAATTATCATAACATTGACGCTAAAAGTGTATAATATACCCACGTGCACCTACCTTTATAAGCGTAAAGATAGTGGTACAATGGATCTCATGAGGGATTAACCATTACATCCCTCACGGACATCATTATAAATTGGTTAGACATACTGAGATATATTTTTTAAAAACAAAACTATGATTGATGATTAACATGAAAATAAAGCGCATCCCTCTCACGCTTATTACGGGTTTTTTAGGCTCTGGCAAAACAACTTTGCTCAACCGTATGCTACAAGCCCCTCTTCTAACAGAATGTGCTGTTATCATCAATGAATTCGGCGAAATCAGTATTGACCACCTTCTGGTTGAAAAAACGACAGAAGGAATTATTGAGCTTGCCAATGGTTGCTTATGCTGTAATTTACGCAGTGATCTCATCGACACATTAATTGATTTAATAAATCGCGTTCAGGCAGGACAGATCAAACAACTCCATCATATTATCATTGAAACCACAGGGATGGCTGATCCCGCCCCTATTTTACAAATACTTTTAAGCCACCCATTGTTTATTCAAACATTGTCCATAAATGCTGTTCTTGCAACATTTGATACATTAAGTCCACTTTCCATATGTAAGCGCTATCCTGAAATATATAAACAATTAATATTTGCTGATAAAATCATTCTCACCAAAACAGATCTTAGAGACCCACAAACGCTTTCAGATGCACTCCTTAGCACACTTAAAACAATGAATCCTACAGCACAAATCATTGACGCCCATTCTAAAGATTTCTGTTCAAATCTATTAATAAATAACACATTATGGGATGAAAAAGTAGAAAATACAAAACTTAAACAAAATCTTACGACTACCCCACATGATCATACCCCCCATAAAACCATTCGTACCTTTTCATTAAACTGTGAGGGTCCTGTTGATTACCCCACAATTGAAGCTTTTTTAGATCTCCTACAAGAGCGTTATGGTACAAAATTATTACGTATTAAAGCAATTATCGCATTGCGTGATGACCCTTATCGCCCACTTGTATTACATGGCGTACAAACATTTTTTCATCCTCCCATAAGATTGCCGGCATGGCCAAAAGGAATAAAACAAACACGTTTTGTCATCATTGCCGATGGTGTTGAAAAAGACGCAATACAAAAGCTCCTCAATGCTTTTTTTAATAAACCAGCAATAGATACTGCAGACAAAACAGCTCTCTTAGAAAATCCTCTGGTCATTCCAGGAATAAAATTTTAATTTTTTCTCCCCTTCAATGATATAATATTAAATTCATTGGCACCACCATCTTTATGCTTTTAAAGAAGTAAACCGGCACCATTACACACTTTGCTAATTCCCAATGTTGAAACAAGCCCTTGGTACTTGAGACGGTTTGTAAAAAGCATTTTAGTCTTTCTTGCACAGTTTCACCCACGCGGTTATCCCCGCTTGTAACGTGCAAGAAAATGGTTTTAATTTATTCAACATGGAACGGCTTTGAAATGAGAGAATCTTATGGTATTCAGGGTTTTAATTTAACTTGAACAACACTAAATTATCATTATAAATCAAATTGTTATGATAAAAAATTTAATACCCATCAATCTGCAAACAGATTGTTTTCTCTCTAAATGCGCTTCATCTGCAAACCACTTCATATGATTCATTTCACAGACCGATTGGCCAAATTCTTGGTTCTAAAATATTCTGCTCAACTCTATGTTTACTCAAGCTAATTGAAATCAAAATCCCTGTTAAGAAAAAAACCAAAATCAGACAGAGGCAATATCGCATTTTAAAATATGTGAATGTATCTTATATAACAGCACGACAAGACAATATTTTACAGCATAAAAGAATAAAACTCTTTGAAAGAAATAAAAAGAGAGGTACATTTCATGTTAACTTACTCTTCACTAAAAACGAAGATTGATACCAGTAACGATGTGCAAACAATCCAACTTCTTTGAGAAAATTCCTCTTGGCTTCCCACTTCATATGATTTACTTACATAAAGCTCTATGAAAAAACTCTGCGCTTTAAAATATTGACTACTCACTTAAACACCTTATGTGCAAAGTTTTTGCATATCCTGTATCACCATTATTAAGTGATAGTGTTTACGGTGCTGTAGAATACAATAACACTCACTGCATTAGAGAAACTGAATTTTTATCAATATCGCGATTAAAAACGTAACGTTTTCCATAAACCTCAACAGTTGGAGGTTGACGATTTTTTTCAAAAAAATCATAACCTTTCTTAAGCATAACCCAGAATTGATAATGAGGATTCTTGCTATGACGTGACATATTATCCTCGGTCATGCGGAAAGGAAAAGCCTGCAACTGAAACTCTCTTTGTCCTCCTTTAAAAGCATCCCGTGCAAACGCATAAATCTGAGCCATGTTCTTATCACTCATAGAATAACAACCTGCGGAAAAGCAAGAACCATGCACCATAAGATTGCTTCCTGTGCGACCATTTTCCTGATCATAAAGGTTAGGAAATCCTATATTAAAAGAGAGATAATATTTTGAATAAGGATTCATTTGGTTTGCGCTAATAGTATAAAAACCCTCTGGTGTCTGAAGATCCCCTTCTTTATATTTAGGTCCAAGCTTACCAGACCATTTGCAAATGCCATAGCGAGCAACCAAGATAAAAGGTCCTGAACGAGATTGCTTCCAAACTTCAGCAAGATTTTCTTCCTTAAAAAACCGCATCATAATCGGTGCATAGGGATCTATATCATACAGAACCATTCTATTTTTGATTTCTTGCGGCAACGGCTGCTCAACTTTAGCGCGAATAGAGGCTGGTAATCTTCCTTCACATGCTGTCAATAGTCCCATTACAAACAACACACACACAGCAAGGAATCTGCTAAATGTCATCGAATAAAACTCCAATCCAACACCCCTCACAAAAAATAACCTATGTTAGAGATCGACCAATTTGAAGGTATTTTTCCCTTCGCTCTTGTTTAAGCACTTGACCATCTTTTCCAGCCATAGCTTTTAAAGCCTCTGAAATAACATCACCCGTTGCATCAATGACAATCTCTTTGCCACGATGCGCTCCCCCTAAAGGTTCCGAAATAATGCCATCAATAATCTTTAAGCGATACAAATCTTGAGCGGTAATACGCATATTCATTGCAGCATCTTTTGCACGAGCTGGATCACGCCATAAGATAGAAGCTGCTCCTTCTGGTGAAATAACAGAGTAAATTGCGTGCTCCAACATATAAACTTTGTTGGCAGCCGCGATTGCTATCGCCCCTCCAGAACCGCCTTCTCCAATAACAACGGAAACCACAGGAACTTTCAAACGCAAAGTTGTAGCTGTTGATTGAGCAATTGCTTCCGCTTGCCCACGTTCTTCAGCGCTTACCCCAGGATAAGCACCTGCTGTATCAATAAAAGTGAGGAGTGGCAAACCAAAGCGGTCAGCCATTTCCATAATACGTACAGCTTTACGATAGCCTTCTGGACGCGCAGAACCAAAATTATAGCGCAAACGTGTTTGCGTATCGTGACCTTTCTCTTGACCGATATAAGCAACGGCCTCACCTTTAAAGCGTGCAAACCCCGCTTGAATAGCCTCATCTTCAGCAAACTTGCGATCTCCGGCCAAAGGCGTAACGTCACTCAATAGGCGTTTAGAATAGTCCATAAAATGGGGACGATCCGGATGACGAGCGACTTGTGTTTTTTGCCACGGCGATAATTTTTTATAAATATCGCGCAACGCTGTTTGGGAACGCGTTTCAAGACGAGCAATCTCGTCACTCATATCAAGACTGCCTTTTTCCTGAGAAATTTTTTTTAATTCAAGAATTTTCCCATCAAGATCAGCAACTGGTTTTTCAAAATCAAGATAATTATACATTTGTGTCAACTCATTCAGTGTCACTTATACACTTATAATTTGCTTTATAAAGTCTTTTTCAAAAACATCACCTTTTCTTTAACGAGCCTTTTGCTCATCGGCAAGTGGATGATGCTCATTGACTAAACGATAAAGTCCCTCTTCCAACACATGGGTATAAATCTGAGTGGTAGCAATATCAGAATGACCTAACAAATGTTGAACGGCACGCAAATCAGCACCATTTTGCAAAAGATGACTAGCAAAAGCATGACGCAACACATGGGGAGAAAAGCTATCACTTCCTATCCCTGCTCTTCTAGCGAGATTTTTCAACTCTCGTGCAACGACTTGACGAGCAATATATCCTGTCTCGGAATGCGCAGGAAAAAGATAAGAACTCGTAGCGTCCTTTCCCTGATCACGCAAATTTAACCACTGTGAAAGAACTTGGCATGCTTTTTTTGATAACAGCACCATTCGTTCTTTTTTGCCCTTACCACGAACCAAAACGCTGTATTCCTTCCTTCGAACAGACTGAACCGGCAGACTCACCAACTCACTAATACGTAACCCTGTTGCATAAAGCATTTCAATCAATAGCTGAAGACGCAGTGCACGGAAATAACCTTTAGACCCATAGTCTGCTTGATTGACTTCTAACTCCGCAAAATCAAGCAATTTTATCACTGCATCTTCACTCATGATTTTGGGCAAAGGACGCCCCTGACGAGGTGCATCAATATCATGAGAGGGATCATCTGCTCTCAACCCTTCAGCATAAAGGAATTGATAAAACTGACGCAAAGTCGATAAACGGCGCGCTTGCGACGATGCCGCAAAACCAAAAGTATGCATAAGTGACAAAAGAGTAATTAAATCTTCTTTTTGTGCTGAAAAAAGCGAAACAGAGTGTGAAGACAATTCGTCTTGTGCCCACTGCAAATCATGCTGATAAGCCGCAAGCGTATGAGACGAAGCCCCTCTCTCCGCACTCATCATCTCAAGAAAATGATCTATCACAGCACCACTTTTCATTTCATTGATTCGCTTCCGTAGAAAGATTCCATGAATCCAAGGGAACATCAATGTACATATCCACAGTTACTGGTTCAACCCAAACCACAAGAGCACCCATTATAATGAAAAGAACAGAAAGCAAAATGAAAAGAATCATCAAAAATCTAGTCAATGTTGGCATAAGACAATAACCTACCCAAAAATATTCTATCTCGTATTATGCCTCACAAAGATTAACAGGAATTGACTTTAAGATGGATAAATGCCGAAATAAAGTTATGAAAAGCAATCGACAAAAACGCGTCCCCATAACACAAATAAAGAATCAGCTCTTATCGTCCCTTGATAAAAGAGCACTTGTCCTTGTTGGTCTTATGGGGGCAGGCAAATCAGTGATCGGAAAACGCGTCGCCACCATGCTTCGTTTACCTTTTTATGATTCTGACCAAGAAATTGAAAAAGCTGCACAAATGACAATCACGGAACTCTTTGAAATTTATGGTGAATCCGAATTTCGTGCTCTTGAACAGCGTGTTATTCTAAATCTCATGAAAAAAAGTCCCCTTGTTTTAGCAACAGGTGGTGGTGCCTACATAAATGAAAATATCCGAAAAGCCATTCACCAAAATGGTATATCCATATGGCTAAAAGTCGATCTTGATATCCTCATGCAACGTGTCTCAAAGCACCCAACACGTCCCCTGCTTCAAACAGCCAATCCTAAAGAAACCATGCAAAAACTCATGGAACAGCGTTATCCTATCTATGCAAAGGCAAACTTAACAATTAACAGTCATAAAGAAAGCCGTCATACCGTAGCACAAAATGTTATACGATCCGTACAGCACTACCTATACACAGAAATTAACAATAGGGATAACCAGCATGCAAACCAAAACCGTCACTGTTAAACTGGACAAACACTGTTACGATATCATCATTGGTCCGGGTCTGATTACACAAGCTGCTTCACAAATTAAACATGCTCTTAATAAAAAAGATCCTCATCAAACGCGCTTGGCACTTGTTACAGATACAAATGTTGCTTCCCTTCATTTGGAGATATTGCAAGCAGAATTAACAAAAAATAAAATTCATACTGTCCCTATTATTGTAGAAGCAGGAGAACAATCAAAATCATTTTCAACCCTGCAAGTTGTCATCGATCAAATTCTTGCTGCACGCTTAGAAAGAGGCGACTGTGTTATTGCTTTTGGCGGTGGTGTCATTGGTGATCTAGCAGGATTTGCGGCAAGTATAATCCGCCGTGGCATGAACTTCATTCAAATGCCCACAACGCTTCTTGCACAAATTGATTCCTCTGTTGGTGGAAAAACGGGAATCAATAGCCAATATGGCAAAAATCTTATTGGTGCCTTTTATCAACCACAATGCGTTATTGCTGACACGTGTCTTCTTGATACCCTGCCACCGCGCGAATTTCGCGCTGGCTACGCAGAAATAGTAAAATACGGTCTCATTAACCAACCTGACTTTTTTGAGTGGCTTGAAAAAAATGGGCAGAAAATTTTCTCTAATGGCCCTATGCGAACAGAGGCCATTGTTCGCTCATGCCAATTTAAAGCTGCCATTGTAGCACGTGACGAACATGAGAAAGGAGAGCGCGCACTCTTAAATCTCGGCCATACATTTGGACACATGCTTGAAACAGCAACCGCTTATGACTCCAACCGTTTAATCCATGGCGAAAGTGTAGCAATTGGGATGATTCTAGCTCATCAATTTTCTGCTCAATTAAATTTAATAAGCCCCACGCTTACACAACGCATTGAAGCGCACTTCAAATCTATAGGATTGCCTACACAATTAAAGGATATCCCAGGGTGTCTACCAGATGCTGAAACTTTAATGACTCTCATTGCCCAAGATAAAAAAGTTTCGCAAAACAATTTGACTTTCATCTTAACACGCGGACTTGGCCAATCATTTATTGCAAAAAATGTTTCACCAGATGCCGTTTTATCCTTTTTGGAACAAAAATTAACAGAAATTCGTTAATTCATATTGAATATAATTGATTCGTTTTTATACTTCTATTAAAGATTAACATGATGATGTCTGCGTAGCTCAGTAGGATAGAGCACAGGATTCCTAAAGAAATTGGGCACTTTGAGAAGAAATCCTCAAAGTGAATCTGCTCAAATTCGGGGAAAGCTTCATGGGCGACTATATGCCAATCCCGAGCCAAGTCTCTTTTCAAATGAGAGAAAGGTGTAGAGACTGAACGGGCAGCACCTAAAGAGCAAAAGCTTCAAGGTGAAGAGACAGTCCAGACCACAAACAGCCGATAAGGCTGGCGGTGAAAATCGAAGTGGTATGAATCCTGGGGTCGCAGGTTCGAATCCTGCCGTAGACACCATCGTATCAGTCAAATTATTCTTTGTGCACAATATTAGGAATATAGGGAAGCATCATGAAAAAAACTTTGCACATTTTAGGATTTTTCACCGCTTTAAGTTTATCACTCTTCAGCTCAAACAATAGCTTAGCTGGTTCTTTAATCATTGAAGTACCAGACAATCCAGAGCCCAAAACAGAGACCATTACCTATCAGTGTGATACTGAAACAGGTAAAGAGCGCGTAGAGGCAGTTTATCTTAATGCTGACAATATTTCGTTGGTTGATTTCAAATGGAACGGTGATCGTGTCATTGCTGCTAATGTCATCGCGGCAACAGGAGCAAAATTTGCAGGAGCTCAGTACATCTGGTGGGAAAAGAACAAAGAAGTCACGCTTTATGACCTTGCTCAGGATCCAGAAGAAAAAAAACCTATCCTATGTAAAGATGAGTCAACATTATTATTTTAAATAACACGGGAAATATTATGAAAAAAATTTCTTTTACTAAACAATTTTTCATTACTTTAAGTGTGTTCCTCCTCGGTTCAATTAATGCATTAGCAAGTTCTTTAGTCATTGAAGTACCAAATGATCCAGAACCAACAACAGAGACCGTCTCCTATCAATGCGACATGGGAACAAGCAAAGAGCATGTTGAGGCAACTTATCATAATGCTGGCAATATTGCGCTTGTTGATTTAAAATGGAACGGTAAGCGCATCGTTGGTTCTAATGTAATTGCCGCTTCTGGAGGAAAATATGTGGGTGGTCAATACATTTGGTGGATAACTAAAAATGAAGCCATATTTTACGATCTTATTAATGATCCAAAAGAAGAAAAGCCCATCCACTGTGTAGAAGAAAAAAGCACAGAATAAAGAAGGTTCTTACATTTCAAGAACCGCGCTGGCTCTCATCTCTTGATTTTCCTTCTGACGTGGGTAACTTTTCCTCCGTCTGGTGTAATAAAAGAGCCAGCGGTTTTTCTGACTGTTCTTCTGAATGATGTCGATAAGCTGCTGTATGTGAGAGCAACATAGAAGCTACCGGTGCTGTTAAAAATAAAAAAAACATTAGCAACACTTCATGAAAAACAAAATAATGGTCCACAAATATTGAATAAAGAAATGAAGAAATAAGAATACTACCAACGCCCCAACTCGTACATACTGAAAGCATATGCAAACGCTTATAAAAATTAGAAAAAAGCACCAAACCTATCGTTGCGATCAATGTCAATCCAGACCCTAATATTAAGAAAACTGTGATAGCAATAGCAACAACAAGCGATATATCATCTTTCATTCAATAATCTCCCCCCGCATAAGAAATTTCGCCAAAGCGATGCTTGAGACAGATCCCAACAATCCAATAATGAGAGCTGCGACAAAATAAGTGGTTGTTCCTGAACGAATATCGAATGTAAGAAACAAAAGAATAGTGGTTATATAAAGGGCATCCAAACCAACAATTCTATCCTGCGCCCGTGGACCACGAATCAACCGAAACAGCGCGAAAATCACCGCTAAACTTAAAAAAAACTGTGAAAAGAAAAGCCCCCAATAAAGAATCACCATATTCATAAAAAAATCTCCAAAAGCAATTGCTCATACCGTTGTTTGATCAACTGTTTGTAATCATATCCATTTTTTAAATTTAAGACATGAAGCAAAAGTTCACCCTTTTTACTATTATAGGCAACCCAAGCAGTTCCAGGGGTTGCCGAAAGGATACATGCTAAAATAGCCAAAGCAGTGCGATTATGAAGCAGAAGAGGTACTACAATAAAACCAGATTTCTGCTCTCGAGACCTTTTTGTTAAAACAAACCAAGCCACCGAAACATTTGAGAATATAGAATCTATAAATACTCGAAAAACGAGACGAAAAACCGCACTCCAGCTTTTAATAACAACCTTCTCCGGCTCCAGAAGCCGTATCATCCAACCACAAAACAAAGCGGTTAAAATCCCTAAAAGCAATTGCCCTAAACTAAAACCATTTAAAATAAGCCACATAAGGACAATGACACCACTGAAAAAAGGGGAAGGACAAAAACGATTCATTTACTTATCTCCCTATTTTCGAGAGAAAAATCCGTTAAAACGCTCCCAATATAGTTTTGAGGTTCATACAAAGTCTTAGCAGTTTCAGACATATAATGACTAACAGGACTGGCTACAATTGTTATAAGAAAACACAAAGCAAGGAGAACGGCAATAGGCGCAAATTCTATCACTTGCACACGAGGAATACGCCCTTCAAGAGAAACCCAAAAAGTTCGGATACCCGTTCGTGTCAATGCAATCAAAGCCGCAAAACCAGAGAGAGTGACAAAAACTACAAAAAGCCAATCTTGGTAAACCGGAAGAGAAGCAGAAAAATCCTCTCTACTGTGGTTTAAAATTGCCATGAACATCATAAATTTAGCAACAAAACCAGAAAAAGGCGGCAATCCAATAATCAAAATGGCACAGATACCAAAACAAGCTCCAAGAATTGCCAAGGTTACTGGAAAATAGATGCCAACTTCATCTTCTTCCTCCTCTTCATCGTCACCATACACCTCCATTGTGACAGCAAGAACATTAGCAGCCACATCTTGACAGCGTTCAACTAACTCTACCAAAAGAAAAAAAGCTCCCAGTGCTAAAGTTGAAGAAACAATATAAAAAAGTGCGCCTGCTGTCAGTGCTGTATTGCCTATCCCAATCGCAGCCAACAATGTACCAGAAGAGACAAGAACGCTATAAGCTGCCAAACGCACCAAAACTTGGCTCGCCAATACCCCAATAAAACCAACAATCATAGTGGCAAGCCCACCATAAAACAAAACCGTATGACCAAAATGGTTAAAATATTCACTTTCAGGACCAAACCATAGCAACGTTAAACGTAAAATAATATAAATACCAACCTTGCTCAAAAGTGCAAAAGAAGCTCCAACAGGCGCTGCTGCTGCACTGTAAGTTGGCACCAACCAAAAATTAAGCGGCCACATACCCGCTTTAAGCAAAAAAGCAATACCTAAAAGTGCAACACCTATTTCGAACAAAACAATATCTGTAGAAGATATATATTTTATTTTAACAGCCAAATCGGCCATATTAAGAGTACCAACGACTCCATAAATGAGCGCTATACCAACTAAAAAAAATAATGAAGCAACAAGATTAACCACAACATAATGCAACCCTGCACGCACGCGTGTCTGACCAGAACCATGCAAAGCAAGCCCATAGGAAGCCGTTAACATAACTTCAAAAAACACAAATAAATTAAATAAATCGCCAGTCAAAAAAGCACCATTTATCCCCACCATAAAAAATTGCATTAGTGACTGAAAATGAGAACCAGCTTTGTACCAATGAGCCCGCGCAAAAACCAACACGCTAGTCACCAACAAGCTGGAAAGTAAAAGCATCATAGCGCTTAAGCGATCAAGGACTAAAACAATTCCAAAAGAAGACGGCCAATTACCAAGTCGATAAACATCGCAAGCCGGTGCTATTTCAAGAGTACGTATAATCAATAAAATGGCAGTAACGACCAACAGTCCCGCAGAAGAAAGACTGATGAATGATTTAAGTCTTGCACGACGTTCATCATAAAAAAGAAGAAGTGCTCCAGTGATTAACGGCAAAAGAATAGGCAAAATAAGGAGATGATGTACTCCTATTTCCATTATTGCACCTCACGTCCATCAACGTGATCAGAACCCGTTAAACCACGTGAAACCAACAAGATAACTAAAAATAAAGCTGTTGTTGCAAAACCAATCACAATCGCAGTTAAAACCAAGGCTTGTGGAAGAGGATCGACATAATTAGCTGGATTAATAACAGTGGTAGGATCAACAATTGGAGCAGCATTACTACGCGGTCTACTCATTGAAAATATAAAAAGATTAACACCATAGGAGATCAAGGACAAACCAAGAATGACTTGAAAAGTACGTGGACGCAAAACAAGCCAAATACCTGATCCGACAAAAACACCGATACCCAAAGAAAGAACAATTTCCATTAATTTTCCTTCTCTTTTAAAATAGGTTTCTTACCGATTCGGTAACTCCGAATTGACTGGTGTGCAAGTGCAATTAAAATGAGAACAGTTGCTCCTAACACAAGAGAAAGCACACCAAAATCAAACAAAAAAGCAGATGCCATGGGAACTTTCCCAATTAACGGAAGATGAATATATCGAAAAAAGGATGTTAAAAAAGGATATCCAAAAAACCAAGAGCCCATCCCCGTTACGACTGACAATAATAAACCAAAGCCTATCCAACGCAAAGGTAAAACTCTCAAATGCGTTTCCACCCACCGAATATCGCGTGCAAGATATTGTAAAATAAATCCTATAGCCAAAGTAATACCACCGACAAATCCACCTCCTGGCAGATCATGCCCTCGCATGAATAAATAAATAGCAAAAGCGATAATAATTGGAAAGAGCCAACCCATAATAACAGCAGGAACAGCTAAATAATTCAATACTGTATCTCCCACATTTCGATTAGGCTGTGCTATATCAAAGGCTTTCTGGATACGTTGTTGAAAAGGCGCATCAATACTCTCAGGCGCAGGACGAAAACGTCGTAAGAGTGCAAAAACAGTAAGGGAAACAACACCCAAAACCACAATTTCTCCCATAGTATCAAAACCACGGAAATCAACCAATAACACATTCACAACATTGCGACCACCAGCATCTGAGTAAGTATGCGTTAGAAAAAAATCAGAAATCGTTGTACCTTGGGGACGTGTCATCACTGCAAAAGAAAGCCATGCCACACCAGCACCTCCTACAAGGGATATGATGAAATCACGGAAACGACGCAAGCGAACCCAAAAATGAACAGCAGCTGGCCCAGGGTCATGCAAACGTTTAGGCAACCACCGTAAACCAAGCAATAATAAAACGACTGTAACAACCTCAACAACCAATTGTGTTATTGCTAAATCAGGAGCAGAAAGCCATAAAAAGGTTGCACAAGTCATCAAACCAGCTCCCCCTAAAAGCATAAGTGAAGCAAGACGATGAAACTTTGCTCGCCAAGCAACTAAAAGCGCACATAATCCGCCAACCAGCCAAAGAGCGAGAAAAGGAATATCAAGTGGAAAAAGCGGTAATGTCCCCACTGGAATGAAACCATCGCACCAAAGTAAAAGACCAACAAAGGCAAAACAGACCCAAAAAATCCAATGCAATTGGATCTGCAAACGGCGTGTTGACAAAGCAGACTCCACCGCACGGGCCCATTTCCAAGAAATAATTACGAGAATGCGTTCAAAAATACGCGGTCCTTTTAAGTGACGGAAAAAAGGAGCCCCATCATCACAGGATAAAAAATAACGATGCCCAACAGCATAGAGCAATCCGCCCCCTAATAATGCAACAAAGCTCATCACTAATGGAGTGTTAAACCCATGCCAAACAGCCAAACTATAAGGAATTGTCATTGGTCCTAAAACAGACACGACCGCATTATCTAAAATAGGTCCTATTGTTAAATTAGGAAAAATACCAACCGCTAAACAAATAAACACCAAAAGCTCCATTGGCAAACGCATGAAATGCGGTGGTTCATGGGGAGTCTTGGGTAAATTGTCAGGCTTTGGTCCTAAAAAAACGCCATGAATAAAGCGTATAGAATAGGTCACACTAAACAGACTAGCTAGCGTTGCCACATAAGGCGCAATCCAATCGAGCCATGATTCCATATGCGTTTCAACAGCTTCAGCAAAAAACATCTCTTTCGATAAAAAACCATTCAACAAAGGAACCCCAGCCATCGCTGCACTCGCAACTAAAGCAAGAGTTGCTGTGATAGGCATAGAACGATAAAGCCCTGACAGTTTACGCATATCACGTGTTCCCGTCTCGTGATCAATAATGCCAGCAGCCATAAATAAAGAAGCTTTAAAAGTAGCATGATTGGCCATATGAAAGATCGCCGCAACACATGCAAGTGGACTACCAAGACTTAAAAGTGTTGTAATTAATCCAAGATGACTAATAGTCGAGTAAGCAAGCAGTCCTTTCAAGTCTTGCTGAAACATGGAAAAATAGGCACCTAGAAGAAGAGTTGAGAGTCCTGAAAAGCCAACCAGCCAAAACCAAGATTCTGTTCCAGAGAGCACAGGCCATAAACGAACAAGCAAAAACAATCCCGCTTTTACCATTGTTGCCGAATGCAAATAAGCCGATACGGGAGTTGGAGCAGCCATCGCGTTAGGTAGCCAAAAATGAAAGGGAAATTGCGCGCTTTTTGTTAACCCTCCCAATAAAATACAAATAAGGATAGGACTATAAAGAGAACTTGACCGGATCATATCTCCAGACTGTAGCACCTTATCCAAATCAAAACTGCCAACAGTATACCCAATCAATAAAACTCCAATAAAAAGAGCAAAGCCGCCAAAACCTGTGATCGTTAGAGCCATACGCGCACCCTCACGCGCACTTGCATTATGGTACCAATAGCCGATCAGCAAAAAAGAAAAAATACTGGTAAGTTCCCAGAAAACAACCAAAAAGATGAGATTACCTGATAAAACTATTCCTATCATTGATCCCATAAAGGCCAAAAAAAAGGAAAAAAAACGCGGTACAGAATCCGCTGGATCTATGTAATAACGTGAATAAATGACAACAAGCAGCCCAATCCCTGTAATAAGCAAGCAAAAAAGCCACGACAAACCATCTATGCGGAGAATCAAATCGCTTCCCCATTCTGGAAGCCAAGAAATATCTAAACGCACTATGTGGTTTCCGCGAACTTCCGGATAAAGCATTATTGTAAAAATAAGACAGAAAAGTGCGACAACCCCAGCAAACCACGCTTCATTATTTTTTGCTGTCGAACGAAAAAAGCCAATGACAGCACTTCCACCAAAGGGAAGCAAAACGAGCAATACCAACATTGCTTCCCGTGTTGTCATTCTTTAAACTCCATTTTACCTTAATATTTTGTCATCGACAAAACAAAAACTTATATTCTCACCCCCCATTCCACACTTAATGATAATAAGATTTAATAAAACTTAAAAGCATTTAAAATTTTTAAAAAAACAATGCTTGCATGAAAATACTGCGCACCACACAAGTCTTCTCTTTATTGTAAGAACAATACCGCTCACGACAAGAAGCAATTAAAATTTTATTTAATTTCTATCCTTTAAAAAAGCGTGATAAACACTGCCTACGCCCCCCATGAAAAGGCTGAAAACTATTATCATTTTTATTATAAGAGCGATAACGCGCAAGGCAAGATTCAATATGTTGTTTAAGCATCCATGGCTCTTTTTTTTCTAATTTTTCCGAAGAAGACGTTAAAAACACTTTTTTAGCATCTGGTACAACTTTTAATGATGCGCCTTTTGTGCTTAAGTGCGGTGATGTAACAAATGCCACTTCAGGATACCACCAATTATCACTGTATTTACGATAACCACGCCGATAATGACGATAACCTTTGAAACCATTAAGTTCTCTACGCCCCGTAAAAATCAGAGGCACCGAACTATCTTGGACAGAAGTCTGAGTAACCAGTTTGGCTTTAGCGTCACTTCTATTTTGCCCCCAATTAACAAGAGTGGTTGTTATAATGAAAAAACTGCTAACAAATACAAAAGCTAAAGCATAATATAATTTTTTTTTCATACTCATAACAAAAAACTCAACATAATAAACAACAGTAATTACAGAAAGCCTTTCTCTTGCTAGACAGAAACAGATTCTTTTCTTAAGATTCTTTTTTCTTGAGACATTCTGTTACTCTTTGTACTAAACGTCGATCTTGGCAATAAGATCCTTCAAAAAAGAATGAATAAATGATGATAAAAACCCCCTATTATCTTATAGACAAATCGAAACTCATCAAAAACATGCAAACAATTTCTCTTTTACGGGAAATGTCCGGAGCTAAAATTTTACTTGCTTTAAAATGTTTTGCCACATGGAGTGTTTTTGATTTAATGTCTGAGTTCATGGATGGAACCACATCATCATCCCTTTATGAACTACGTTTAGGAAGAGAAAAATTTGGCAAAGAAACCCATGCGTATTCAGTGGCTTGGGCAGATGATGAAATTGATGAAGCCTGTGGTTATGCAGATAAAATCATCTTTAATTCCATCCAACAGCTTCAACGCTTTTCTGATGCAACAAAAACCATTCAAAGAGGTTTAAGGTTAAACCCAGGAATGAGCGCATCAAATTTTGATCTTGCCAACCCCTCACGCCCTTTTAGCCGCTTAGGAGAAACAAACCAAAGCGCTATCAAAGAAGTTCTGCCTCTTATCAACGGATTGATGATCCATAACAATTGTGAAAATGCTGACTTTAATCTTTTTAACCAAATGCTTGGGTATATGGAAGAAAAATTTGCAGAACTTTTTTCTGCTGTTGACTGGATAAGCCTTGGCGGCGGAATCCATTTTACGGCTGAAAATTATCCTCTAGAAGCTTTCGCAAAACGCTTAAAACAATTTTCTAAAACTCATGGTGTCACTCTTTTTCTAGAACCAGGAGAAGCTGCTATTACCAAAAGCACCACATTAGAAGTCAGTGTTCTTGACACATTGTATAATGAAAAGAATCTAGCCATCGTTGATAGCTCAATTGAAGCACATATGCTCGATCTTCTCATTTATCGTGAAAATGCTAAATTAGAACCTAATCAAGGACCACACGAAATTATGATTTGTGGAAAATCTTGTCTTGCCGGCGATATTTTTGGAACATTTCAATTTCAAAAACCTCTTAAAATAGGCGATAGACTGTCTTTTCAGGATGCAGCAGGTTATACAATGGTTAAGAAAAACTGGTTTAATGGCGTTACAATGCCTGCTATTGTTCTCAAAGAGTGCGATGGTACATTAACACTTCAACGCCAATTCAGCTATAACGACTATCAGGAAAGCCTTTCATAAAGATAAACCATAAAAAACGTCATACAACAGTATTAAAAAGGGAGATGGACCTACAATGAAAAAAAATGTTCTCATTATTGGTGCCGGAGGTGTTGCACAAGTTGTTGCACACAAATGTGCTCAAAACAATGATATTCTTGGTGAAATTCATATTGCGTCACGAACACTCAAAAAATGTGAAGCCATCATTGCTTCTATTAAAGAAAAAAACACAATGAAAGAGCAAGGTGTTCTCAAAAGCCATTCGCTCAATGCCATGAATGTAGAAGAAACTATAAAGCTCATCCAAAAAACCAAATGCGAAATTGTCATTAATGTTGGTTCTGCCTTTCTTAATATGTCTGTTCTTTCAGCTTGTATTGAAACCAAATGCGCTTATATCGATACCGCAATTCATGAAGACCCATTGAAAATTTGTGAAACACCTCCTTGGTATGGCAATTATGAATGGCCTCGGCGTCCAGAATGTGAAAAAGCTGGTATAACCGCTATTTTAGGAGCAGGTTTTGACCCAGGTGTAGTGAATGCTTATGCAGCATTAGCGCGCGATGATTATTTTGATAAAATCACAGATATTGATATTATTGATATTAATGCCGGAAATCATGGACGTTGGTTTGCTACAAATTTTGATCCAGAAATTAACTTCCGTGAATTTACAGGACAAGTATGGTCATGGCAAAATAAAAAATGGACTTCCAATAAAATGTTTGAAATCAGCCATGAATGGGATCTTCCCGTTGTGGGAAAACAAAAAGCCTATATGACAGGACATGATGAAATTCATTCACTTTCCAAAAATCTTGATGTAGAGAATGTCCGTTTCTGGATGGGATTTGGTGATCGTTATATCACTGTTTTTACGGTTCTAAAAAATCTTGGTCTCTTATCTGAACAGCCCATTAAGACAGCAGAAGGACAAGAAGTCGTGCCCTTGAAAGTCGTAAAGGCCGTCTTACCCAACCCTTCCTCTCTCGCCCCAGACTACACAGGAAAAACCTGTATTGGAGATCTTATTAAAGGCGAAAAAGATGGAAAACCGAGAGAAATTTTTATCTATAATATAGCCGATCACAAACAAGCTTTTCATGAAACTGGGGCACAAGGCATTTCCTATACGGCTGGCGTACCAGCAGCGGCAACAGCTCTTCTTATTGCCACAGGTGAATGGGATGTTAAAACTATGGTCAATGTGGAAGAATTACCACCCCACCCTTTCCTTAAATATCTTGATCATATGGGGCTTCCCACTTTTATAAGAGAACAACAAGAGGATAAAAAATTACAATTTTAATACCTATAGAAAGCATATGCTTGATTTTTTAAGTTATCACAAAACTGCCCAATGAAAACAAACTTAATATTCTCGTGTAATTATGGTTTTCAAAAAAATTTTAGCTATTCGTTATATTTTGGCAACATTGCGATTTCTTAACAACCCTAAAGAAGAGACATAGCATCTTTTTAAGACATAGCGAGCAATGATCAAGAAAAACAGAGAAGAAAAAACTAATTTAATCACACTGTATAACTTGTCATTATCATCAAAAGATAGTGTCATAAACAAAAGATATAAAAATACCGCTCTTTTAAAGAAGAGCGGTATTTTGTAGAATATTCAATTCCTCGCCTCTTCATCTTAAATGACAAAGATCCTTAACCTACACCAATCATTAAACAATTCAATTTCTTTGAGTGAATTCCTTTTGACTTCCCTCTTCATATATAACGCTTTGATTTATAACAATAAATCATTATTTTCAACTTGATTCATAACGCTGAATACTGTAAAATTCTCTTAATCACAAACTCTCTCACATTGAAGTAATTAAAATCTTTTGTCTGCACATCACAAACAAAACGAGCGTGTGAGGTAAAATGATAAAAGAACAGAATAAAAATTCTCTTATGAAAACTCTCAATAATAAAGAGCTTTAGCAATATTGAGAACTGAAAAAGTGTATTATAATGCCAGCGTGTACTTTTACTAAACATAAAGATGATGGTGCACAATAGGTCTTATAACAGTTTGAATGAATTTCATATATTTCAAGAGGAACTTTTACAGCTATACCATTCACGAACACCCTCGCGAAGTAGATTTGGGCACTTTGAGAGATGTTTTCTTAACACAAAGCACGCAGATAGGCTCAGAATCCTATCTTAAATATTTTATAACAGTATAAAAACTACCCCATATATAAAACTTTACATAGACTAAACACCACCGCTCTAAACGATAGTGCACAACAGAATAATCAATCAAAACTGCACAACAGATATCTAAAACAGTAATTATCGAAAAGCATACAACAAATGGAATATTTCAATACAATTGGTTATATTTTTTTAAAGTTTTAAAATGTTGTTGCATGCTTCACTAATATTTTCTGCCTCATGTGCCTTTTAAAATGTACTTTTTAAAAGCTTTTTAAATATGAAGTGGTTTAGCAAATGTTGCCAAAGCTGCCTCACGCACGGCTTCTGATAAGGTAGGATGTGCATGGCAACAACGTCCCAGATCTTCTGATGAACCTCCAAATTCCATTAAAACTGCAATTTCATGGATCATTTCACCAGCACCAAATCCAAGAATATGCCCCCCTAATACCCGATCTGTTTTTTTATCAGAAAGGATTTTAACGAACCCATCACTCTTTTGCATTGCACGTGCACGACCATTGGCCATAAAAGGAAATTTGCCAACATTATATTCAATACCAGCAGTTTTTAGCTCTTCTTCTGTCCTTCCTACACTCGCAATTTCCGGCTGTGTATAAACAACACTAGGAATAACATCAAAATTAACATGCCCTTTTTGACCTGCCAAAATTTCTGCCACAGCAACGCCTTCTTCCTCTGCTTTATGTGCTAGCATTGGCCCTTTTACGACATCACCAATCGCATAAACTCCTGGAACATTCGTCTGCCAATGAGCATCAATTGCAATAAATCCGCGTTCATCTAACTGAACACCAGCCTCTTGTAATCCAAGCCCCTCTGTATAAGGAGAACGTCCAGTAGCAATAAGCACAACATCAGCCTCTAAAGTTTCAGATTCACCACCTTTGACAGATTCAAAGCTCACCTGAACCGTTGAGCCAGATTGTGTAACAGCTGTTACCTTTGCACCCGTTTTATATTCAATCCCCTGTTTTTCCATTAATTTCTGAAATTGCCGTGAAACTTCACCATCCATTGAGCCCAAAACTTTATTAAGATACTCAATAATGGTCACCTTAGCACCTAAACGGCTCCAAACTGATCCAAGTTCTGAACCAATGACACCAGCACCTACTACAATCATATGCGTTGGTACTTTTTCAAGTGAAAGAGCTCCCGTAGAAGAAACAATAGTCTTTTCATCAATTTCAACATTCACCCCTGGAATGCCTGAACTCTCTGAACCGGTAGCAATAATAATATTTTTTGTCTCAATTGTTTGTTTATTACCATCTCTGGCAACAACTTCCACATGACCCGCACTCAAAATTTTGGCTGTCCCAAAAAAAGTATCAACTTTATTTTTTTTCATCAAAAAAGAAACACCACTCGTATTGGCTGTCACCACAGCTTTCTTATGAACCATCATTTGTTCAAGATTAAGCTTAGATTTACCAATAGAAATACCAAGCGTTTCAAAACCATGCTGGGTTTCAGAAAACACTTCTGAAGCATGCAACAACGCTTTAGAAGGAATACAACCAACGTTGAGACATGTTCCTCCTAATGTTGTACGCTTTTCAATAATTGCTACTTTAAGTCCCAGTTGCGCCGCTTTTATTGCTGCTACATAACCACCTGGACCCGCTCCGATAACAGCCACATCATAAGACATCCGTTTCTCCTTTCATCCTGAAAACTGTATTTTACAAATCAAGAACAAGGCGTTCCGGATCTTCTAAGCTTTCCTTAACACGCACAAGGAAAGTCACAGCTTCTTGCCCATCCACAATACGGTGATCATAAGAAAGCGCTAAATACATCATGGGGCGGATCACAACTTGACCCTCAACAACCATTGCTCGCTCTTTAATCGCATGCATTCCCAAAATACCAGATTGTGGTGCATTCAAAATCGGTGTTGACATCAACGATCCATACACACCACCATTGGTAATGGTAAAAGTTCCGCCCTGCATATCAGAAACGGCTAATTTTCCATCACGCGCAAGACGCCCCAAACGACCAATCTCTTTTTCAATCTCTGCCAATGACATTTGTTCTGCATCTCGCACCACTGGAACAACAAGCCCTTTATCCGTTCCAACAGCAATTCCAACATTGACATAGTTTTTGTAAACAATATCTGTCCCATCAATCTCTGCATTAACAGCAGGAAGTTCTTTTAATGCATGACAAACAGCCTTGGTAAAAAAACCCATAAAACCAAGCTTAACACCATGTTTCTTTTCAAAAAGATCCTTATAACGCTTGCGCAAATCCATCACCGCTGACATATCAACCTCATTAAATGTGGTTAACATTGCTGCTACATTTTGTGCATCTTTAAGACGGCGAGCAATTGTTTGACGCAATTTCGTCATACGAACCCGCTCTTCACGTGTTTCTTGGACAGGAGTTGCCGAAGAACTCGTCGCAGAAGAAGAGGGTGTAGGAGTATTTGTACTTTGTTTTAATCCACCAAGAACATCTTCTTTAAGAATTTGTCCACGTTTTCCAGAACCTGAAATATCGCTTTTTGCAACATTATTTTCAGCCATCAATTTTGCTGCTGAAGGAGAAGGAGGCATTGCACTGCTCAAAGCAGGCTTCTCCGATTCAGATGAAGCCGCTGGAACAAGTGTAGCAGAAGGTGAAAGTGATTGGGAGATACCAGCTTCTCCAGCTTTCACCACTCCTAAAAGAGCATTTACTTCAACCGTATCGCCTTCTTTTGCAATGATTTCAGATAATTTCCCAGCAACAGGAGAAGGAACTTCAACGGTTACCTTATCAGTTTCTAATTCAACCAAAGGCTCATCCATAGCGACAGCTTCGCCAAGTTTTTTAAACCATTTGCCAACCGTTGCTTCGGTAACCGATTCGCCCAAAGTAGGAACACGAATTTCAGTAGTCATAATATTTTTCCATACATCAGAGTAGTAATAAATTAAGAACCTAACGCGTCTTTAAGAAACGCAGCCAGTTGTTCAAGGTGTTTCACCATTAACCCAGAGGCCGGTGACGCACTCGCAGGACGTCCTGCATAACGAGCACGTGAATATTGCGCATTAATATGCGTCAAAACCCATTCCAAATAAGGCTCAATAAATGACCAAGCCCCCATGTTTTTTGGTTCCTCTTGGCACCAAAAAACTTCCGCCTGCAAAAAGCGCGATAATACATTCACCAAAACTTTTGCAGGGAAAGGATAAAGCTGTTCAACACGAAGGAGGTAAACATCATCAATACCCCTTTTTTCACGTTCTTCATAAAGGTCGTAATAAACCTTACCAGTACAAAGAACGACACGGCGAATCTTATTATCTTTTTGCAACTTAATGACAGAATCTTTGAGACATTCTGCATCATCAAGCAACACACGACAAAAACTTGTTTCTGGCCCCATTTCATTGAGAAAAGAAACAGCTCTCTTATGACGTAAAAGTGATTTCGGTGTCATCAAAATCAATGGCTTCCGGAAATCACGCTTAATTTGTCGACGCAAAATATGAAAATAATTTGCAGGGGTTGTACAATTAGCAACCTGCATATTATCTTCCGCACAAAGTTGAAGAAACCGTTCTAAACGTGCAGAAGAATGCTCCGGCCCTTGCCCTTCAAAACCATGAGGCAATAAACACACAAGACCAGACATACGAAGCCACTTACGCTCTGCGGATGAAATAAATTGATCAAAAATGACCTGTGCACCATTAGAGAAATCACCAAATTGTGCTTCCCAAAGTGTTAATCCTCGTGGTTCAGCAAGAGAATATCCATATTCAAAACCAAGAACAGCTTCTTCAGAAAGCATAGAATTAACAACGTCATAAAGCGCTTGCCCCTTTTGTAAATGATTCAAAGGAATATAACGCGCCTCATTTTCTTGGTCATAAAGAACTGAATGACGTTGTGAAAAAGTTCCCCGTTCAACATCTTCACCGGAAAGACGAACCGGTGCTCCTTCCAAACAAAGTGAACCAAAAGCTAAAGCTTCAGCAGTTGCCCAGTCAACACCCTCACCGGTTTCAAAAATTTTAGCACGATTATTTAAAAAACGTTGAATGGTTTTGTGAACGTGAAAATCTGCCGGAATTTCAACAATTTTCTGACCAATTTCCTTTAAAGTTTTTAATTCAACACCAGTTGTTCTAGAATGCTGCTCATCAGAACTACTAAAAGCTTTGAGTCCCGTCCAGCTTCCATCAAGCCAATCAGCCTTATTAGGTTTATAAGAAGCACTTGCTTCAAGTTCACCTTCAAGCTTATCGCGCCATAATTTTTTTTGTTGCTCAATTTCTTCTGAAGTAACCATTCCTTCTGCTACCAATTGGTCACTATAAAGTTGAAGTGTTGTTTTATGATTACGTATTGCTTTATACATAAGCGGCTGCGTAAAGGAAGGTTCATCACCTTCATTATGCCCATAACGGCGATAACAAAACATATCAATAACCACTGGTTTATGGAAAATTTGGCGAAACTCTGTTGCTATTTTGGCAACAAAAACAACTGCCTCAGGATCATCACCATTCACATGGAAAATTGGTGCGTCAATCATTTTTGCGACATCTGATGGATAAGGCGAAGAACGTGAAAAACGTGGAGATGTTGTAAAACCAATCTGGTTATTGATAATAACATGAAGTGAGCCTGCAACACGATAACCTTTAAGACCTGAAAGACCAAAAGTTTCTTGGATAACGCCTTGTCCTGCAAAAGCGGCATCACCATGAATAAGCAATGGCATCACTTTTGAACGCTCACTTAATGGGAGTAAATCAGTATGCGCAGGTCCCATAAGTTGATCTTGTTTAGCACGTGCTTTTCCCATGACAACCGGATCAACAATCTCAAGATGAGATGGATTGGCCAACAGCGATAAATGAACTTTTTTACCATCAAAGTCCAGATCAGCGGTAGTTCCCAAATGATATTTGACATCACCGGATCCCTCCACATCATCAGGCTTGTAAGATCCCCCTTTGAATTCATGAAAAATAGCCCTATGCGGTTTGGCAAGAACTTGTGAAAGAACATTTAAACGACCACGATGTGCCATTCCTAAAATAACTTCCCTAACCCCCAAAGCACTACCACATTTGATAATCTGTTCAAGAGCGGGAATCAGCGCCTCACCACCATCGAGTCCAAAACGCTTTGTACCTTTATATTTAGTGTCTAAAAACTGTTCGAATCCCTCTGCCTGAATAAGCTTATTCAGAATAGCTTTCTTGTCTTGTTGTGTGAAAGAATTTTTTTTATCTCGCCCTTCAATGCGTTCTTGAAGCCATACTTTCTGAACCGGATCAGAAACATGCATATATTCCACACCGATTGTTGAACAATAGGTACGATTGAGAATCTCAAGCATTTGCGGAATAGTTGCATATTCCAACCCTAAAACATTATCAATAAAAATGGGACGCTCGTAATCAGCTGGAGTAAAACCATAAGCTTCTGGAGAAAGTTCCTTATAATCTTCTTGTTTTTCGGCCAATTGAAGAGGGTCAAGTTGCGCATGAAGATGTCCCCGTTCTCGAAACGCACGAATCATCATAATTGCATGAACGGAATCACGTGTTGCACGAATAATATCTTGTTCACTGGAAGTTTTTCCCTTTTGTGCAGCACCTGTTATTGCTTTTTCCTTTAATTTATCGCCAAAATATTTTTCAAGAGAAGACCAATCACCATCAAGAGCAGAAATCAATTCACCCTCTGCTTTTAATGGCCAATGATCACGCTGCCATGTTGCTCCTTCAGCATTTTTAAGAACATCTTCTTTATTATCATGAAGTCCTTCAAAAAAAGCACGCCACTGTGAATCAACACTGGTAGGATCTTTTTCATATTGAGCATAAAGTTGATCTATATAATCCGCATTCCCACCATAAAGAAATGATGTCTGTGCAAAAAGGCTATTTATTTCGTCCTGCCTTGCCATATACTTCTCCGGAACATTTATTCCGTCTCCTTATATCTCTTTTTGACCTTTAAATGCTTACAAACAAGCAGTGATTCGAACATTCAAAAAAGTTTTACCTTTTTATACTCAAGCTTTTTCACCTGAATCTAAGAACCTTTTCTTATTCAGGTGAAACTTTCTTTTAGCCTTTCAAAACTGACATCAAAGTCTTACCTATCTGTGATGGCGAAGAAGACACACGAATCCCAGCTGATTCCATTGCCGCAATTTTATCTTCTGCTCCACCTTTACCACCAGAAATAACAGCACCAGCATGTCCCATTGTCCGTCCTGGAGGAGCCGTACGGCCAGCAATAAAGCCAACAACTGGCTTTTTACGACCTTTTCTTGCTTCATCTTGCAAAAACTGTGCTGCTTCTTCTTCAGCAGAACCACCAATCTCACCAATCATAACAATAGACTGGGTTTCATCATCCGCTAAAAACATTTCCAACACATCAATAAATTCAGTGCCCTTAACAGGATCGCCACCAATCCCTATAGCAGTTGTTTGTCCGAGACCTTCCTGACTCGTTTGAAAAACGGCTTCATAAGTTAAAGTTCCCGACCTCGAGACAACCCCAACAGAACCTTTTCTAAAAATAGAACCAGGCATAATACCAATTTTACATTCATTTGGTGTAAGAATACCGGGACAATTAGGACCAATAAGACGAGACTTTGAGTTTTCTAATCGCGCCTTCACTTTAACCATATCCATAACGGGAATACCTTCCGTAATACAGATAATTAAACGAACTTCAGCTGCTATAGCCTCTATAATAGCTGCCGCAGCCCCTGCAGGAGGAACATAAATAACGGAAGCATCTGCACCTGTTTTTTCTTTTGCTTCTGCAACATTAGCGAAAATAGGAAGAGCTTCGCCTTTTGAACCTTCCCATGTTTCTCCACCCTTTTTAGGATTAACGCCACCAACCATTTGCGTACCATGATAAGCAAGCGCCTGTTCTGTATGAAATGTTCCTGTTTTTCCTGTAAGCCCTTGAACGAGAACTTTTGTCTCTTTATTCACAAGAATTGACATAGCTTAAGCTCCCTTCACGGCTGCAACAATTTTTTGGGCAGCATCATCTAAATCATCAGCAGGAATAACATTCAAACCACTCTCATTGATAATTGCTTTACCTTGCTCAACATTAGTACCTTCAAGACGAACAACCAAGGGAACCTTTAAACCAACCTCACGAACAGCAGCAACCACACCTTCAGCAATGACATCACAACGCATAATACCACCAAAAATGTTAACTAAAATGCCCTTAACATTTGGATCGGCCGTAATAATTTTAAAAGCAGCTGTCACCTTTTCTTTTGATGCTCCACCACCAACATCCAAAAAATTCGCTGGCTCTGCTCCATAAAGCTTAATGATATCCATTGTTGCCATAGCAAGCCCAGCACCATTAACCATGCAACCAATCGTACCCTCAAGAGCAACATAAGCAAGATCATGCTTTGATGCTTCTATTTCCTTTGGATCTTCCTCTGAAAGATCGCGCAATTCTAAAATATCTGGATGACGAAACAGAGCATTATTATCAAAAGAAACTTTCGCATCAAGAACACGCAAGTGACCATCTTTCATCACAATAAGCGGATTGATTTCTAAAAGGCTCATATCTTTTTCACAAAATGCCTTATAGAGAATCGGAAAAAGCTTTTCACCATCTTCTCGCGCACTACTTTGTAGTTTCAACGCATCACAAAGTCTTGCACAATCAGCAGAAGTAACACCCTCTACAGCATCAATGGGAAGCGTGAATATTTTTTCTGGTGTCTCTTCAGCAACCGTTTCAATATCCATTCCACCTTCTGTTGAAACAACAAAAGCAATTCGACCAACGCTACGATCAACCAAAAGTGAAAGATAAAGCTCCCGTTCAATATCGGCACCATCTTCAATATAAAGGCGGTTGACCTGCTTACCCTCTGGACCAGTTTGTTTGGTTACCAAAGTTTTTCCAAGCATTTCTTGAACATTTGCAACAACTTCTTCAACAGATTGTGCAAGCCGAACACCACCCTTTGCATCAGGACCAAGTTCTTTAAACTTACCCTTACCACGACCACCAGCGTGTATCTGACTTTTAACCACATAGAGAGGTCCGGGCAATTTTTCCGCCCATTTTTCAGCTTGCTCTACAGAATAAACAGCGACACCATTTGCAATTGGTGCTCCATATTCATGAAGCAGACGTTTGGCCTGATACTCATGGATATTCATGCATTTGTCCTTTTCTTTTATGGATCTTATTAATCCTAAAGTTTTAACATTCTAAATACTTATTTTAATGAATTAAATCTTGTTCAATTTACTTGAGACTAGGTACAAGAGCAATACAAGCTTCACAAAGCTTTTTAACCGCATTTACTGAATGATCAAAAGCACCTCTTTCTTCTTTATCAAGATCAATTTCAATGACTCGTTCAACACCACCTGCACCAAGTACAACAGGTACCCCAACATAGGTATCATTAACCCCATATTCTCCTGAAAGATAAGCTGCAACAGGCACAACACGCTTAGTATCCTTTAGGTAGGCCTCAGCCATAGAAACAGCAGAAGCTGCTGGTGCATAATAAGCAGAACCTGTTTTTAACAAACTAACAACCTCTGCACCACCATCACGGGTACGTTGAATAATTTGATCAATTCTTTCCTGTGTTGTCCAACCCATTTTAACAAGATCAGGCAAAGAAATACCACCAACTGTTGAATAACGCACCAAGGGCACCATTGAATCACCATGCCCACCTAAAACAAAAGCTGTCACATCTTTGACAGAGACTTTAAATTCTTCAGATAAAAAATAACGAAAACGCGCTGAATCCAGAATACCAGCCATACCAACCACTTTATGCACTGGAAGACCTGAAAATTTCTGCAATGCCCATACCATTACATCAAGGGGATTTGTAACACAAATAACAAACGCTGAAGAAGCGTATTTTTTAATTCCAGCTCCAACTTGTTCCATAACCTTTAAATTAATACCCAAAAGATCATCACGGCTCATACCAGGTTTTCGTGCAACGCCTGCTGTTACAATAACAACATCAGCACCTTCAATTGCTTCATAAGCATTAGCACCTTTTAGACTGATATCAAAACCATCAACGGGAGAAGATTCGGCTATATCTAGAGCCTTACCTTGTGGTACACCTTCTGTAATATCAAATAAGACCACATCAGCAAGCTCTTTAAGCCCAATAATATGTGCTAAAGTACCACCAATCATACCTGAACCAATGAGAGCTATTTTTTTCCGTACCATTTTATTTTTTCCTAACTTTTAGATAATTCAGCGCACACCCATCAACGTCCGTATACTGAATATTTTTGACTTCAACCATATTCAAACAATATCATAAAAAGGAGTAAAGAAATGAAATTTACAAATTTATCTCCTTACAGAAACAACAACCCTCCGCTGAAACAACTATTAGAAAATTATCACGATGTATCGATAAAGTGAATTTAAAAAAAATACAACAGAATTATTATATTTCTTTAATTTCAAAAAGTTATTGTTTTGACAGTTTACGTAAAGGTAAAAGTATAATCAATGCTTCTTCTTCAAAAGAAAATGTTCTTCCCAAAGTTTTAAATAATCGTAGCTTTGCATTTCGAAAAGACGTGATTGTGTTCTTTGAAATTCAAATGTTTCCGTAATCTGCGCATGCCCTTTATACAAATCCCCTATCCCTGCGGCTGCCGACATAAACAACCGTATATGCCGCTCATAAAGAATATCAATAAGCAAAATAAACCGTTTTGTTTCATTGCGACATGTATCATCCATGACCGGTACATTATCAATAAAAATCGTATGATAACGCTCCCCTAATAACAAATATTCAGCCGCGGCCAAAGGCTTTTCACATAAATCCCCATAATCAAAACGAGCACATCCTGCACCAAAGCGCGGAATAGGAATAATGCGCCCTTTTATAGAAAGCTCATCAGATGTCTCCTTATGTCCTTGCAATACAAGTGTCCATGCTTGATCCATATATTCATTTGCTGGGACCCCCAACGGCGACACATACACCTGTTGTAGATTTGATTTTTCAAGGCGATAATCTGTTTTTGCATCAAGATTAACAACACGAACATATGCTTTCAAAACTTGAATAAAAGGCAAAAAGAGCTCACGATTCAAACCGTTACAATAAAGGTTATCCGGCGCCACATTTGAAGTTGCAATAAAGAAAATTCCTTTATCAAACAGAGCAGAAATAAGCCGCCCCAATACCATAGCATCAGCAATATCCGTTACACTAAACTCATCAAAACAAAGTACTTTTGCTTCTCGTGCAAGATCCTCAGCAACAGCTAAAATAGGATTATCTTGTTTAAATTTTGCACACCCAGATGCTTGACGATAAAAATTAATACGCTCATGCACATCAGCCATAAAATCATTAAAATGGGCACGCTTTTTATGACCTTTAGGCAAACAAGAAAAGAACAAATCCATCAGCATGGTTTTGCCCCGTCCTACTTCACCATAAATATACAGTCCCTGAAAAAAACCTGTTTCATCTCCTTGTTTTACAACGCAAGAAATATTTTGTTTTTTCCTTTTAAATATTCTGTTAAAGAAAGAGCAAAATATCCAAGGCAAAGGATGAGAGATATTTTGTTCCGCAATTTTTTTTAATAAATAATCAAAATATCCTGTTATAGCTAATTGAGCGGGATCAAAACAAACCTCTCCTTTAGCGACAAGCTCCTTATAACGTGTTGAAACGAGAATCATCCAAAAAACCTTTTTCAAACCGATCTCAATGAAAAATACAAATACTTTTCAAGAATCTGTCCGTCTAGTTTAGTTTGTCATAAACGATCAAAAATGATTTAACGACTTAAAATAACGGGATGATCATCAAGTGTACGTCCCTCAAAACGATCAACATTTGAAGAATAAAAAACGAGGATAACACGTCCAGAGTTATTATAAAAATATAATCTTTTTCCTTTAACAGCCCACGATCTCACTTGGGAAGCAATTCCTGGACAGTGTAAAGGACCAGCACGGTACCCTTGTCCAAACTTTGTTTGTGGAGTTGCAATCCGGCAAACTTTTCCTCCCATAGAAAGATTCCACACCCCAGCAACACTTGCAGGAAATAAATCAGTGGCATTACTTGGCAATTCGAGACTAGCCATTCGTCCATCGCTCTGAGAATCTCCTTTTTCATACATCGGAGCATTTGCATCTTCAGATATCGACGAAGAAGTAGACGACAGATCAGACGCTTCTAATATTGTCATTTGTTGAGATGGATAAAAAACTTCTAATGCGTTACCATCGTCATTACCATCAAACCGTGTTGTTGAACACCCCCCTAAAAACATTACAGTTGATAGTGCAACGAAAAACGAAACTTTTGAAAACGCCATGTCTGTACTCTCTCCCACGACAATAAATAAGTTCACAAAAAAATTAAGCGAATATTTGTTATAGTTACAAAGATAAATTAACAAATTAAAAAAAACAGGTTAAAATCACTTATTTTAAAAGAAATAATTTATGTACCCAATTTTATATTTATTAAACACTAGAAATTTATAATATTTTCAGTCATATATCTTTTTATAAGTAATCATTAGAAATAGAGAAGTTTCATGAAAACGCCATTTAGCAAAATGGACGGTCTTGGAAATCAAATTATTGTTGTTGATATGCGTGAAAGCACATGCGCTCTTACACCACAAGCAATCCTTGCTTTGTCGGCAGATCCTGAAATGCATTTTGATCAAATCATGGCTATCCACACACCAACCCAGAAAAAAACCGACTTCCGCATAGAAATATGGAATGCCGACGGATCAATGGCTAAAGCTTGTGGCAATGGTACCCGCTGTGTCATCGCATGGCTTAAAGATCACAATTTTGGTGAAAAATTTCATTTAGAAACTCCCGCTGGAATTATTGAAGGAAAATACCAAACCGATAATCTCATTTCTGTTGATATGGGATGCCCAAATTTCAATGCAAAAGAGATGCCTGTTTCACGTGAAATAGTTGATACCAATCACGTAGAAATTATGGCTGGTCCCCTAAAAGACGCTTGTCTCATATCCATTGGCAATCTCCATGCTATCTTTTTTGTTGAAAATGATATTCAACATATTCCATTAGAAAAATATGGGCCAAAACTTGAACATGATCCCCTGTTTCCCGAACGGTGCAATATTTCCATTGCTTGCATAACGTCAAAGAAAAGTCTAAATTTACGTACATGGGAGCGAGGGGCAGGATTAACACAAGCATGTGGGAGTGCTGCTTGTGCAAGTGCAGTGGCTGCTTATCGTCGTGGACTTACAGAGCGCCATGTTGATGTAAATTTACCAAAGGGAACACTTAATATTTTTTACCGAGAAGACGATCATATTATCATGACAGGACCAATTAAATATCACTTTAGTGGTTTTTTAAGCCCTTTAACAGGGTGTTACAAAAAGGATCACTCCTGATGGCAATAGAAATTGTAACTTTTGGTTGTCGACTTAATAGCTACGAATCGGAAATCATTCGCAAAGAAAGTACTTTTTCAGGGCTAGATCAACTTAAAGATGGTGCTATTATCTTTAATACCTGTGCTATCACTGCCGAAGCCGTACGACAAGCAAAACAAGCTATCCGCAAAGCAAGACGTGAAAATCCTCATGCGCGTATCATTGTAACAGGGTGTGCAGCCCAAACAGAAGCACAAAATTTTGCCTCAATGACAGAAGTAGATCTTGTTTTAGGAAACGAAGATAAACTTCACGCTCATTCTTATCGTCAACTTCCTGATTTTGGTATTAATCATTCTGAAAAGGTGCATATCAATGACATTATGGAAGTACAAAAAATTGCTCCACATATGGTCAGTGCAATGCAAGAGCGCACCCGCGCTTTTGTACAGGTACAAAACGGATGCGATCACCGCTGTACATTTTGCATTATTCCTTATGGACGAGGACCATCTCGTTCAGTTCCCATGGGTGCTGTCATAGAACAAATTAAAAAGCTGATAGGTGGGGGTATCCAAGAAGTGGTCCTTACAGGTGTTGACCTTACAAGTTATGGCCACGATCTTCCTGGAAAAGCTACTCTAGGAAAATTAACTTCAACTATTTTGCATCATGTCCCTGACTTAGCCCGATTACGCCTCTCATCTATTGACTCTATTGAAGCAGACGAAGAACTCATAAATCTTTTAGCTTATGAAACAAGAATCATGCCCCATTTGCATTTATCTTTGCAAGCAGGTGATAATATGATTTTAAAACGGATGAAACGGCGTCATCTGCGCGAACATGCCATTCAATTTTGCCAAGAATTGCGTGCCAAACGTTCTACAATGGTTTATGGTGCCGACTTAATTGCTGGTTTTCCTACAGAAACAGAAGAGATGTTTCAAAATAGTCTTGCCTTAATCAAAGACTGTAATTTAACCCATCTCCATGTCTTCCCCTTTAGTCCAAGAGAAGGAACACCTGCCGCACGTATGCCACAAATCAATCGTAAAATAGTTAAGCTGCGTGCTGAAAAATTGCGTAAAGCAGGTGATATGGCTTACCAAAAGCATCTTGCTCATTTACAAAACAGTCTACAAACAATTCTCGTTGAAAAAGATGAAATCGGACGAACAGAAGATTATACTCTTGTACAAGTTAAAGGTGCAAAAGCAGGAACAATTGTTCAAGCCCTTATCGTTGATCATGATGGCGATAAATTGATTGCTGTCCCTCCAAAATTAAACGCTGCTTGAGCAGGAGAATTCTTATGACTAAATCTTTTATAAAAAAAATATTCTCTTTTAACAAATCTCAAGAGCAAGAAATTGAACAACAGATTTCTATTCCTGATAAAAGCGATATAATAGAAGAAAATAAAGGCAAAAATGAAAAGACAAAAAATAATCAAATCTCTATAAACACAGAAAAAGAAGAACAAACAAAAAATCCAGAGTCAATACTTACAAAATATGATGAAAAATCTCCATTTCTAGAATCCCATTCTGATAAAATTCCCTTTTCTGGTAAAATTATTGTCACAGACAACATCCGTGAAAAAAAGAATGAAGAAATTTTATCTGAACCTTCTGTTGAACAAAAAAAGACAGCGTGGTTTGGGCGCCTTAAAAAAGGCCTATCCCTTTCTTCACAACGCCTAAGCGGATCAATTGGCGATCTCTTTGTTAAAAGAAAACTTGATGAAGATACATTGCAAGAGCTCGAAGATATTCTTATCCAAGCTGACATAGGTGTAGAGACGGCAACACGCATCACAAATACTTTAGCTTCCAGTCGTTACGGAAAAAACCTCTCCCCAGATGATATTCATACTATTGTAGCTGATGAGGTCAAAAAAGTTCTGGAACCTGTTGCAATACCATTAGAACTTGATCTCAGCCATAAACCTCATGTTATTTTGCTGGTAGGTGTAAATGGCACTGGAAAAACGACAACTATTGGAAAACTTTCAGCCAAATTAACAGAAGGGGGATTAAAAGTTATGCTAGCAGCAGGTGATACTTTCCGAGCCGCTGCTATTGAGCAACTACACATTTGGGGTGAACGTACCAATTCTCCTGTTATTTCGACAAAATTGGGTGCAGATGCCGCCAGCTTAGCATTTGATGCTTATGAAAAAGCAAAAAAAACAAACAGTGATGTATTAATTATTGATACAGCAGGGCGTTTACAAAATAAATCTGAATTAATGGATGAGTTGGCAAAAATTATTCGTGTTTTAAAAAAACACACCCCCCAAGCACCCCACACAATCCTTCAAACTCTTGATGCAACAACCGGACAAAATGCACTCAACCAAGTGGACATTTTCAGTGATATTGCTGGTGTTAATGGTTTAGTTATGACAAAGCTAGATGGGACTGCACGAGGAGGAATTCTTGTCGCTATCGCAGCAAAATATAAATTACCCGTTTATTTTATCGGTATAGGAGAAGATATTGAAGACCTTCAACCCTTTTCTGCTTCTGACTTTGCCGAAACTATTGCAGGAAAACACGCATGAAACAGCCTTTATCTAATCTTAATTTACACAATAATTCTGAAAAAAAGATGAATAACAATAAAAAAATTTCTCTCTCACCAACACTTAAGTTTCTTTTGGAAATGGGTCCATTGGTTGCCTTCTTTTTTGCCAATTATAAGGGAGAATGGCTGATAAAAAACATTGGATTTTTTCAAAATTTTAGTAAGCCTATTTTCCCTGCAACAGCTATTTTTATGGTGGCTATTATTATTTCCCTAAGCTTATCATGGATCCTTGCAAGACAAATTCCTATTATGCCTCTTATTTCAGGAATATTTGTTTTAGTTTTTGGCTTTCTAACTCTCTGGCTTCATAATGAAACTTTCATAAAAATGAAACCAACAATCATTAATAGCTTATTTGCTTTTATACTTTTTGGTGGGATGTTTTTTAAAAAACCACTTTTACGTTATGCTCTTGATTCTACCTTAAAACTTGATGATTTAGGTTGGCAAAAACTTACCTATCGTTGGGCGTTTTTTTTCATTTTTCTTGCCATTTTGAATGAAATAATTTGGCGTAATTTTAGCGATAATTTCTGGACAAGTTTCAAAGTATTTGGCGTCATGCCTATAACAGTCCTTTTCATGCTTACCCAAATGCCTATAATTATAAAACATTCAAAAGGACTTTTTACAGAAGAGGACAAATCTGATTCTTAAAAAAATCATCACTACCGATTATTTTATAGATTCATCGCCAAACACTGTTCGGGAGAAAAAATATGTTGATTGAACAGTTTATTTGTCGAGAAGACAATTTCGGTGTACTCCTTCATGATGAAAAAAGTGGTATGACAGCTGCAATAGATGCTTCTGAAGGCAAAGCGATTCACAATGCCTTAAAGCGCCGCAATTGGACACTTGACACTATTTTTGTAACTCATCATCATCACGACCATGTAGAAGCCCTATCAGAATTAAAACAAGTTTACAACGCTACGGTTATCGGACCAGAAGCAGAAAAAGAAAAGATCAATCATCTTGATAAAACACTTCAACCTGATGAAAGTTTTTCTTTTGGCTCACACCTTCTTTTAGCTCTTTCAACACCTGGTCATACTCTAGGCGCATTATCTTACTATTTTCCTGAAAAGAATTTACTCTTTGCTGGAGATACACTTTTTTCATTGGGCTGTGGACGTCTTTTCGAAGGAACACCAGCACAAATGCTGAATTCTTTAAAAAAACTTCGTAAACTTCCTGATGAAACACTTCTCTATTGTGGACACGAATATACAAAAAATAACGCTCTTTTCGCACTAACAATTGACCCACATAATAAAAAACTCCACCAAAGAATAGAGGAAGTTTTTTTGCTACGTGCAAAAAATGCTATGACTTTACCAGTAACCTTAGGGCAAGAAAAAGCCACCAATCCCTTTCTCCGCTGGGATGATAGTGTATTGCGAAAGAACCTTGTAATGGAAGAAAAAACAGATGAAGAAGTTTTTGCTGAAGTTCGAAGAAGAAAGGATAATTTTTAACCATGCTTAAGTTCGTATTACGTTTGTTTCATCTTTTCTTTTCGTGATACATATTCAACAAACAATGGCAGAAGAAAAGGAAACAGATAATTCTTCTCTTATAGCACCTCTCATTGCAAATTATCCCTTAACGGAAGATTTTCTTTTAAAGCTGGAAAGAATTGAAAAAGAATGTAAAAACTTACTTCCAGAAAAAAATAATCTTATAACTTATGATTCTAGTATTCACTCTAGTATTGAAAACTACACTACCTATATTTCTAGTAAACCAAAACTTGTGAATATTTTAAAAGAAAATAATATAACACCGAAAGATTTTGTTGTTTCTCACCTAGCACTTCAAGCGACATTGTATGTACTTACTGATGAAGAAAATTCTACTTATGAAAAAAACTCTTTACCTGCAAGAAATATAGAATTTTCTAAAGAGCATATGTATAGAATAATAAAAATTTTAAAAGATAACTGTTAAAAAAATCTTTTTAGAACAATTGATTAACTTTGTAAACGCCGACAAATTTCATCTAATTGTTCTAATGAAGAGTAATGTATTTTTAAATCTCCACCTTTTTTACCATGTCGAATAATAACTTTCATTCCTATCACATCTGCAAGTAATTTTTCTAAAGATTTTGTTTCAGCATCTTTCTCCGTATTGGTACGCTTTTTAGTTTTAGGATTAGCTTGCTCATATGCAAGTATTTCTGTTTGACGTACTGAAAGCCCTTCACGAATAATTTTCTCAGCTAAATTTTGTGGATCATCAACGGTTATAAGACAACGTGCATGACCTGCAGAAAGTTGTCCATCAGTTAAGAATTGTTGTACTTTTTCTGGAAGTTTTAACAAACGAAGCGTATTTGCAACATGACTACGACTTTTTCCTATAACTTGCGCTAAATCTACTTGCGTATAATCATGTTCATTTAGAAGCATCTCATATCCCTTTGCTTCTTCGATAGGATTAAGATCTGCACGTTGAACATTTTCAATAATTGCCAATTCCAAAGCCGTTTTATCGTCCACATCACGAATAATAACGGGTAATTGACTTAAATTTGCACGTTGTGCTGCACGCCAGCGCCGTTCACCCGCAATCAATTCAAACCGATGAGGATGATCTCTTAAAGGCCTCACAATAACCGGTTGAACCACACCGTGTTGACGAATTGATTGTGTCAAATTATCAAGCTCTGTTTCAGTAAAATGACGCCGAGGATTGTGAGGATTACATGAAATAGATTCAATAGAAATAAATCGCTCAGAAAGACTACCGGATTCATTTAATTTATCAAAGCTTGATGAACGTGCAATATTGTTGTTTAAATTGATATCTCCAATCAATGCCGCTAATCCACGTCCTAGTCTTTTTTTTGATAGATCATCGTTCATAATTTTGCTCTTTGAGTTTTCTTACAAAAAATTTTACATTTTTAAGCAGCAGCACGTGCTTGTTTTTCACGTTGAATCATTTCTGATGCTAGACGCAAATAAGCTTGGCTCCCAGCACATTTAAGATCATAAAGCAATACAGGTTTGCCAAAAGAAGGCGCTTCTGATACTCTTACATTTCGTGGAATAACAGTACGATAAACTTTATCTCCCATAAAAGAACGTACATCTTCAACAACTTGATTTGAAAGGTTATTACGTCCATCATACATTGTTAGAACAATACCTTGGATCTCTAAAGATGGATTAAGTACGGATCGCACTTGTTTTACTGTTTCAAGTAATTGACTTAAACCTTCAAGTGCTAAAAATTCACACTGCATAGGCACTAAAACAGAATCCGCAGCCCCCATAGCATTAAGTGTTAAAAGATTAAGGGAGGGAGGACAATCAATTAAAATATAATTGAATTTTTTTTCCATTTCCGGATCATCATAGAGAGCTTTACGTAAGCGTTGTATGCGATCTTTTGATGAAGAAATTTCCATTTCCACACCTAAGAGATCAAGTGTAGAGGGAACTATATAAAGATTGGGTACGGCTGTTTTTAAAGCCGCCTGTGTAATTGAAACGCCCGAAACCAAAACATCATAAGAAGATAAAGGACGGCTATTACGATCAATCCCTAAACCTGTACTAGCATTACCTTGTGGATCAACATCCATAATAAGGACATTTTCACCAATAGCCGCTAAAGCTGTAGCAAGATTAATTGCTGTGGTTGTTTTTCCGACTCCACCCTTTTGGTTTGCAATAGCGATAATTCGTGTTTCGCTCATTTTGCTCTACCCTCTATATGATCGAATATGAGAAATTTCCAAAATAACAGAATTTTCATCAACTTTACTTTTATGTTTTAACAGATCAAAGTGCCAATTGGCAGAGGCATTTTTTATTTCTGTAGCGTAATCCCGACCTTTTTGCAAAAGAGCTATTGTTTTTTCTGTTAATAAAGGAAAAATGAGTTGTAAAAGAGTATCAAGCGGCGCTAATCCCCGTGCCGTTATAATATCAGATATGGGAATTTTTTGATATATATCTTCAATTCTAGCGTGATAAACCGTTGCTGGAAGATTAAGTTGAGCAATAACTGTTCGCAAAAAAGCAACTTTTTTCCCATTACTTTCAACAAGATTAATATGTCCTGCTTTTTTTTCTTTCAAAAAGATAGCAATCACAATTGCAGGAAAACCTCCTCCTGATCCTAAATCACACCAATGTAAAGAATGAGCATACAAAGGAAAAATTTGTGCTGAATCTAGAATATGTCGTGTCCATAGATCTGGTATAGTTGTAGCAGATATCAAATTAATATGTGCATTCCACTGAAGTACTAAAGACTCAAACTGAATTAAATTTTCCATCGTTTCACGTGAAACAGAAGGAACAATATTTAATAATTGTTGATATTTTTTTTCTGTAGAAAAATTCATTAAGCTGTTTTAGCCTTTTCACGTCGTTGACGTTGAATATGTGTAATAATAAGCGATAACGCGGCGGGTGTCATACCATCAATTTTTTGTGCATCAGCAATTGAACGCGGCGACACTTCTTGAATTTTTGATTTAAGTTCATTTGAAAGACCTGAAATTGCCTGAACATCAAGAGAAGAAGGAATTTCTAAACGTTCATCTCTCTGAAGAGAGGCAATATCTTGTGCTTGTTTATCTAAATAAACCGCATATTGTGCTTCAATTTCTAAAGATTCTGCTGTTTTAGAATCAATTGTTTGTAATTGTGGCCAAAAATCTGAAAGACGCTCTAAGGTCATATGAGGATAAGCAAGAAAATCATAAGCCGAACGCCGAATTCCATCATGATTAACATGTAATCCATGAGCAGAAGCTTCATTGGGTGTTAAAAAAAGATTTTGACATATTGATCGTGCTTGATCAAGCCGTTGTTGTTTTTTCTGATAACATTCCCAACGTATTTTACTCACAATACCCCATTTTTGTGCCAAAGGTGTTAAACGTGTATCAGCATTATCAGATCGTAAAGATAAACGAAATTCAGCACGTGATGTAAACATCCTATAAGGTTCACAAACACCACGTGAAACCAAATCATCAATCATAACACCAATATAAGCAGTAGAACGACTTATAAGTATTTCATCTAATTTACCTACTTTACGTGCAGCATTTAATCCAGCTAAAAGTCCTTGTGCTGCTGCTTCCTCATATCCTGTTGTACCATTAATTTGGCCTGCTAAGAACAAACCCGGTAAAGAACGTAATTCTAAGTTTTTTGTTAATTGTTGTGGATTAACAAAATCATATTCAATAGCATAACCAGGTTGTAAAACTATAGCATTTTCCAATCCTTCAATGGTTTTCAATAGAGAAATTTGTACATCTTCAGGAAGAGAAGTAGAAAGACCATTTGGATAAACAGTATCATCATTTAATCCTTCTGGTTCCAGAAAGATCTGATGTCCATCACGTTCTCCAAATTTAACAATTTTATCTTCAACAGAAGGACAATAACGTGGTCCTAACCCTTCAATACTTCCAGAATATAAAGCAGAGAGATAAATATTCTCGCGAATAATTTGATGTGTTTTCTCATTTGTACGTGTTATTGCACATTCAATTTGTGGTTGTTCAATTTTCTCTGTTAAAAGAGAAAAGGGTATGGGATTTTCATCTGCTTGTTGTTTTTGGAGAGCTTCCCAAGCAATTGTTTTTTTACTCAAACGAGCAGGGGTTCCTGTTTTTAATCGTCCAAGTTTTATATGATATTTTTTCAAATGTTCAGCAAGTTTTACACTTGACTGATCTCCCATACGACCAGCAGCCCATGTTTTATTACCAATATGAATAAAGCCATTTAAAAACGTACCTGTTGTTAAAACAACAGCACCAGAAAAAATTGTTCCTTGTTTTTTTAAAATAACACCTGATACACAATTATCTTTAACAACCAGATCAATAACTTCATCCTCAATAAGAGTAAGATTTTCTTGTTCTTTTAATAATTTTTGAATTGCTTTTTTATAAAGTTGTCTATCTGCCTGTGTCCGTGGTCCTCTTACTGCCGGTCCTTTACGTCTATTAAGTAGTCTAAACTGAATTCCAGCAGCATCTGCTGCTCTTCCCATAAGACCATCTAACGCATCTATTTCACGAACTAGATGCCCTTTTCCAAGTCCACCAATAGCAGGATTACACGACATTGTTCCCAGTGCTGATATTTTATGTGTAACAAGCGCTGTTTTGGCTCCTACACGTGCTGAAGCTGAAGCCGCTTCACAGCCAGCATGACCACCACCAACAATAACAACATCATATGATTGCATTTAATTAATTCCGTAGAAAATATTCTAAGGTTTCACGTGAAACAGGATATAAATTACATAATCTTTATAATCTGTCTATGAAATAATCAATGTTTCACGTGAATCATTATTTACCAACACAAAATTCTGAAAAAATAATATCAAGCAAATCTTCAACATCAATATCTCCTGTAATTTTCCCAAGAAAATCACTTGCACAACGGAGATGTTCTGCACGTAAACTGAGATCAAGAGAATGATAATTAAGAGAAAATTCAATCTCTTTAACAGCCTGCTTTAATAATTGAAGTTGCCTTTTACGTGCTGGAACAATATTTCCAATTTTAGAAGCACGATAATGACAAAATGATTCAAGTTCTTTTATAAAACAATCAAAATTTAAACCAGTTAATGCGGAAAATTGTATAGACCAACGCTGATCATTTTTTTCATAAAGATCAAGCTTATTGCCAACACACCATATTTCAGCCGATGTTTCTGGTAAATCAACTTGCTTAGGATTTCCTATATCATAAACCAAAATAACCAAATCAGCTTCCCTAACATGCTGTTTAGCAATTTCTATTCCCATCTGTTCTATTTTATTTTCTGTTTTTCTAAAACCAGCAGTATCGGTTAAAAAAATAGGTAAACCACCAAGAATAATTCTCATTTCTAAAGCATCACGGGTTGTTCCTGCTTCTTCCGTTACAATAGCAACAGATCTTCCCGAAAGACGATTCATAATGCTTGATTTTCCAGAATTTGGAGCACCAGCAATAACAATTTTTAATCCATCACGTAAAATACTCGCACGTTCTCCTTCAGTAATATATTCCCGAATAGAAGTACAAAGATCCTGAACATCTTTCCAAACTTTATCAGATATTGCGTTGGGAATATCTTCTTCATCAACAAAATCAAATTCTGCCTCAATAAAAGCACGCGCCTTCATAAGCTTATGACGCCAATCACGATAAAGCGTCGTTAAATGTCCACTTGTACCCATAACAGCTAAACGCCGTTGGCTTTCCGTTTCTGCTTCTATTAAATCAGCAAGACCTTCTGCTTGAACAAGATCTAATTTTCCTTCCATAAAAGCACGACGTGAAAATTCACCTGCTTCTGCAATACGGCATCCAGAAAATGTCGACAATTCATCGAGAAAACGATTAACGACTGCTTTTCCTCCATGTAAATGGAATTCTGCACAATTTTCCCCCGTAAAACTATGAGGAGCAGGAAAAAAAACAGTTAAACCAGAATCTAAAAAACTACCATCACGAGCAGTAAGATTTCCATAATGCATAAAACGTGCTTTAGGTAAACGACCACAAAGCGTTTTAACTATATCCACAACATGAGGACCAGAAAGCCGAATGACTGCAACCCCTGAAGGTAACAATCCACTCGAAACAGCAAAGATTGTATCCACAGGTTTTATCCTAATAAAAACTTTAATGACTCTACGTATTCATTGAATCAAAAAATTCACTATTGTTTTTTGTTTGCTTTAATTTATCAATCAAAAATTCAATTGCATCTGTTACATTCATAGATGCTAAAATACGACGAAGAACAAAAATTTTGTGTAAATCTTGTCGTTCTACCAGAAGTTCTTCCTTACGCGTTCCTGACTTTAAAATATCCATAGCAGGAAAAATACGTTTATCAGCAACTTTTCGATCAAGAACAATTTCCGAATTACCTGTTCCTTTAAATTCTTCAAAAATAACCTCATCCATACGACTTCCTGTATCAATCAAAGCCGTTGCAATAATGGTTAAAGATCCGCCTTCTTCAATATTACGTGCTGCACCAAAAAAACGCTTTGGACGCTGGAGGGCATTTGCATCCACACCACCTGTTAAAACTTTACCCGAAGAAGGAACAACTGTATTATATGCACGCCCAAGACGTGTAATAGAATCGAGAAGAATAACAACATCACGCCCATATTCAACAAGACGTTTGGCTTTTTCAATAACCATTTCTGCCACTTGTACGTGACGTATTGCAGGTTCATCAAAAGTAGAAGAAACCACTTCTCCTTTTACTGAACGCTGCATATCAGTAACTTCTTCTGGTCGTTCATCAATTAAAAGAACAATGAGATAACATTCAGGATGATTAGTGGTAATAGAATGAGCAATATTTTGAAGTAAAACTGTTTTTCCCGTCCGAGGAGGAGCTACAATTAACCCTCTTTGTCCTTTTCCCAATGGAGATATCAAATCAATCACACGTGATGACATATCTTTCTCTGTAGGATCTTGTATTTCCATTTGGAAACGTTCATTTGAATAAAGAGGAGTAAGATTATCAAAGTGGATTTTATAACGAATCTTTTCAGGTTTTTCGAAATTAATTGTATTAATTTTAAGGAGAGCAAAATAACGTTCTCCCTCTTTTGGACTGCGTATGGGGCCTTCAATTGTATCGCCTGTTTTTAAAGAAAACGACTGTATTTGTGCAGGTGAAAGATAAATATCATCAGGACCAGGAAGATAATTAGCATCAGCAGATCTCAAAAATCCAAATCCGTCTTGTAAAACTTCAACAACACCTTCTCCTATAATTTCAACGTCTTGTAGAGCAAGTTTTTTCAAGATAGCAAACATTAATTCTTGTTTGCGCATAAGGGAGGCATTTTCAACTTCTAATGTTTCAGCAAAAGAAACAAGCTCAACGGGATTTTTGCTTTTAAGTTCTTGTAGTTTCATTTTTTGCATGAAATATGCTCTTTGTAATTAAGGAGAAGATTGTTCTAAATAATTTATGGAAATTTATGAGTGAAATATTATTAAGAAAATAATATCCTACACTCAATTTTTTTAATCTGCAAGTACCATTTATATGAAATTTGTTCCTGTAATATTAAGTAATTATATGAAAAACTTGAAAAAATATAAAATCCAAATAGTATTTAATTATTTTAATAACAAAAATGTGAGTTAGGATTATAGCATTAATGAAATGCTATTCAAAAGTATTTTTTACAGAAATTTATATTAATAAATTTATATTAAAGAAAGGATTATTCTTATTTATAACTGTGTTTAGTGTGGATTATTATTTATCCTCAATTTTATCCACAAAAGGAACTGAAAAAAGAATAAAAATATCACTATCTTAAAGATATTATCCCCTCTTTTTTTATAAGAGGGATTAAATTATCACAAGCATTTAATTTGTGCATAAAAAAGGAGAATTTTTCATAAATTTTAGTTTTATAAAAAACGGTGAGGATATATACACATGTCTTAACAAGGAGTTAAAATTTTTGTGACAAAAGAAAAAAAAATCTTTCATTTACACATGCTTTCTGATGCAACAGGAGAAACATTAATTTCTGTTGGAAGAGCTGTAGCATCGCAATATGCAATGATTCAGGCAACAGAGCATATCTATCCTATGATTCGTAATAGAATACAGTTACAGAAAGCTCTTGATGAAATACAACAAGAGCCAGGTATTGTTCTTTACACAATGATTGATGAAGAACTTAAACTACTCCTTCAAAAAAAATGCAAAAAAATAGAAGTTCCCTGTATTGATATATTGCATCCTGTTTTAAATGCTTTTCAGTCTTACCTTGGAATGCCAACACATTTACGTGCGAGCGCACAACATGATCTTAATGCAGATTATTTTCGCCGTATTGAGGCACTGGATTTTACAATAGAGCATGATGATGGACAGTCTTTCAGTAGCTTATCCGAAGCAGATGTGATCCTTGTGGGAATTTCAAGAACCTCTAAAACACCAACAAGCATCTATTTAGCAAATCGCGGAATCAAAACGGCTAATGTTCCTCTTATTCCAGGAATTGATTTGCCAGAATCTCTTTTAGAGGTAAAAAATTCTTTAATTATTGGTTTAATTGCTTCAGCTGAAAGAATCTCACATATTCGTCAAAATAGAGATTTAGGAGAAGGTTTTGCTCTTGATAATTATACTAATCGTATCAACATAGCTGAAGAATTAATCCATGCAAAACGCATTTGCGAACGTTTTGGTTGGCCTATTATTGATGTCACAAGACGTTCTATTGAAGAAACTGCTGCTGCAATATTTGAACTGTTATCACGATTTCGTGAAGGAAATGAGAGAAAATTCTCATGAACGCAGATACTTTAATATTAGCATCTCTTAGTTTTTATCGTGCAAAATTATTAAAAAAAGCAGGCTTAAATTTTTCCATTGAAGGAGCTTCTTTTGATGAAAGAGAAGTAGAAAAAAAAGCAAAAGAAAAAACACCTAAAGAACTCAGCTGTTTTCTTGCGAGCGCAAAAGCAAAAAATGTTTCAGATCGTTTTCCTGATGCTTTCGTTATTGGTTGTGATCAAGTTCTTGATTTTGAAGGTCAAGTTTTTCACAAAGCAACAAATATTAAAGAAGCACATCAACGTTTATGTGAATTATCAGGAAAAACCCATTCTCTTCATAGTGCGGTAGCTTTATTTAAAAATGGTCAAAAAATTTGGGTTGAAGCTTTTAGTGCACATATGTCCGTCCGTTTACTCTCATCAGAATTTATTGAACGTTATTTAGCACGCGTAGGAAAAGATGTTTTAAACAGCGTGGGAGTATATCAAATTGAAGGAGAAGGAATTCATCTCTTTGAAAAAATTGAAGGAGATTTTTTTACCATTGTTGGTTTACCTTTGCTGCCTCTACTCATAAAACTGCGCCACTTAGGAATTATTGATGGTTGACTTAACAATAAAAAAAACAAATTATCCGCGTGCTTTTGTTATTGGTTCTCCAATTCATCATTCAAAATCGCCAAAAATTCACAATTTTTGGCTTAAACAATATGGTTTACAAGGAGAATATCTTGCACAAGAAGTAACATCTGAAGAGTTCAGTCATTTTATTGCGTCTTTACAAAAAATAGGCTTTTGTGGAGGAAATGTTACTTTGCCTTATAAACAGGAAGCTTTTCGTTTAGCAGATTATAAAGATGAGAGAGCAACAATGATTGGTGCTGTTAATACACTTTGGTATGAAGGAGATAAGCTTTGTGCCACGAATAGTGATGCCTATGGTTTTAGCGCTAATCTTGATGATTTTGCATCTGATTGGGGAGGGGAAACAGCTCTTGTTTTTGGAGCAGGTGGTGCCGCACGCGCTATCATATATGCCTTAAAAAGACGCGGTTTTGAACAGATTTATTTAATTAACCGTACAAAACAACGTGCTGATAATTTAGCTCAGCATTTTGGAAAAATCATTAAAGTTTACGATTGGCATAAAATCCATGAAATACTTCATCAAGCTGATTTGATTGTTAATACAACCTCTATTGGCATAAAAAGTCCAGAAGAAAAAAGTGATTCTTTTTTTTGCGATTTTCATAAAGCAAAAAAAACGGCATTAGTAACAGATATTATTTATACACCATTGATAACTCCTTTTTTACAACAGGCAAAGGCTTGTGATCTCAAGACGGTTGATGGACTTGGGATGCTTCTACATCAGGCTGTTATAGGGTTTGAACAGTGGTTCGGAATAAGACCACAGGTAACAAAAGCGTTACGGACAGCTATTTTAGAGGATATGAGTGAAAAAAGAGAATGAAGATCATAGGATTAACGGGATCAATTGCTATGGGAAAATCAACAGTTGCTGATTTTTTCAAGCAAGCGGGTATTTCTGTTTTTAGTGCTGATGAAGCAGTACAACAGCTTTATAAAAGTGAGCCAGCTTTGTCATTCATAGAGCGTATTTTTCCTGGTGTGGTTGAAAACGGAGAAGTTAACCGTTTGAAACTTTCTGAAATTTTGATTGATGATAAGGAAAAATTACAAACATTAGAAAAAATAATTCATCCTTTGGTGCAAGAAAAAGAAAGGGAATTTATTGATATAGCGCGTGAACAAGGGAAAAAATTAGTTATTCTTGATATTCCACTTCTGTTTGAAAAAAATGGTGAAAGTCGTGTGGATAGCGTTATTGTTGTTTCTGCTCCACCAGAAATACAAAAAGAACGTGTAATGATTCGCCAAGGTATGAATGAGAGAAAATTTGCCTTTATCAACGCTCAACAAATGCCAGATGAAAAAAAACGAGAACGCGCTGATTTTATTATTGATACAGGGAAAGATTTAGAGAATACACGTCAACAGGTTTTTGATGTGATAAAAAAATTGCTAAAGAATTAAAATTATGCGTGAAATTATTTTTGATACAGAAACAACAGGTTTAGATAAAGAGAAAGATCGCATAATCGAAATTGGTTGTGTAGAAATGGTTGATCGTTATCTCACAGGACGCCAATTTCATGTTTATTTAAACCCTGAAGGCGTTATTATTCCTGATGAAGTTGTAGCAATTCACGGATTAACCAATGAACGCTTGAAAAACGAGAAAAGTTTTAGTGATATTGTTGATGAATTTTTGGAATTTATCAAAGATGCGACAATGATTGCGCATAATGCGAGTTTTGATATTGGTTTTATTAATGCAGAATTAAAACGCGTCAACAAACCGCTTATCAGTGTTGATAATATTCTTGATACATTGGCTATGGCGCGGCGTAAATTTCCTATGGGTCCTAATTCTCTTGATATTTTATGCAAACGTTTTGGAATTGATAACAGCCATCGTGTTCTTCATGGTGCTTTGCTTGATGCAGAGATTCTAGCCGATGTTTATATTGAGCTCATCGGTGGAAAGCAAGGTGTATTGGGTTTTGATAACAGAAGGGATGTTGATGAACATATCCAGAACGATAAAGATACATCTTATGCCGTTAAAATTCGCCCGCAGGCTTTACCTTCAAGATTGAGTATGCAAGAAAAAAAGTTACACGCTGATTTTATCTACAAAATGGGTGAAAAAGCTCTGTGGAATAACTTCAAAATTCATGAATAACATCATCTTTTATCTAAAAGAGTCACGATTGAAATTAAAGAATATCGATGTCAAAAAAACGGTCGTTGTGGGGAGGGGAACACCACAACGACCCTGTCGCTACATCGTACCTCAGCTATCATAGGAGGAGCAAAATGAAAGCTATTAATCCTGTAACAGCAAAGAAAAGCTCTAGGTACTTAATATAAAGTGCAACGACTTCACGTCTTATGAAGAGAAAAAATGGCTTTTTAGAGGCAAAGTGAAAAAAAATATAAGGGTAATTTGTTTTTTTTAGCTGAAATGGAGAAAAAATTGTCATGAAAGCAACAGATCATCTTTTTTTGGTTGACGGATCAGGCTATATTTTTCGTGCTTATTATGCTTTGCCGCCTTTAAAACGTAAAAAGGATGGACTTCCTGTAGGAGCAGTAGCTGGTTTTTGCAATATGTTATGGAAATTACTTTGTGATGCTCGTAATACAGCTACGGGTGTTGTTCCAACACATTTTGCTGTTATTTTTGATTATTCATCTGATACTTTTCGGAAACAAATTTATCCTGAATATAAAGCGAATCGCGCTGAACCTCCTGAAGATCTAATTCCTCAATTCGCGCTAATACGCCAAGCAACGAAGGCTTTTAATTTGCCTTGTATTGAAAAGGAAGGCTTTGAAGCGGATGATTTAATTGCTACCTATGCAAAATTTGCAACAAAGGTTGGGGCAAAAACAACCATTATTTCTTCTGATAAGGATCTTATGCAACTCGTAAATACGCATGTATCTTTGTATGATGGAATGAAAGATAAGCATATAGGTATCTCAGAAGTTATAGAAAAATGGGGTGTTGCGCCTGAAAAAATGATTGATTTACAAGCATTAATTGGAGATTCAACAGATAATGTACCGGGTATTCCAGGCATTGGTCCAAAAACTGCAGCTCAGTTGTTAAATGAATTTGGTTCTCTTGATCTTTTATTGCAACGCGTAACAGAAATTAAACAAACAAAACGGCGTGAAAACATTCAAGCTTATAGAGAACAAGTTAAAATGTCTCGTGAACTTGTCAGGCTTAAAACAGATGTTCCTATAGATAATGATTTAGATGATTTTGTTTTGGAACCACAAGATGGTCCACGTTTAATTGCTTTTTTGAAAGCGATGGAGTTTTCAACATTAACGCGTCGCGTGGCAGAGGCAACGTCATGCGATGCAGCTGTTATTGATGCACTTGATATAGATGTTGAATGGGAAAAACTAAGCCCCAGGCATGATTCTGAAATCAGGCATGATTTTGAGATCAAGAATACTGAGCACGCATCTCTTCATAGTTTTTCTGAAAATTCTCCACAAGTTTTTGCACAAAAACGTAAAGATCAAGCGCTGACTCAAAAAATTACAAGAGCTGCTTATACAACAATTCTTGATGAGAAAATTTTAAAAGAGTGGTTATCACAAGCACAGGAGCAGGGTTTTTTCGCTTTTGATACTAAAACAACATCTCTTGATCCGATGCAAGCAAAGCTTGTTGGTTTTTCACTCGCATTACAGCCGGAAAAAGCAGCTTATATACCTCTTGAACATTTTGATGAAGGAGAAGAGGATCTTTTGAGGGGCGGGCGCATTGCCTCACAGATTGAGGCCCGAAAAGCTTTAGCACTTTTAAAACCGATATTAGAAGATTCAGCGGTGTTAAAAATTGGTCATAATATAAAATATGATTGGTTGGTGATGAAGCAATACGACATTATGATAAGCTCTTTTGACGACACCATGCTTTTATCATATGCTTTTGATGCTGGAACTTTAACCCATAATATGGATGATTTGTCTGAACGTTGGCTTGAGCATAAACCAATTGCCTATAAAGATTTAACGCATAACGGAAAAAAAATTACTTCTTTTGCACAAGTAGATTTAAAACAAGCAACCCTTTATGCGGCGGAAGATGCTGATATAAAGCTACGCCTTTGGCAAGTATTGAAACCACAACTTGTTGCTCGTGGGATGACAAAAATTTATGAGCGTCTTGATCGACCCCTTGTAAAAGTTCTTGCAAGAATGGAAGAACGGGGGATTCTTATTGATAGGCAGATTTTATTGCGTCTTTCCGGAGAGTTGGCACAAGCTGCTTTGATTCTAGAAGAGGAAATTCATAAACAAGCTGATGAAAAGTTTAATATTGCTTCGCCAAAGCAATTAGGGGATATCCTTTTTGGCAAAATGGGATTGCCTGGAGGCGCTAAAACAAAGGGTGGACAATGGTCAACTTCTGCACAGACTTTAGAAGAGTTGGCTGCTGAAGGTCATATTTTACCGCGTAAAATTATTGAGTGGCGTCAACTTGCAAAGCTAAAATCTACCTATACAGATGCCTTGCCTTCTTATATTTTTTCAAAAACAGGGCGAGTTCACACGAATTATTCTTTGGCAATAACATCAACAGGTCGGTTATCATCATCAGAGCCAAATTTGCAAAATATTCCAGTGCGAACTGCTGAAGGGCGTAAAATCCGAACAGCTTTTATTGCTCCCAAAGGACGTGTGTTACTTTCTGCTGATTATAGTCAGATTGAGTTGCGCATTCTTGCACATATTGCGGATATAAAAGCATTGAAAGAAGCTTTTGCTAAAGGGCATGATATTCACGCTATAACGGCATCACAAATGTTTGGTGTTGCGATAGAAGGAATGCATTCAGATATACGACGGCGTGCAAAAGCGATTAATTTTGGTATTATTTATGGTATTTCAGCTTTTGGATTAGCCAATCAATTGGGAATTTCACGCCAAGAAGCGGGTCGTTATATTCAACTGTATTTTGAAAGATTTCCAGGAATTAAAGATTATATGGAGAAGACCAAAATCTTTGCACGTGAAAATGGTTATGTAGAAACAATTTTTGGACGTCGTATCCATTATCCAGAAATAAAAGCAAAGAATGTAAAAATTCGTTCTCTTAATGAGCGGGCAGCTATCAATGCTCCAATTCAAGGTTCTGCGGCCGATATTATTCGCCGCGCTATGATACATATGGAAGATGCTTTAAAAGAAGAAAAACTATCAGCAAAAATGTTGCTGCAAGTGCATGATGAACTGATTTTTGAAGTACCAGAAGAAGAAAGTAAAAAAACCATGACTGTTGTTAAAAATGTTATGGAAAATGCTACAATACCGGTTCTATCTTTATCTGTACCGCTTGAAGTAAAAGTCATGACGGCTCAAAATTGGGATGAGGCACATTAATTTTTTTATTTATTTTTAAGAATGTTGATTGCGTTAGAAAGATTAAGATAGGCTTTGATAGGCAAATGATCTGAAGCAATGCGTGCAAGCGGTGAATGATGATTTTCAATACTTGTTACCAATTGGTGGGGAAAAGAAAAAACTCTATCAAGGGCTAAAAAAGGAAAGCGAGAGGGAAAGCTTGGTACAACTTCAAAAGTGCTATCAAAATAGGGAGAAAAATGATTTAAAGATGAGCCTTTTCCCATCCGCCATTCATTAAAATCTCCTATAAGGAGTGTAGGCATAAGGGAGCGTTTTTGGAAAATTTCAAGGAGCATTTTTGTTTGTTGTTTACGAGAGTAACGTAATAAGCCAAAATGAGCCGCAATAATACGAATAGGGCCTGCTTCCATTTCCAACTCTACAACTACAGCCCCACGTGGTTCAATACTAGGAAGAGTGACTTGTAAAGTATCACGTACATATCCCTTTCGCAAAAAAAGAGCATTCCCATGCCAACCATGGCCATGAGGTGACATAGTATTAAGAGGTACAGGAATCAAACCGGTTTCAGCTTTTAATAGCTGAAGATTAATCAAACCAATGCGTTCCCCAAAACGTTTATCTGCTTCTTGAAGAGCAAGAATATCAACTTGTAATTCAGTAATAACACGGACAATTCTTGTAGGATTAAAAATTTTATCAACACCTACACATTTATGCACATTATAGGAAGCAACGGTCAGATCATAATTACTATTTTGATTGATGATGTTTGATTGATGATGAGAGCGGCTGTGAATTGTATTTAAAAAGGAGCTATGGAGTTTTTGTTGGATAAAACCGGTAAACCAAGGGAATTTTTGCTTATAAGGGATTTTTGTCATTTTGCGAAAAGAATAGTTTCTAAGAAGCAGAGGGTAAAGATTTACACTAAAAACAAAAGAACCTTGTCTCTTTTAGAAACAAGGTTCTTTAATTAAGTTATGATTTTTGCAATCAATCACGGTTTGAGCCAAGAAACTGTAGCAAGAAGACAAACATATTAATGAAATCAAGATAAAGATTCAACGCGCCCATAATAACTTTACGTCCTCTGGTATCGCTTTCATCTCCTTCATAATACATCAACTTAATGCTCTGGGTATCGTAGGCTGTTAAACCAGCAAAGATAAAAACACCAATCACAGAGATAGCAAACTGCAAAGCGCTTGATCCAAGAAAAATGTTCACAATCATGGAAAGCAACAAGCCGATCAATCCAATGAATAAGAATGAACTGATTGCTGTGAGATCACGCTTTGTTGTGTATCCATAAAGTGAAAGAGCTCCAAAAGTTGCGGCGGAAATGACAAAGGTTTGCACAACACTTTCTGTCGTATAGCGCAAAACGATTGAAGACAGTGAAAGACCAACCAGAGCAGCATAACCAAAAAAGAGACTACGAGCAGCATTTGTGCTCAATGTATTAATTTTAAAACTGAGAAATAAGACTGCTATGAGTGGTGCAAACATAACAATATAAGAGAATGGCGATGTATAAAATGTTACTCCAAATGGTGTTAGATAAACACTGCTATTGATTTGAGCTGCTGCTTGGCTCATATCTGTTGTCGTTGCTAATGATACAATTGCATAAGCGGCAGCAGCTGTAATAAGCAAACCAATGGCCATTGCATTGTAGACACCCAACATATAGTCGCGTAATCCCTGATCAATTGATGCATCGGCATGAGAAGCAGGTGCCGAACGTAAATCTTTAAAATTAGCCATAATATAAAATCCTTTAGCATATGTTCTGTCAGGTATAGGGCTTTAAAGGTGTCTCTGTCATTACACAGATAAGCTTGGTATAAGCCTTAATTGGGCAAATACAAAAACCCTTAGAGAATCACTGACAGAATTCCAGCATATATGCTCTTATTATGGAGATTTATTTAAAAATTACAAGAGATTTATATGAAGAAGGAACCTTACAAATTGGTAAGGAAATAGTTCATTTTAATAAAAAATATTTCCATTTTTTGCCATATTTTTGCAAGATAAAAAGACTATACTTAAAAACTTTTCTATTTTCACAGAAACTATGTAATACAATCCCTTATAAAATATTCACTATTTTTGCGTTTATGAGAAGAGCGGCAAGTATCATCACACTATTTTCAACCTCCAATATTGCATCTGTTTTGCACGGTTATAAGAGCTATTGAATTGGATTTTTATATAATATATTGATGTATAATGATAAATTGTCTTTTTGAATGCTAAATGATACTCCGAATATCGCAAGATTCTCTGGTTGAAAATCTGTTCATATTAAATCAATCAAGATTATTGACTTGCTTGTGTCTTGCAAGAGACATGGTTTTAATGGATTCAATATGAAAAGATTCCAAATAAAAGAGATTTAGGATAGTAAGGGCTTTTATTCAATATGAAAAATGGTAATTTATATTTATAATCAATATGTTGCTTTAACAATACACCATTGAAAATAGTTGAAAAAATGTTTTTTATTAAACAATATATAAAATAAAAAAGGAAAGTTTTTAAACGAAGCACTTAAGAAAGGCTCTGTAAAAGCGATATCTGTAAAAACTAAAAAACATACGAAAAGCAATTGTTCTAATCAAATAAACAGAACTTCAAATGCTGTGAAATGTCTCCTCAAAAATTGTGATGTAGGACACATGGATAAAAAATATTGATTTCTATTTGAGTTCATTTCTTTTGCACTAACTAAGTGTAGAAATGTGAAGTTGAAAAGAAAGTAAGATCTTATCGTCCCATGAAGAGAAACACGTGAAATGACGAGCAACAAGAATTCATTAAGAGAAATCAATGCGTAATCAGACTTGTGATGATCAAAGATCTCTGTTTTCTAAGGCAATGAACATATCAGTGAGAAGATGTACTATTGGAATGACGCCTTCCTTTCATCCAAGTACGCAATTCTTCAATAAGGATGGCAATAACACCGAGAGTGATAAAACTATCTGCAAGGTTGAAAATAGCAAAATAAAAAATATCATCAATATGAAAAAGTATATAATCAGTGACATGATGAAAGCGAATACGATCAATGAGATTGCCGATGGCTCCCCCAATAATAAGAATAAGGCCAAAGCGCATTAAAGACTTATTATATTCAGTATTTTTCCATAACCATAGAAGAAAGATAATCACAATGATCGTGATGGCGATGATTCCCCACTGAGAAAAGGAAGAAAAAAACGAAAATGCAATGCCAGAATTGCGCACATGATAAAGGGAAAGAAAAGGAATAAGCGAAATTTCTGTTCCTAAAGGCATATTGTGCATAACCCAGTATTTAACAGCTTGATCAAGTACTACTGTAAAAGCCAAGCCCAAGAGAAGAAAAGGGAGTGATTTACGAATCATGTTTTTCCTCACATGGTTCCAGTATTAAATAGGGGCGACGGATTTCATAAAGCATAACAGCTGTTGCTACAGCTAGATTAAGCGAGTCTGCTCGTCCGCTTTGTGGAATACGCGTAAGTTTATCACACCGATTCGTAAGAAGATCTGATAATCCCTGTTTTTCATTCCCCATTAAAAGGATAATAGGGCCATTTTTGAAGTCAAGTGTGCGATAATCCAGAGAACCTTTGAGGTGTGTTCCAACAATCATACCTTTAAAGTGAGAAGACCAGTTTAAAAAGCCGTTTTCATCAAAACGATAAAGTGGTACAGAAAAAATAGATCCCATGGTTGCACGTACTGTTTCAGGCGAGAAAGGGTCTGTTGTCTCGCCAATTAAAATAACACCTTTAGCACCTACAGCATCAGCGGTTCGAATAATGGTACCAAGGTTTCCAGGATCACGTACACGATCAAGCGCGATGTAAACATCTTTAATCTGCCCTTTTATCATTTCAAAAGAGTGCCATTTTTGCTTGAAAATACCAATAACTGTTTGTGGATTATCGCGTCGGGTAAGTGATTCCATAACCTTTTGTGAGGCTTTAATAACAAAACCACCGTTGGCTACAGCACGTGCGGCAGTATTTTCGATAGTAGCATTACCGATTTCACTTTTAGAAAAAATAAGCGTCTGTATTATCCAGCCAAGATTGAGAGCATCAATGACCAATTTCAATCCTTCTGCCATGAAAAGACCTTCTCTATTACGGTTTTTCTTTTGGCTAAGTGCTTTAAGATTTTTTATGATGGGGTTGCTAAGAGAGGTAATTTCTTTCACTCTACCAGTTTTGGGTCTACACATATTCAAGCAATCCAACGGCTAAAAAGAGAAGTAGAAAGAGCACGTCCTGCAACTTCTTCACGCAAAATGAGTTCTCCTGATTCGACCGTACCACCAAGATTTACAAATGCATCACGCATTAAAGCATGAAGTGCAAAGAAGGAAGCACGAATAGAATAAGCCGTAAGGACAACAGAGAGCGGTTTATCAGAGAGAAGTTTACGACAATTTGTGATCATAGCGGGTAAATGATCAAACAGTTGCCAAATTTCACCATGGGGTCCACGCCCATAAGCAGGGGGATCAAGAAGAATCATATCATAGCTTTTCTTACGACGCAGTTCACGCTCGACAAATTTCATAGCATCATCGCAAATCCAGCGAATAGAATGATCTGGTAATCCTGCTCTTTCTTGATTAGCTTTTGCCCACGCAATGGCTTTTTTAGAAGCATCAACATGGGTAACATTCGCACCCGCTCGTGCTCCAATCAAAGAGGCAATACCTGTATAGCCAAAAAGATTCAACAATTTTATAGGGCGTTCGGCTTTAACAATTTGTTCTTCCATAGAGCGCCAATGGGCATCTTGTTCAGGAAAAACCCCCACATGACGAAAGGAAGTAAAACGGCCTAGAAAAGACAATCCATTCCAAGCAAGAGCCCATGTTTCATCAAGTGGCTTTTTAGGAAAATGCCAACGCCCAACCCCTTCTTCATCAAGGTTTCCTGTGAAAATAGCATCAACATCAGCCCATTGTTTTTGTGGTAAAGCGGGTTTCCATAGTGCTTGACCTTCTGGTCGAATAATGCGGTGAGCTCCATAACGTTCTAATTTTTGTCCATGACCAGAATCAATGAGAGCATAGTTTTCGCTTATACCCGTTTCTAAAATAAGGGGCAGCTTTTCCTGCGGATATCTATTGTTATGGGAGAATTGAAAGCATTGTGCGGGCATGTTTTGTATCACGGTATATGAGGTATAAAAATATATTATAAAGCTCTTAAATGTTTCGTAAAAGTGCAAAAAAGCTAAAGTCAATTAAAACATGTATAAAAAAAGAAGAAGAGCACTTTTAACTCTGTACTGAATATAAAATACAGAGAGAAAAGATTTCATTTAAACACCATTACACCAGATTTGTGATAGATGTTTTCAATTTTTCAATCTCGGCTTTACTTTTTTTGAGAGCTTTTTTGTATTTGTGATAGGAAAACCAACTGATCAGATTTCCTAATAAAATACCAAAACCAAAGAAAATAAAGAGCCATATAAAGAGGGGAGCATGATAAGTAAAACTTTCAGGATTTGCTCGAAAAGGATCAAGGGTTAACGGAACCATTTGACGATTAGCCACGATAAAAACAATCAAAACCGCTGCGAGAATCACACCGATACTTGTTAGAAGAATACGTTTAATTATCATAAGTTTCTCACTGATTAAGACGGTCGCGTAAATCCTTGCCAGTTTTAAAAAAAGGAATCCACTTTTCTTCAACAGAAACGGCTTCACCTGTTCGTGGATTACGTCCATTACGGGCTGAACGGCTTTTTACAGAAAAAGCTCCAAATCCACGAAGTTCAACGCGATTGCCATTTGCAAGTGCTGTTGCAATTTCCTCAAAAATAGCGTTTACAATATTCTCCACATCCCGTTGAAAAAGATGCGGGTTATGACGAGCGATAATTTGTACAAGCTCTGATTTTACCACAATAGCCTCACTTTCACACAAAAAAATTTTGTAATTGTGCACTCCATGCATATTACAATATATAAACGGATAAAAGCAAAATAAAATCAAGAAAAAACAAATTGCAAGAAACAAAATTTGAAAATACCTTCTATAAAGGGTATACAGATTAAAAATGCGGAGGATTTAAGAGATCAGGAGAGTATGTCCGTACACAATCATTATGAAGCCTTTTCAACGCAATCATCTTTTGGAGATGTTTTAAAAAAAGCATCCCGTCATTCGCGTCGCATTAGCATATTAAAAATTTTTTTACCTCTCTTAGCGTTGATTTCAGCGCTGGTTTTTTGCTGGTTTACGTTTTTCTTGGTTCCCGTTACTTCTGATTCTATGCCTTTGAATAATGGAGAAAGTGGCGTGATGAATTTGACGATGCTCAATCCAAAATTAGAAGGGTATACGCGTGCTCATGAACCTTATTGGCTTAAAGCAGAAAAGGCATTTCAAGACCATACACACGCTGGAATGATTGGGTTGCAAAACATTACAGCTAGAGCATTTATGGGCCAACAACGACAGGTTTTTCTCGTCGCACAAGGGGGAGTTTACGATAACATTAATGGTTTTTTACAGTTGGATAAGCCATTCACGATTACGACGAATGATGGGATGATGGTACGATTTATGTCAGCTAGTATTAACTTATCCGAGGGACAGTTAAAAACAGATCAACGTGTTAATATTCAGCAAGCCGGTTTGAATCTTGCCGCAAACGCCTTACAAATTCGAGAAAAAGGAAAAAACATATATTTCCATGGTGGTGTGCATTTAGTGCTTCAAAAGCAATAACGCAATATCAATACAAATCTTTAAAGGATATTTATAAAGAGAAGTATGTGTATATACAAACAGAAGAATTGAAATAATGAAATCGTACAAAAGATGGATAGGTGTGATGTTAGCTTTTAGCATGGGAATGTTAGGAGAAGGAGCAGTTTTAGGATATGCTGAAGTGGCTCATTTTGGAATAAGTCTATCAAGCGATAAAGAACCGGTAGAACTTCATGCAGATTCTTTGGAAATACGTGATAAAGAAGGGATAGCGCTTTTTAAGGGTGATGTTTCAGTGGTACAAGGTGAACGTCTTTTAAAAACGGCAGAATTAGTTGTTTACTACGATAAAGCATATAAAGAAATTGATAAAAACAAGGAAGATACAAAGGCATCATCTGTTTCTTTATTTGGTTCGTCGAGTATACAAAAAATGGAAGCTTTAGGAAAAGTTTATATAAAAATTGCTACGCAAGTTGCTACGGGTGATAAAGGTGTTTTTGATGGAAAGTCAAAAATGATGAGTTTGACAGGGAATCATGTTGTGTTAACTGATGGTGACAATGTGGCAACGGGGTGCAAACTAACGGCAAATATGGAAAGCGGAAAGGCTTTTTTAGAAGGTTGTGAGACGCCTAAGAAAAAAGGTCGTGTTTCTATTATTTTAAAACAAAATCAAAAGAATGGCCATTAAGATTTCATGTTTGGAATCAAAAGAAAAAAACAGACCGATAGGTATAATCTTGAAAGTGAAGCTTCAAAAAATCCCTTAAAAGGGACCTTGATTGCCAGTAATTTGATTAAAGTTTATCGAGGAAGACGAACTGTTAATGGTGTTTCTTTTGGTATTCGTACGGGAGAAGCCGTTGGCATTTTAGGGCCCAATGGGGCAGGTAAAACAACTTGTTTTTATATGGTGACAGGGCTTATAAAATCTGATGGAGGATCCATTAAAATTGATGGATTTGATATTACGCATCTTCCGATGTATCGACGTGCGCGTTTAGGTATTGGATATCTTCCACAGGAAGCGTCTATTTTTCGTGGTCTTTCAGTAGAAAATAACATTAAAGCTGTTTTAGAGGTCGTTGAAAAAGATCGCCTTAAACAACGTGAAGAGTTAGATAGCCTTTTACATGAATTTAAAATTGATCATTTACGTAAAATGTCTGCACTTTCGTTATCTGGAGGTGAACGTCGGCGACTTGAAATTGCGCGCGCTTTAGCTTCTCGTCCCCATTTTATGTTACTTGATGAACCATTTGCAGGAATTGATCCTATCGCTATTTTCGATATTCAACAACTTATTCGTCATTTAACGAGGCGTGGCATTGGTGTTTTAATAACGGATCATAATGTGCGTGAGACATTAGGGCTTGTCGATCGCGCTTATATTATTCATACAGGGCGGGTGTTAGTTCACGGTTGTCCTAACGATATTATCAACAACGTTGATGTACGCAGAATTTATTTGGGAAATCAGTTTTCTCTTTGATTTTACAGCTTTCACGAGTTTCCATTTAAGTTTAACCAAACATTATTACTGAAAATTTCCTTATTTATGCCAAAACTTCTTTTATGACTATAACCTTAATGTTGTTATTGAGTGGTGGAAAAGGCTTCATCATTAGAGGTTAGTTTGTTGTTTTATAAGTTTAGCTTACTCATAATTGTATCATAAAAAAGATATCACTAGATTAACGTGATAATGAGTGATAAACGAAGCGCTCAATAAATGCGTGTGTTATTGAAAGGTAAGAGATATTTATCATATTTTTCTCTGTCGAATCAAATAATATATCGATGATGCTGTTTTAGGTATTTTGATGGGAGCACCGGTTTATATATTGCGGTTATTCAATAGGAGTTGTCGTATTTTATTGGTTTACATGGTCTATTTGAAAATAGGAGCTTGGCTACAGATATCAGGCTAAATCTATAAATCTTTTAAAATAATCATTAAATTTCTAAAAATCTTTATATTCTTGTTATAAGTCGATGTTCAAGCTATACAGTAATTTTCAAAGTAAAGGTCCATTTTGCTCAGTATGCTTTTCATCTTAATTTAAGGGCTCATTTTTAAAGAAAGAAAAACTCTGATGGCGGATTATACATCAACTCTTATGACAAGTTTAATAAATTTATGAATAATGGACTTTTCTAGAGTCGTAAGGAAATTAACTTTATGAACAACTTCATTTGTTTGGTTTCTCATGCCGTTAATGATGATCCGAATACTATTTATTATTGTTTTAGAAGTGATATGAGATGTATTGAGCTATCACCCATTATAAATTGAAAAGTAAAAACACATGCGATGTTGCGAAAAGTGAAAGAACATTAAGTATCTATAGCGTTTATAGGTTTATTGATGAGCATTTTAGCGTGTAAGAGGAAAATTAAAGTATGAATTTGAGTGAGTTAATAGCACCGGAAGCGATCATTCCGGCTCTTAATGCTAATTCGAAAAAACAGGTTCTGCAAATTTTAGCCGAAAAAGCTTCCAAGCTAACAGGTCTTAGTGAGCATGTGATTTTTGATGTTGTTTTACAACGCGAGAAGCTTGGTTCAACGGGTTTGGGTGGAGGTATTGCGATTCCTCATGGAAAATTACCTGATATTAATCGGATCATTGGTATATTTGCACGTCTTGAAAGTCCTGTTGATTTTGAAGCTCTTGACGACGAACCTATAGATCTCGTTTTTCTCCTTTTAGCACCTGAAAATGCTGGTGCAGATCACTTAAAAGCTTTATCACAGATCGCACGTGTTTTGCGTCACACTGATGTTGTACAAAAGTTGCGCAGTACGCATAATGCCAATGCGCTTTATGCTTTATTGATTCAAACTTCAGAATCAAATGCAGCTTAAAAGTTATTATGAGCGTATAAATTGCGAGGTATGCACTACAGAGCGTAGGAAATAATATAATTTGCATCTTAAGACTAATAACAAAAGGTTATGTAGGGCTTTTCCTTTCTTGTTCTCGTATATTAAAGCATCTAATTATTATGTTCGTGGATTCTTTTATCCTGTTATACTGTAAAAACACTATCATTTGAGATATGGTGAGATAAATTCTGTAAGTCTTCTTAATATATTAAGTGCTTTTAGAGTGCGTGGTAAATATTTTTAAGCAGGACTTGTCTGTAGAGCCTTTAGTTAAGTGAATCACATGAGTGGGAAGAAAAGAGGAGACCGCTCGACAAGAATCCAAACTTTTTCAGTCCAGATTGGATTAGGAATGTTCGTCCTTTGAAAGCGGGAAAGAAATCAACAGAAAAGTTTATTTGTGCATTGAATTTTTTTGTAAGTTGAGTTTGAGTGTTTAGGGATAATATTTTAATGCTCAAGAAGAAATAAGAGATATATTGTATCTTCAGTATAGCAAGATATTGATTTTAAATATAATTCACTATTTCGCATGTTGGATGAGAGATCCGAATATTGTAAAATTCTCTCATTCCAAACTTGTTTATGTTGAATCAATCAAAACCATTTCCTTGCATGTTGTAAACGGAATTAGCGTGTGGATAAAAACTGTACAAGAAAGGGGTAAAAATGCTTCCTATGAATCGTCTCAAGTATCGAGAATTGTAGCAAAACATTGGGAGCTGGAAAATAGTGTTATGGTGCCAGCTTTCTTCTTCACAAGTGGAGAGATCAACTATTTTATAGATATGATTTAGATGTCTGCTGTTGTATAGAGCTCATGCTAAAGAACAATTTTGTACGGTAAGAATGAAAATTATACCTTTAGGTTGGGTGAAAGAGTTTTTATGCATAGGAAGATTTATTTAAGTGTCTTTAATTGATTAAAATATTGTTTAAAAAACGGTAATGTTAGAACTGCTATAGAAAAAAGTTTTATATTTCTTTTTATAAATTACTTAGAAATAAGATAAGGAGACTTTCCCAAAGAATTCTTAAGAAGTTTTTTATAACAGAAAGAAAAATATCGTCTAATACATTAAAATAATACGATTAAGCTATTATAAGCTACTAAAATCATTTTAGAAATTAATAATTGGAGATGAAATATATAGGGAAATAAGATCAAAAGAAACAAAGTTGTATGTGATTATTGAGATAGAATCTAAACTCTTTATGTTTTATTATTAATATCTTGATAATATTTTATTATTTTTACAAGGTCTTTTGAAGATTGAGAAAAAGTGTTATCGGGACGATATTGAATACGAAATATGAATGCACTATAATGAGTAAAAGATGGAGTATTTTGCGAACATAAATATATTGAATGCATAAAGTCGAGAAGTGATATTCGTAAGGCGATTAAGCTTTTTTGCGGGGAGTCCGGGGTGTATTTTCAAAATTTTGCATCAGATTGCTTGTGATATAAAGAGTATGGTTTATTTCTTAACAGAGTGATGGTATATTTTCATCTCGTTTTGAAGTTCTATAGCTTAAAGAAATCGTTTTTTATACAAAAACGAAATAAGTAGCGTAAAATGAAGATATTATTTTTTAATGTGGTTATTGAATAAGAAGTTTATGTTTTGGTAACGATTAAAAGGTCACAATGAAACGTAGAAATCTATTTTGATTAGTGTGAAAATATTTCGCTTATTGAAGGAATTAGGACAATAACACATGAATATCGAGGAGTTTTTGTTGAATTTTTCCAATGAAGAAAATCTTGTTAGAGACTAAAGAAGTGAGCTAAATGAAGATGTTTGAAAAGACTGTTATTGCTGCATCTGTAATGGTTCTTGTTACAGCGGGAGTGGCATATGCACAAACGCCAAGCCGTTTAAATCAATTTGAAGCGTGGGGAGCCTATTCTTATAAATCGCCCAAAAATACGATTTGCTATGTGTTATCGGTACCTTTGAAGGCTCTTCCAACGACAGTTAATCATGGTGATAACTTTTTCTTGGTTACCAAGCGTTCTCATTCACCTATTTCGTTTGAACCGCAGTTTATGGCTGGTTATACCCTTCAAGAAGGGTCGAGAGTGACAGTGACCATTGGAGGTAAGGACTTTGATTTTTTCACGAAAGATTCCTCAGCTTGGCTGGCGTCATCAGAGCTAGAAAAGCAGCTTGTTTCTGCTATGCGTGCTGGAAGCAATATGACAGTGCAAGCGATATCAAAACGAGGAACGCATACCACTTATACTTATTCCTTAAAAGGGGTCACTGCTGCATTAAATGCAGCTCAAAAGTGCCATTAAGGTTTCGATAACTCTAAAATAGTGATGTGAATTGGAAAGCAATGGCCATTTCCTATGACCTTAGACCAGTTGGTTCATGTTTTGCACGAAAAACAGATAATGTGGTCGTGAAGGAGAGTTCTAAGCTCTCTTTAATTGGTTTGTCGCAAGATGAAATGGCGCAAGCTTTAAAGATAGTTGGTGTACCAGAGCATCAAACGCGTATGCGTGTGCGTCAGCTTTGGCATTGGCTTTATGTGCGTGGTGTTTCAAATTTTGATGAGATGCTGAATATTTCTAAAGCAATGCAAGAAACACTTAAGTGTCATTTCTCCATTGCGCGCCCAGAAATTGTTGGAGAACAAATATCAAAAGATGGTACGCGTAAATGGCTCTTACGTTTTCCTGCACGTGGAGCTGGAAGGCCTGTTGAAATTGAAACGGTTTATATCCCTGAAGAAGGACGTGGTACTTTATGTCTTTCATCGCAAGTAGGGTGTACGTTAACCTGCTCTTTTTGCCATACGGGAACGCAGATGCTTGTTCGTAATCTGACCGCAGAAGAAATTTTGGCACAATTATTGGTTGCACGTGATTGTTTGGGTGATTTTCCTGATAAGAATACCCCTGATGGAGCAATTGTTCCCATTGAAGGACGAAAAATTACCAATATTGTTATGATGGGAATGGGAGAACCTCTTTATAATTTTGAAGCTGTTAAAAAAGCTTTATTGATTGCCTCTGATGGCGATGGACTTTCTTTATCAAAACGTCGAATTACGCTTTCAACTAGTGGAGTTGTTCCTGGAATTATCCGAACTGGAGAAGAAATTGGTGTTATGTTAGCAATTTCACTCCACGCAGTACACGATACACTAAGGGATATGCTTGTTCCCATTAATAAAAAATATCCGCTTGCTTTACTAATGGAGGCTTGCCGTAATTATCCTGGTCTTTCCAATGCAAAACGAATCACATTTGAATATGTTATGCTGAAAGATATCAATGATAGTTTAGATGATGCTAAGCGATTGATTCAGTTATTGAAAGGGATTCCTGCTAAGATTAATTTAATCCCTTTTAATCCGTGGCCAGGGAGTAATTATCAATGTTCTGATTGGGAGCAAATCGAGCGTTTTGCTGATGTCGTTAATCAAGCGGGCTATGCTTCTCCTATTCGGATACCGCGTGGACGCGATATTTTAGCTGCATGTGGACAGCTTAAATCAGCTTCAGAGCGCTTACGTAAATCTGAACGTTTACGACTTGAAAATGCCATTGGTCATTAGGTAACGCAATTTTCAGCGATATCGAGGCCTATACTTTTTTGTTTGTAATTTAATATCGAAACTTCATGCGATGGCATATGTGAGACAGAGATTAAGATGGATAAGTGCTAGACGAACAGTTTCAGCGTTTATATGCTAAATGGGGTAAGAGATTGTCTATAGTCTGTTTACATAATCTCTGAAATAAGAAGGAAACCTAATTTAGAGGGAATATGAGGTCTTAAGGATTATAACTAATTTCTACCTTATTATCATACTCGTTAATTCGGTTTTATGTCTTTTAAAAGCATCTACGGTAATATCTTTTAAAAAGTGGAGATTGTGCAGTGCCTCATGCTTTTGTTTATTATTTTCTTAAATAAGATCACGCTTCACAAGCAAAACAGAGGATCTAAAATATAAATACCATTGAGTTATCCATTGATATGTTTTTTAAGTATCTCTTAGTGCACTCTTCATATCACGATAATGCTTGTGAGGAGTATAACAAAAAGCTTCTGTGAAATGTATTGTACTCCTACACCTTTATGTTTAATAAAGGTGTAAATTGGTACCACCATTCTATTTTTTAGCTCCCAATGTTATAACAGCTTTTAGCACTTGAGATGGTTCATAAGAGGTGTTTTTATTCTTTTCTTAGATAGTTTTTATCCATACGAAAACTCCAGCTTCTCTTGTGATGTACAAAGGAAAGGTATTGTTTTATTCAAAACAAACAGGTTTGAAATGAAAAAATCTTATAATATTTGTTTTTTTATTTAAATTAAAAGCGATACATTACACTTATAAATCAATGTTTTGTAACCACAAGGAGATGGAGGGCAAAGCTGGTAAAAGTACCAGCAATAAGCCAGTCGAGAAAGCGAATATAAAGAGGGTTCTTTTTGAGAGTTTTGGTAAGTTTATGCGCTGTAAAAACGATTGCAATTGTAATGGGGAAAGAAATAGGGATATAAGAGAGTCCTAAAAAGAGCAATTTTTGTGTTGCCATAGGATCATTCGCATTGATAAATTGTGGTAAGAATGTCGCGTTAAAGAGTATAACTTTAGGATTGAGAAGATTAATCCCAATACCAGCAAGATAGTTACGTTTAGCGCTTTGAGATTTAGAAGATGTCTGTTCAAAGGAAAAAGTGGGGTTTCTCCGTAAAGCTTGAAAGGAAAACCATAAAAGATAAAAGGCGCCAACAATTTTCAGAAGAACAAAAGTATGTGGGGCAGCAAAAATAAGCGCTGATAAGCCAAGTGCTACAGCCGTAACCTGAATGGCAAACCCTGTTGCACTACCCAAGGCGCACATAATTCCAGCTTTTTTGCTTTGTGTAATGGTTCGTCCTACAGAAAGCATCATATCTGGTCCTGGAATAAGTGCTAAAATCAACGATGCTAAAGCAAATTGTACAACAATAGACCACTCCGGTAGAAATGACACGTAAATCTCCTTTTATTTTTAAGCAGTGTTCACTATTTATACTTTGAGGTGCCTTTATTTACGCTTTTTGCGTCTTTTTAATGTTGCTTAAAAAGAATTTATTTTTATATTTCTTGCATCGTTTTGATTTTTGGGTAGAAATAAAAAAGTAGCTCATATAGAACGTTAAAATGAAAAAGTGGCAAAATATTAGAAAAGTTGTTTTGGCTTATTCAGGTGGATTGGATACGTCAATTATTCTTAAATGGTTGCAAAGTGCGCTAGGTGTTGAAGTTATAACTTTTACAGCAGATTTGGGGCAGGGAGAAGAGCTAGAACTTGCTCGTCGTAAAGCTGAAATGCTAGGTGTTAAAGAGATCTACATTGAAGATTTGCGCGAAGAATTTGTGCGTGATTTTGTGTTTCCGATGTTTCGAGCCAATACCGTTTATGAGGGGACTTATCTTTTAGGAACATCAATTGCACGTCCACTTATTTCAAAACGCCTTATTGAAATTGCTGAGGAAACAGGGGCAGATGCCATTGCTCATGGAGCAACAGGAAAAGGCAATGATCAGGTACGCTTTGAGCTTTCCGCTTATGCGCTTAATCCTGATATAAAGATTATTGCTCCATGGCGTGATTGGGATTTTAAGAGTCGGACAGATCTCTTTGAATTTGCTCGTATTCATCAAATTCCTGTAGAAAAGGATAAGCAAGGTGAAGCGCCTTTTTCAGTGGATGCAAATTTATTGCATTCTTCATCAGAAGGAAAGATTTTAGAAGATCCAGCACTTCCTGCTCCTGAATATGTCCATATGCGTACTCTTTCGCCGGAAGATGCTCCAGATCAAGCAACCAGAATTACTCTTGGCTTTAAAAAAGGCGATGCTGTTTCAATCAATGGAAAAAATTTATCTCCTGCAACTTTACTTGCAGAATTAAATCATTACGGGCGCGATAATGGTATTGGTCGGTTAGATTTGGTAGAAAATCGCTTTGTGGGTATGAAATCGCGGGGTATTTATGAAACACCAGGTGGAACCATTCTTTTGACGGCTCACAGAGCTATAGAATCTTTAACGTTAGATCGTGGCGCAGCTCATCTAAAAGATGAGTTGATGCCACGTTATGCAGAACTCATTTATTATGGATTTTGGTTTTCGCCGGAACGTAAGATGTTGCAGGCAGCTATTGATTTATCTCAAGAACATGTTGAAGGTGAAGTCACGTTAAAGCTTTATAAGGGGAATGTAATTATTGACGGGCGCCAAAGTAAGAAATCACTTTATTCCAGTGAGTTAGTAACTTTCGAGGATGATCAAGGTGTTTATGATCAAAGAGATGCAACTGGTTTTATTAAATTAAATGCTCTACGTTTGCGTACATTAGCAATGCGTCATCAAGGTGATAAAGAAAAGAAATAGAAAATTACGGTGACAAGTATAATATGGATTAGTGCTTTTGTATGAAATACCTAGTTTAAGCATTTTTCTGTTGGTTTTTACCGTTCTTTCGTTCAATACTAGAAGCTTATCTTCTGCGCTAATAAATATAATAAGCAAAACCCATGATAATAATAGCAATGAAGGCTTCGATAATCAAAACAGGTCAATTTTGCTTTATAATATTGAATGTTTTTGATTTTTATCAGAACAAAATATGTTTATAACGAGGGCGGTTTTTGTATAGTGACTTAAGAGTATAAAGAAATTTTCATCTTTTTGCTTGCTATTATTGACGAATAAATTCAAGAACCATACACCCTATTTTGAAAGAGTGTAATTTTTAGGATAAATAATGATGCGTGATCAGTGTGATACCCTCAACCTTACGCCTGAATTAAAAGATGCAGCTTCTCAATCGAGAACTTGGCCATTTGAAGAAGCACGTAAGATTATCAAACGGTATGAAAAAACGGGTTATCCAGACAGTGTGATATTTGAAACAGGTTATGGCCCTTCTGGTTTACCGCATATTGGAACTTTTGGGGAAGTTGCACGTACAACCATGGTGCGTCATGCATTTCATATTCTCACGGAGAATAAAGTAAAAACAAAATTACTTTGTTTTTCTGATGATATGGATGGTTTGCGCAAGGTTCCTGAGAATGTGCCTGATCGCGAGAGGATGGAACATTATCTTGGTCAACCGTTGAGCCGTGTACCCGACCCTTTTGGAGATGATTATTCTTCTTTTGGAGCGGCAAATAATGCGCGGTTACGGGCTTTCCTTGATCGTTTTGGTTTTGATTATGAATTTGCAAGTGCTACGGATTATTACAATTCCGGTCGTTTTGATGAAACACTTTTGAAAATCCTTGCCTGTTATGACAAGGTTATGGCAATTATTTTACCAACATTAGGTGAAGAACGGCAAGCGACCTATTCACTCTTTCTACCGATTTCTCCCTTTTCTGGAAAAGTATTACAGGTACCGATGATTGCGCGTAATGTTGAAAAAGGGACTGTCACTTATATTGAACCTGAAACAGGAGAAACCATAGAAACAGAGGTTACAGGGGGCAAAGTTAAGTGTCAGTGGAAGGTAGATTGGGCAATGCGTTGGACAGCACTTAGCATTGATTATGAAATGGCCGGAAAAGACCTTATCGATTCCACAAATCTTTCTTCTAAAATTTGTAAAGTATTAGGTGGAAAGCCCCCAGAAGGATTCAACTATGAGCTCTTTTTAGATGAGAAAGGGCAGAAAATTTCCAAATCCAAGGGAAATGGCTTAACCATTGATGAATGGCTTACATATGCCCCAACAGAGAGTTTAGGGCTTTATATGTTTTCAAAACCTAAAACAGCAAAAAGGCTTTATTTTGATGTTATTCCTAAAGCTGCGGATGAATATTATGCTCATCTTTCTGCTTATGGTCGTCAAAGTTGGCAAGAACGGCTCAGTAATCCTGTATGGCATATTCATAATGGTTGTCCACCGCAGGTTGATTTGCCTGTATCCTTTGCGATGCTTTTAAATTTGGTAAGTGCTTCAAATGCGGAGAATGCAGAAGTTCTTTGGGGTTTTATTTCTCGTTACGCTAAAGAAGCAAATGCACAAACTTATCCAGAACTTGATCAATTGGTGAAGTTTGCCATTAAATATTTTGATGTTTTTGTTAAACCAAACAAGAAATTTCGTATACCAGATGATAGCGAACGAGCAACATTAGCACAAATTGATGAAAAATTAGCTCATTTACCTGAAACTGTTGATGGCAACATATTACAAAATATGCTTCTTGATGTTGCAAGGTTAACGGAACGCTATCAAGATCATAGCAAAAAAAGCCCTGAAGGTGGGCCTGGTGTTTCCAATGTTTTTTTTCAAATGTTGTATGAAGTCCTTCTTGGACAAGAGCGAGGTCCACGATGGGGATCATTTATAGCGCTTTATGGGATTAATGAAATGCGTGCACTGATTGCTGAAACACTTGCACGTCCTGTGGAGGAATAATGGAACGAAGAGTGCAGGAAGTAAAGCGACGCCGTACATTTGCAATTATTGCTCACCCAGATGCGGGGAAAACAACATTAACAGAAAAGCTTTTATTGTTTGGTGGTGCTATTCAACTTGCAGGAGAAGTAAAAGCCAAAAAAGATCGTATTCAAACCCGTTCTGATTGGATGAATATTGAGCGTGATCGTGGTATTTCCGTTGTGACTTCGGTGATGACGTTTGAATATGAAAATCATATTTTTAATCTCCTAGATACCCCAGGCCATGAAGATTTTGCAGACGATACTTATCGCACGCTTACAGCTGTTGATAGTGCTATCATGGTATTGGATGGGGCCCGCGGGATTGAGCCTAGAACATTAAAATTGTTTGAAGTATGTCGGATGCGGGATATTCCTATTGTTACTTTTATCAATAAAATGGATCGTGAGGCACGTGATCCTATAGAGCTTTTAGATGAAATTGAAGAAAAGCTTGCTCTTGATACCGCGCCTATAACATGGCCAATTGGTACGGGTAAAGATTTTGTTGGTACCTATGACCTTCATCATAATCGTTTTCGTCAAAAAGATGATGAGATAACACAGCAAATAGTTTCAAATCCCAGAGAGGTTGTCCATTTACTCCCTGAATATCAACGTTCCACTTTTATTGAAGGGGTAGAACTTGCTCAAAGTGTTTGCAAGAATTTTGATCTTCAAGCTTTCCGTGAAGGTCATATGACTCCGGTTTATTTTGGTTCAGCTTTACGAAATTTTGGTGTTCGTGATTTGATCAATGCACTTATTGATTTTGGTCAAAGTCCTCGTGATCAAAGTGCAGATCAGCGCAATATCATAGCAACTGAACCTAAAATGACGGGATTTGTTTTTAAAATTCAAGCGAATATGGATCCTAATCATCGTGATCGTATTGCATTTTTTCGGGTATGCTCGGGAACACTTGAACGTGGTATGAAAACAAAGTTGGTCCGAACAGGAAAACCGATGACACTTTCGGCTCCACAATTTTTCTTTGCGCGTTCGCGCCAAATTGCTGATCAAGCCTATGCTGGTGATATCGTAGGAATCCCTAATCATGGAACATTGCGTATCGGCGATACTTTGACTGAAGGAGAAGATATCCTCTTTAAGGGAGTACCAAATTTTGCACCAGAGATTTTGCGTCGTGTTTGTTTGGGCGATCCAATGAAAGCAAAAAAGCTCAAAGAAGCTTTGCAACAAATGGCTGAAGAAGGGGTTGTGCAATTGTTTATTCCTGATGATGGGTCGCCTTCTCTCATTGGTGTTATTGGTGCTTTGCAAATTGATGTTTTAAAAGAGCGATTAAAAATAGAATATTCTTTGCCAGTGAATTTTGAGTCTGCACGCTTTAATTTATGCCGTTGGATTTCAGCGCAGAGCAAAGATGAGTTGCAAAAGTTTCTCAGCAATCACCGCTCTGCTATTGCGTATGATTTAGAAGGTGATCCAGTTTTTTTAGCGGAGAACCATTTTTCATTAAATTATGAAGCAGAAAGAGCTCCTAAAATAAAATTTTCTGCTTTTAAAGATTATCAAGTACGCTCTTAAAATAAAGAAAAATCTTTTCTACAATAATTTGATTTATAATGATAATTTATCGTTTTTTATATGGGAACAATCAAAATCATTTGTTTAAAAATCATAAGTAGGATTGGTGTGTGCGTAAAACACTTGAAGCAAGAAATACAATACCTCTTATAGATCTTCTCTATAGCCAAGAGCTTTCAAAATATTGGGTGAGGGTAAAAATGATGATGGTGGTTATAGCGTTATGATGTAATGATGGTGGTGTGTGATGTATCTCATCCCATTCACGGAAGTTTACGTTATACTATTCATTTATATTATTTACGGGATGACATGACGAGGTAAGATCAAGTACAATGGAAAATGTCCCTTTAAAAACAAACATATAAAATTGTAACATAATGATATTTTTGGGCATTCTATTTTGCATAAGGGATGTAATTCTAGCAAGATAGAGGCTTGCACGATAAACTTTCGCAAAACTCTCTCCCTCAAAGTAATCTGTTTGCGCTGTGAAATGTGGAAATATTTTTTTTCCAAGCTTTTTATGGGATTCTAAAATATTATTTATGAAACTGATTTTTTAAGTTTTGCAATATCATGATATCTATTTTTTTCTGAAAGTGATGGAGTATGTAAAGGATATTTTTAGATTGAACTGTATAAAAAATACGGTAAATTTATTTATTATTAAAAGAGTTACAGCGCACTGGTACCTCTAGAACCTTTTAAAACTTTAATATTTATTTTTATATTACCTATTTGAGTTAGAGAATAAACTGTAGCCAATTCTACGTTGAAAAATATCAGAAAAATTTTATATATTTTTCGCGATGACTTAAGACATATGATTTATTTTGATATTTTTTAAATCTAAACTAAAAAATCTGCTTTATAAACATAGCTTTTCAGTTTTTCCTTGTATAAATATTGTATACAGTCAAAATAATACAAATAATCAATAAGCTGAAATTTGTTATCCCAAATATGAGATCATATGACCTATAAACCGCATGTCTTTTCTATTTCTCCGGGAACTGCTTTTTTGCCTCACTTTGTTGATGCACTACTTTCTGGTAGCCTTATTGATAATTTCGCTCCCAATGGAGATATTCAAACAGCCCTTGCCGATAGCCTTATTTATGTTCCGACACGTCGTGCTGCTCGCGCTTTGCGTTTAGCCTTTGTTGAAAGAAGTGATACACAATCAACATTTTTGCCAACCATTCGTGCTCTAGGAGATGTCGATGAAGACAGTTTTCTTTTTGTTGAAAATCATACCAGCGCTCTCGATCCACCTATTGGAGAAAGCGAACGTCTTTTACTTTTAGCGCGCCTTATCCGTCCATGGCGTGAAAATTTGCCTGCGCATCTGCGTGCCATGTTTGGTACAGAAGATGTACTTATTCCGGCTCATAGTGCTGATGCGATTTGGCTTGCGCAAGATTTAGCACATTTGATGGATGAAATTGAAGCAGAAGGAGCAGATTGGTCAGAACTTAAAAATATTGCACCTGATATGGTCGCTGAATGGTGGCAAATAACGCTCGATTTCTTGACTATTGTTACGCAAAATTGGCCAAAAATCTTGAAAGAAAGACAACGAAGTAATCCCGCTGAATGGCGTAATCAAGTACTCACAATGCATGCAGAGACTTTGCGATGCATGCAGCCTGATAAACCTATCATTGCTGCTGGTGTGTCAGGTTCTATGCCCGCAGTTTCTCATCTTTTAAAGGTTATATCTTCTCTGCCCAAAGGGGCTGTTGTTCTTCCTGGCCTTGATCTTCATATGGATGAAGAACAATGGAATGCACTAAGCACAAGCAATAAAGAAAAAACAGCTTGTGATTTTTTTGATCCTGCAGAAAATGTTTTTAGCCATCCTCAATATCATTTAAAAAAACTTCTAACTCTCATGGAGTGTCAACGTCATCATGTTTGCGAAATTGGCCAACAAAGTATAACAAAGAAAAAACGAATGGCTCTTTTATCAGAAGCACTCCGACCTGCTTCTACAACAGATAAATGGATACAAATTGTCCGTGATGATTATGAAAATCTTTGTGCAGATTGGTCATTTATTGAAGCTATAAATGAACGTGAAGAAGCTCTCGCTATAGCTGTTACCTTACGCAAAGCTATTGAAAAACCCAAAAAAACTGCAGCCCTTATTACAAATGACCGTAATTTAGCACGCCGTGTTGCCGTGGAATTACAGCGATTTGGAATTGAAGCAAATGATTCAGGCGGAATACCACTTGCACAAACATTGCCTGTAACTCTCTTACGACTTATCTTAGAAAATGTATTGCAACCTGATGATCCCATTGCTTTTCTTTCTCTTCTTAAACATCCCCTTACAACACTCCAACAAAATCGTCATCGTTTACGGGAAATGGCAGAAAATTTTGAACTTTTTGTTCTTCGAGGGAATACAGGGCGTATTAAGCTTTGCGAGTGTGATCAATTTCTTGAAAAATGGATTGAAACATACTTTCATAATAATTCTGAAATCAACGCTCTTGATCAGCAGAAATGTGAAGAAGCACGTTTCCTTTGTCATCTTTTGAGGACAGCTGTTGAACCTTTAACATCTCTTATGAAACAAGAGAAAGAATGCACCATCAATGAGGCTGCAATAGCAACTGTTGAGATTTTTGAAAATTTTGGTCGCAATGAGGATAATTCTCTTGCACATCTTTATCAACATGAAGCAGGACAAGCCTTATCAAATTTTTTGTGTGAATTGGTCAGTGATCAATCGGGATTAACATTTCATCTTTGTGAATGGCCCGCTATGTTTTCTGCCATAATAGCAACCCGTTCCGTCGCACCTTCGCCTGGAGGACATCCACGTTTATTCATCTGGGGTACTTTGGAATCGCGCTTGCAAACGGTTGATACAGTGGTCATTGGTGGTCTTAATGAAGGATCATGGCCGATATCAACCCGAAATGATGCTTTTTTATCGCGACCGATGAAAATGATGTTAACTTTGGAACCACCAGAACAGCGTATTGGTCTTTCTGCGCATGATTTTCAATGGGCAATGGGAATGGATAAAGTGGTGATGAGTCGCGCATTGCGCGTTAATCATACGCCTTCCATTCCATCACGCTGGCTACAACGCATGGAAACAGTTGTAGGAAAACAGGTTTGGGAACAAATCCGTGAACGAGGTGAAATACTACGCCATTGGGCAAAGATGCTTGATCATACAAGCATAACTTCTGAGGTGGAACGTCCTTGCCCTTCTCCACCTCTTGATATACGCCCGCGCCATTTTTCAGTCACTGAAATAGAAACATTGCGATATGATCCCTATGCTATTTATGCCAAAAAAATCTTAAGGCTCAAACCACTTAAAGAACTTATTCATGATCCTAGCGCTTCAGAACGTGGAACACTTTATCACGCTATTCTTGCAGCTTTTTGCACACAAATGAAAAATCCAAATGCTGCAAATGCACTCAATGTACTGCTTGCTATTGGGCGTAAAGAGTTTGATAAATTCAACTTTCCACCCGATATTGAAGTAATTTGGTGGAATAGTTTTGAAAATCTTGCTCCACGCTTTATTCAATGGGAACAAAGTTTAGGACTGCGAGAGCGATATTCGGAAGTGGTATCACAAAAAATCCCTATAGGAACAACAGGGGTAACCCTTTCAGGACGTGCTGATCGTCTTGATGTTTTGCCAGATAAAACGGTTGAAATTCTAGATTTCAAAACCGGAACGCCTCCTTTATCAAAACAAGTTCGTGAATTATTATTTCCGCAATTGGCTTTAGAAACAGCTTTACTCATACAAGGGGGCTTCCCAGATTTTCAAGATTTTACACCCTCAAATTTATTTTACATTCCCCTTAACAAAAAAGGTGAAATTAAATCCCAATCAATTCTTTTAAAGAAAAAAGACGGAAAAACTTATCTAAGTGCTGTTGATCTTGCTGAAAATGCATGGGAAAATCTTATCGCACTCATAACTTATTATCAAAATCCACAACAAGGCTATCTCTCACATGCTGTCCCCATGTCAAAACGATATGAAGGTGACTACGACCATTTGGCTCGGTTGTGGGAATGGTCAAGTGGTTTTCATAAAGAAGAGTAATCATGACGTTTTTTTCTATTCCTGAAGCCGCTCTTGATGCACAAGCAACAGCAACACATCCCCAAAAAAACGTGTGGGTTTCTGCAAATGCTGGATCTGGAAAAACCCACGTTTTAAGTGAACGTGTTATCCGTTTGCTTTTAAACGGTACGCCTCCAGCACGTATTTTATGCCTTACTTATACAAGAGCTGCTGCTGCTGTTATGCAATCACGAATTTTTCGCACGCTTTCTAGTTGGAATGAGCTCGATGATGCACAGCTGCAAGAAACCTTAACACGGTTTGAAAAAAAACCTGTTAATGCGCAAAAACTAACTTATGCACGGCAACTCTTTGCGCGTGCCCTAGAAACGCCTGGTGGCTTAAAAATTCAAACGATTCATGCTTTTTGTGAATCTCTCTTGCATCAATTTATGTTAGAAGCCAATATTGCAGGGCATTTTGAGCTTCCCGATGATATCGGTCGAAAAAAATTACAACAAGAATCCCGTCGCGAACTTTTAGCCCGTCGTGATGTACAACCTGCTTTGCAACAGTTACTTCAAGTTATTAGCGAACATACTTTTAACCAATTGCTCTATGAAGCAGTTGAAAAGCAACATAAATTGTCTGATTTTTTATCTTCTCTTTTATCTGAAAATGGAGAAGAAAAATTGCGCGCGCTTTTTAACTTAGCGCCCAATGAAACAAATCAATATCTGCTGGAACAAATTAAACAAACAGCGCGCCTTCCTCTTTATGCTCTTAAGCATTGTGAAACCAATGGTAATCAAAGCTTTAAGGATATGGTGGCAAAACTTTCCCAATTAGAAAAGGTGCATGATGAGACAAATATTCTCAATATTATTTCTGATGTTTATTTTACAACAAAAGGTGAGCCGCGTAATTTTTCACATTTATCTCATAAAAAATCAGACGAAATTTGGCCTTTTATTCAACAAATGCTTGAAGATAAACAAAACAAGCTTTCTGTTCTTTTAGAAAAATATCAATGCGCAAAGGTTGCCACCCTCAATATGGCTGCTTTTCAGCTCTGTACTATTTATCTCAAAATTTATAAGAATCTAAAAAAGTCCAATGGCTTCTTAGACTTTGATGACCTTATTGAGCGTACACTTCATTTGTTACAGCGCAAAGGTGCAAGCCAATGGGTGCACTATAAACTTGATCAGGGACTTGATCATATTCTACTTGATGAAGCACAAGACACCAACCCTGAGCAATGGCAAATTATTCAACTGTTGGCACAGGAATTTTTTTCAGGGTATAGCCAACGAACAAACATACGCACTCTTTTTGCTGTTGGAGATGAAAAGCAATCTATTTATTCTTTTCAAGGCGCTGCTCCAGAAAATTTTGCTGCAAATGGACGAATTATTCAAAAAAAAGTGCAACAAACAAATCAGCAATTTGAAAAAATACAACTGCATTATTCTTTTCGCTCTACAGCAGATGTTCTTAAAAGCGTTGATCTTGTTTTTGAAACACCAGAAAACTATAAAGGACTTTCGGCAGAAAATACAAAAACGGTGCATGAAGCTATTCGGGTTCATAGTCCGGGTGAAGTTATTATATGGGATGCCATTTCAAAAGAAACGAGTGAGTTTCCTCAAGATTGGCATGCAACTGTTAATCATTTAGATACACCTGAAGTCCGTTTAGCAGAAAAAATTGCTGAAACGATTGCTGACTGGTTACAAAAAGGCGAAATGCTTCCAGCAAAAGGACGCTTAATACGTGCAAGTGATATTATGATCTTGGTCCGTAAACGTGATCAATTTGTCTCAGCTCTTTCGCGTGCTCTTAAACACCGTAATATTCCCGTAGCAGGGGCTGATCGTTTACAGCTTACCAAACATATTAGTATCCGTGATTTAATGGCGCTTGCGCGTTTTGTTTTACAGCCACAAGATGATCTTTCTCTTGCTTGTGTTTTAAAAAGCCCACTTTTTGCTCTTAGTGAAGAGGAACTCTATCAGCTTGCCGTACACCGCACCGGCTCTCTTTGGCAAAGTCTGTGCGCGCATATATCATCGCAGATATCTTTTAAAGATGCTTTTGAAAAGCTGAACCATTATCGCGCTTTAGTGGATAAAATACCAGTTTTCGAGTTTTATAGCCATATTTTGAACAATGATAAGGGACGACAAAAAATTCTGTCTCGTTTAGGATCTGAAGCAAATGATGTGCTCGATGCTTTTATGGATTATACGCTCACTATTCAAAAAACAGGATTACCAGGATTACAAGCTTTTTTAGAAACATTAAGTGCAAGCGAACCAGAAATTAAACGTGAATTTGAACAAAGTAATGAAGAAATTCGCATTATGACTGTTCATGCTGCAAAAGGACTAGAGGCTGCTGTTGTGTTTTTAGTCGATCCTGGCAGTGCGATTTGGCATCCTCAGCATGCGCCTCACTTGCTTAAAGTTCCTTTAAACAATGCACAATGGAACGGAAAACAAGCCTTTATTTGGCGCCCCAATGAAAAGTTTAATACAAAACTCTCTAAACAAGCAATTTCATATTTAAAAGAGCGTGCAGAAGAAGAATATAGGCGTCTTCTTTATGTAGGAATGACACGCGCTGAAGATCGCTTGTTTATTTGTGGATATAAAGGTCCGAAAACGCCATCTTATACATGGTTACAACTCGTAAAAAAAGCCCTCGAACCGCATGCCCTTGCTATAAAAGATTCTTCGGAAGATATTGCAGCTTGGCGTTATTGCATTACACCTGCTTCTTCTACTTCTATAAACTCAAAAGTTCCTTCCGCTGAATGCCAAACCTTACCACCTTTGCCTGCTTTTTTCTCTCATAAAGTACCAGCAGAACCAGTGTTACCAAAACCGTTAAAACCGTCAGTGGCGAGCCTTTCCATTGAAGCTGATACAGAGCTGTCCTCAAATCCAAAACAGCTTACCACTTCACCTGTTTTAGGAGCCATGAACACAAACAGAGCTTTTTCCATTGAATATGGTAATCTCGTTCACCGATTGTTACAGTATTTGCCCGATTGTCCCCCACAAAAATGTCGAGATTATGCTCGAAACTATCTCAATATCAAAGCCTCTCATTGGCATGAGAGCCAAAGAGAAGATGCTCTTAGCCATATTTGGAAAATATTAGATCATGTTTATCTCAAACCCCTTTTCTCTGAGCATTCACGTGCTGAGGTCTCCTTAATGGGTATTGTGAAAATTCGTGGAAAAGAACAAGCAATCTCTGGTCAAATTGACCGTCTCTACATCACGCAAAACAGCGTTATCTTTGCAGATTTTAAAACAGGAACCCCGCCAGAAAATGAAGCTGCTATTGCTTCCCATCATTGGTTGCAAATGGCTCTTTATCGAAAATTATTGCAAGCTATTCATCCCGATAAAGATATACAGGCTCTGCTTATCTACAGTAAAGAAGCCAAAATTTTTAAACTTCCTCCAGAAAAACTTGAGGCATTTCTTAGTGAAGTTGCCTTATAAGTTAGTCTTTTCCCTGCAAAGCATTTTTACACTTTATTTACTTTCATAAAATCGCTCAAACAAACACAACGCACAATCCCTAGTGTAAAAAAGTCCTTTAATAATTTATCTTTGCAATAACTTGATATGAATTGTTATTATACCAATCTATAAAAGGTGAATATAAAGGATAAATAAATGACGTGTATAAAAGTTGATAAGGACAATTTCGAAAGTGAAGTTCTAACCTCTTCCACCCCTGTTGTGGTTGATTTTTGGGCAGAATGGTGTGGCCCTTGCAAAGTGATTGCTCCAATTTTGGATGAAATTTCAATAGAAATGCAAAATCAAGTTAAAATTGCTAAGGTAAATATTGATGAAAATCCGGAACTGGCTACCCAATACGGAGTACGTTCTATCCCTACATTACTAATGTTTAAAAATGGAAATATTTCATCGAATATGGTTGGCGCTACCTCTAAAGGACGTCTTTCTGAATGGATAAAAGATGGGCTTAGTTAATTCCACGTATAATCACTATAAAGGAGAGAAATTTTGTCTCTCCTTTTGACTTTTTTAAAATATTCTTTTTTGCATTATATTATAATGAAAAGACAATAAAAATCAAAATTTTAAATGAATTTAAGAATTCGTGCTTTTATGCATGATTCAATTGACCATTTTTTATAAAAAATTGCTTTGTATGAAGAATATATGCAATTCTTTCCTTATAGGCGCGTTAAAAATATTGGGTGAATGATAATTTCATTAAAGGTATTTCTTCTTAGATAAGACTATTGAGATAGATAGTGTTTTCAACACATAAAGGGAGATTTTAAGCAAAAACTTTGCAAATTACTTTTCTGAAGCTCACAGTTTTTAAGCAGAAAGAAACAAGCAATTCACTACAGGTTATATAATGCTCTTCTAAAGGGTTATCACTTCAATTTAAAATTCTCTTATACTATTCTCTAAAATCAAAATTGTAGGTATCAGATTCTCTAAAATAAATTGATGAATTCCTATAAATTAATGGCTGTCCTTTGCAATTTATGTCATTGTTATATAAAAGAGTCAGCATTTCGTTTCATCTTCCATGGTTGGTGCCTCCATGAAGCCTTCTTTATGTTGTCCATCATCTCAGATTTCATAGGTAGTACTGAGGTATTATCAAATTAAAAAATGATGATGTTCATGTTTTTTTAAAATGTACGAATTGCGAAAGACTGTTGCAAACATTCAATGGAATGTTGCGCTGATCTAACTGTTACATGACGCCCATGTTCTTTATAGTGTAAAGTGAGTGCAAAAGTGGCAAGCTCTAAAAGAGCTGTATTTCTTTCTGGCCATTCAACAAGTAAAATATTTTTCTCACGAGCTTCATGAAGCCCTAATTCATCAATTTCTTCTGCCATAGAAAGGCGATAAAGATCAGCATGAATAATTTCAAACTTTGGAAGTTGATAGCTTTGCACAAGAGTAAAAGTAGGGCTTGGAACATCCATAGTGTTATCGTTCGCAAGTGTTTGAATGATTGTACGTGCAATGGTTGACTTTCCAGTTCCAAGATCTCCTTGCAGCGTTACAAGATCTCCTGGCTTTAAAGAAAGAGCTAAATTTTGTGCAAAAAGCTTTGTTGCCTCTTCATTTTCAAGAAAAAAACTAAAATTCATTAAAAGTTCCATGAAATGGATGAAAAATTTTTGTTATCATAAAGGTTAAAATTAAAAAATCGTATCTCCTTTGGAGAGTGGGAAAAAACATTTAACTGTTGTTCCTTTTCCAGAACCGGTAAGAATTTCAACATGTCCACCGTGTAGTTCAACGAAACTTTTTACAAGGGAAAGGCCAAGACCCGCTCCCGCACGCCCACCATGGTGTGAATGGGAAGAAAAACGTTTAAAAATACGATCAAGGACATCTTCTGGGATGTCAGAGCCCTGATTGTGAACGCTAAAGACAATGTTATCATCTTGTTCATCAACGCAAAATTCAATAGTACTCGCCTCTGTTGCAAAATTAATAGCATTACTCAGGACATTCACAAAAATTTGATGCAAGCGCTTTTCATCAGCAGAAATAGAATTTAAGGAAGGAAAAATTTGTTGTAAAAGCGTAATATGACGTCCATTAAGGCGATCTTCTACACGTGCTACTGCTTGTATCATAGCATCGGCAATGTTAACCGATTTTATGTCCAACTCCATAATGCCTGCATCAAGGGTAGCAAGATCAAGAATATCGTTAACAATATTTAAAAGAGTTCCTGATTCTGAATGAATGTGTTCAAGATATTCTTGTTGACGTTCATTGATAGAGCCGAAAATTTGATCACGTAAAATATCGGAAAATCCAATAATATTGGTGAGAGGTGTGCGTAATTCATAAGAAACATGTTGGACAAATTCATTACGCAAACGATCAGCACTTTCTAATGCTTCATTTTTTTCTTGAAGAGCACGCGCAACATGGACAGTGTCCGTAACATTCACAAAAGTAAGCATCGTTTGTCCATTAGGAAGAGGGACCAGAGTATAGTCAATAATCATATCATTTTTAAGATCTATACGACCTGAAAATGTTTCACGTTTTTCAGCAAAACCGGTAATGAACTTGGTAAATTGATTCCATTCTTGCCCCAAGGTTAAGGCTGAACAATGGCTTTGTAACTGTGTAATATGGGTTCCTTCTACCAGTAAATTATAAGGAAGAGACCACAATTTCGACAAGGCAGGATTCGATAAGCGAAGGCGTCCATCAGTACCAAAAACGACCACACCTTCAGAAAGTTTATCAAGTGTTTCACCTTGTATTTTAATAAGTGTATTATAACGGCGCTCAAGATCAATTTTTTCTGTAAGGTTTTCGTAAAGCCAAGTGACACCTCCTTGTGGATGAGGGTTCGAGACAACACGCACCGTACGCCCATCTGGAAGATTCCAAATTTGTTGGTTCGATTCTGTTTGCCAATAGGCTTTTAAAAGTTCTTCTTTCCATGCGCGCCAATCAGGGTGTTCAGCAATGAGCCCCTTTTCACGTAAACGTTCAAGAAACAATGTATGGCTTGGTTCACTTTCTAAAAAAGAACTCTCCAACGGCCATAAAATTTTAAAAGCATGATTACAGAATTTTAATTTTTGGTTTGTATCAAAAATGGCTACAGCTGTTGAAATTTGGTCAAGTGTTTCACAATGGCTTTGAAGAACATATCTTAATTCATGAGCAAGATTTTCATATGCGCTGTCATTACGTGCAAAAGCTGCCATCCCTTCAGCTGTTGTAATACGTGTGAGATGAAAACGGTGCCGTTCTCCACCAATAACCGTATGAACATGTTCTTGAAAAATAGTTTCTGTTTCATCTGTTTTGCGTTGTGTATTTTCATTGAAAAGATCCCCCACGTCATCACTGTCTTCACGAAAGTCTGTCATTTCTCTAAAGGCGCGATTGATAAAACAAACTTTTCCTTCACAATCTTTTATCCATACGGGCTCTTGAATAAGATCAAGAAGATTACGCTGCATTCTCAATTCAGTAAGAAGGCGGGCGATATCTTTCTGTAAACGAGAATTTTCTCTCTGTTGTTTTGAGATATCTTGAAAACGAGCAATGGCGACTGTTCCTGCGATGACTCCTGTAACTTGTAGCGGTACATTGTTTGTGGTGGTGATAGAAAGATCAAAAGGGTGACATTTACAACGTAGTTGAGTCAATACATAATCAAGTTCTCGCAGAGAATTTTCTTCAACCCAGAGCTCAAAACGCTGAAAATCTTTCTGATCGATTCCTATTTTTTGCAATGCAGAAAGAGCACCAACAACACGGGGTAAAGTTGTTGGATTTTCCCAAATAAGAAGGAATTGCTCGGTTTCTTCCAGAAGCCATTCATAATATTTAAGTTTTTCAGAAAAATTTGCCTGAATTATCTTCAAAGGCTTCTGTGCAGTTTTTTTTGCACGCACGGTAACAGCTATACACGAGAGAAGTGAAGCACAAGAAATTCCTCCACACAGCGCTAAAAGCAGCCATGGACCATTCGGCAAAGTGAAGAAAAATGGTAAATAACCTTCCAATGACTGAGCAAAAGCGCATGTTGGAGAAAAAAAGAAAAAAAGGCAAAATATATACGTATAGATTCGGATCTCTTTTTGAGTTTTTTCTTTGGGGTTATAGTCACCAAAGCTGAGCACGGCATCTTTCCCTTTTTTAACCCAAGGAAACGTATTAGTAACGGTAATGGTTTGGTTTATAAGGTCCTTGTGGTGAGACTCCAATATAAGCGGCTTGTTCTTCTGATAAAACACTTAATTTTATTCCTAACCGATCCAGATGTAGACGTGCAACCTTTTCATCAAGATGTTTAGGCAAAACAGTGACTTCATTTGTATAGTGTTCTGAACGGGTAAAAAGTTCAATTTGCGCTAAAACTTGATTAGTAAACGAGGCTGACATGACAAAAGAAGGATGCCCAGTCGCATTCCCGAGGTTTAACAAACGCCCTTCAGAGAGCAAAATGATGCGTTTTCCATCGGGAAAGGTGATCATATCAACTTGTGGTTTAATATTTGTCCATGGCAAATTTCTAAGGGCAGCGACTTGGATTTCGTTATCAAAATGACCAATATTTCCAAGAATACACATATCCTTTACTTGTCGCATATGATCTAAACGAACAACATCTTTATTGCCTGTTGTCGTGATGATAATATCAGCACTGGAAGCAGCATCATCCAAATTAACAACTTCATAGCCATCCATAGCGGCTTGAAGAGCGCAGATAGGATCAATTTCTGTTACTTTAACACGAGCCCCAGCACCAGAAAGAGATGCTGCTGAACCTTTTCCTACATCACCATAACCACAGACAATGGCAGTTTTACCAGCGATCATCACATCTGTTCCACGTCGAATACCATCGACCAATGATTCTTTACATCCATATTTATTATCAAATTTTGATTTAGTGACGCTATCATTAACATTAATAGCAGGAAAAGGTAGAAGTCCTTCTTTTTGTAACTGATAAAGACGGTTTACACCTGTTGTGGTTTCTTCGCTTACACCTTTAATTGCTGCGCGCTGTCGTGTAAAAAAACCTGGCGTTGCATCCATACGCTTTTGTATTTGTTTGAAAAAAATTTCTTCTTCTTCTGTTTTGGGATGCGATAAAATATCTTTATTTTGTTCTGCACGACTTCCCATTAAAATATAGTTTGTGGCGTCAGCTCCATCATCTAAAATAAGATTGGAAGGATTACCATCTGGCCATTGGAAGATTGCATCTATATAAGTCCAATATTCTTCCAATGTTTCACCTTTAATGGCAAATACAGGAATGCCAGTTGCGGCGATAGCTGCTGCTGCATGGTCTTGCGTAGAAAAAATATTGCTAGAGCTCCATCGTATATCGGCGCCAATCGCTTTTAATGTTTCAATTAAAACAGCTGTCTGAATTGTCATGTGCAATGAGCCAGAAATACGCGCTCCGCGCAAAGGTTGACTGGAAGAAAACTCCTTACGACAAGCCATCAAACCAGGCATTTCTGTTTCAGCAATATCAAGTTCTTTACGACCATAAGCGGCAAGTGCAATATCTTTGACAACAAAATCTTGAGCTGCCATTCTTCATTCCTTTAAAATAAGTTTTTCCGAGACGGTAGGAGAAATTAAAAAAAAATGCAAGACAAGAAGAGGACTTCTTTATGTGAAAAAGCTCTTTTAAAATCTCCATAAATTTGTGCAACAAATATGCATTTATGGATCTGAGTAGTGATGTTGCTGACGGAGTAGGAGATCTTCATGATAAGTTTTATTATATAAACAAAATTCTATCCTTTTCACGTAACTTTAAAGCTTTTAAAAGTCTCCAGAGGGAATACCTTTTAAATAATAAAAATGGTGCATTGCTTTACAGTTTTTATATTGATTTTTATGGGATAATATCGAAAGTAGTATACTCGTATTCTACACACTTATGCGGTTGTTGAAAAAGGAAGAATTACTTTAATCTCATTATTAAGCTTTTTAGCAAAATAATATAAATGCAAAGCCATAGATTATCATGTTTATGGATAGGCAGTTCAGAATCGGTTCTTTAGGATTCCAATGTTGCACCTGCTCTTGGATAAAGACAGTTTATAAGAAGTGCTTTTCTCCTGTTTTCAACGATTTTTATCAAAAGACTATAGATATACGATTAAACATTTTTTGTGATACTGAATAGAGTATTTAAAATGTAAAAACATCACTCTATTGAACACTCTGATTTTAAAACCGCTAACAACGCGCTATGAATTATAAATCAAATAATTAACTCAGTTTTGGAAGAATTTATTCTAGACGAGTAGGTTTTGGGAAAATTGACCATGTGGACGAAATCGCCAGAGATAACTTGGCAAGAATGCTGCCATTGCTCTGGGGGTAATACCCACACCTTCTAGCGTATATCCATTCTCTATAGCTTCTTTAGAGACAATGTTATCCATTTGCAAAAAACGTATCTGATTGGCTGTTACGAGTGTTGGTACAAAAGGCAATTTACCGATTGTTCCCAAAATTCCTCCAATCAATAGACCGACAGAAAGAGGCATAGATAGGATTGTTTTTTTACGACGAATGATTTTAAGTATATTTTCAAGAGCATTTTGGAAGGTGATAATCTGGGGACCACCAAGATCATAATTTTTTCCCCAAGCAACCTGTCCATCTAAAGCGCGCACGATAAACTCAGCAACATCACCAACATACACGGGTTGCAATTTGCTTTGCCCACCTCCAAAAAGAGGCATAATTGGTAAAAAACGTGACAAATCTGCCAAGGTGTTAAAGAAACAGTCCTCTGGTCCAAAGATAACGGATGGACGGATAATAATTGCTTGAAGATGCTTGTTATGAATGATTTGTTCACCCATAAACTTAACACGTGCATAAAGACATGAAGCATTCTCGTTAGCCACAAGTGTTGACATATAGATGAGCGGAATACCAGTTTCTGCTGTTAATTCAGCAACATTGTAAACACCATCAATTTGTGTGTTTTTAAAATTCGATTGATTTGCTTGTTTTAAGCTACCGGGTAAAAACACTGCCGCATCAGCTCCAAGCAATGCGCGTGCAACAGAGGCACGATGCTTGATATCTGTTTTAAGCATTTGGGTTTGTCCTACTTCTCCTATTTGGAGCATATAATAAGCTTTTTGTGGACAACGAACAGCGATGCGAACGCGATATCCCCGCTTAGTCAAAGTTTCAACGACATGTCGTCCTACAAAACCGGATCCGCCAAAAACAGTAATGAGTTTAGGATGTTGATAAAGTGCACAATCAAGTTGCATGATTAAAAAGTCTATCTTTCAAAGCTTTAAAAATAGCTAATTATCTAGCACGGTGGTGTTTTATTGTCACGCAAAATATCACCCGCAAGATAAAGAGAACCACTAATAAGGACAATAGCCTCTTTATATTCCATTTTAATTTTATGCAAAGCATCTTGTAGGTGCGCTTTTGGGGCAGCAGGGATTCCTACTTTTTGGGCTGATTCAGCTAAGTCTGTTGGAGAGATACTGGCATTATTGTCAAGCAGCGGTATCGTATATACTTTATCGACAAGGTTAGCTAAAGGACGAAAATAACCGACAGCATCTTTGGTATTAAGCATGCCAGCAATCATAATAATGGGGCGATCTGTTTTTTTTCTCCATTGTGTAAGTTCTGCCGCAATAACTTTTCCTGCAGCAGGATTGTGACCACCATCTAACCATAAATCAATATCAGGAGATAGTTGATCAACCAAAAGTCCTTGGGTAAGATGCTGCATTCGTGCGGGCCAATAAATATTTTTTAAAGCGTCATTTATGGTTTGTTCTGAAAGTTGAAAACCCGCTTGATAAACTGCTTCAAGAGATGCACCAGCATTGGCAACTTGGTGGTCTCCAATAAGGTTAGGAAGGGGAAGATCCATGAGACCTTGATTGTTTTGAAAAACCATACGTCCATGTTCTTTATAACTTTGATAATCTTGATCAAAGAGAGCATAAAATGCTTTATTTTTATTAGCAAGGGGTATTAAAGTAGCAAGAGTTTCTTCATAATTTTGCTTCCCAATGACTACAGGAACGTTTGGTTTGATAATCCCTCCTTTTTGAAAAGCGATTTGAGCAATTGTATTTCCAAGAAAGCTCTCATGATCATAATCAATGGGCATAATAAGCGATACAGCTGGTTTGTTAACGACATTGGTAGCATCAAAACGTCCTCCCAATCCAACTTCTAAAATGACAACATCAGCTGGATGTATACTAAACAACATAAAGGCAGCGGCTGTAAAAATTTCAAAAATAGTAATCGGCTCTTGACGATTTACTTTTATAATTTCACGGATTGTCTCAGCCAATTGGTTTTCTGTAACAAGTTGACCACCTCCTTTTTGACCTAACCGGCAGCGTTCATTCCAGTTGACGAGATGAGGTGAGCTATAAACATGAACGCGGTATCCTGCACTTTCCAAAAGAGCACGGCAAATTGCTGAAGCAGATCCTTTGCCATTTGTTCCAGCGATGTGAATAACAGGGGCAAGTTTTAAATGTGGGTTACCAAGACGCTCTAAAAGGTGAACAATACGCTCTAAAGAAAGATCAAATTTTTTCGGATAATTTTTTAGTAAATCATCCACCACCCTTTGTATTTGACTTTGTTGCATAAACTTAAGCTGCTTTTGTCCTAGAAAGCGATGTTTGAGAGTCTGTTGGGGATGGATCGGAAGGGTTAAAAACAGCAGGGCGTTTCATCATCAAGCGTAAAATACGCGCAATTGTTGTTTTCATTTCTAAACGCGATACAACCATATCAATCATACCATGTTCAAGCAGATATTCACTACTTTGAAAACCTTCTGGTAGGGTTTCGCGTATAGTTTGTTGAATCACACGTGGACCAGCAAAACCAATCATAGCGCCAGGCTCGGCAATGTGAATATCACCAAGCATGGCGTAAGAAGCAGTAACACCACCGGTGGTTGGATTAGTCAGCACAACAATATAGGGAAGCTTTGCTTCTTTCAACATTTCAATTGCTACTGTTGTACGGGGCATTTGCATCAACGAGAGTGTTCCTTCTTGCATGCGTGCACCACCAGAAGCAGCAAAAAGAACCAGCGGACGCCTTTCAGCAATGGCAGTATCAAAAGCTTTGATAATAGCTTCTCCTGAAGCCATACCAAGTGATCCACCCATAAAGGCGAAATCTTGAACAGTTGCAATAATTGGTAAGCCTTCAATCGTACCACGTGCACTTAAAATATTGTCATCAACCCCAAGTTTAGAACGATAATCTTTTAACCGGTCAATATAGCGTTTTTCGTCACGAAATTTTAAAGGATCTGTTACAACTTTTGGATTTTCAAGAGCTGTATAAACACCATCATCAAAAAAATGCATGAGACGATTTTTAGCACTGATACGCATATGATGACCAGAATTGGGAGCTACAAATTGATTAGCTTCCAGATCTTTATGGAAGACCATTTCACCACTGGTAGGATCTTTAATCCATAGATTTTCTGGAATTTCACGGCGCCCCAATATAGAGTTAATTTTAGGACGAACATAATTTGTAATCCAGTTCATCTTTATAACCTTCCTTTAAATATTGTGCATCTTTTGCATGATTTGAAAGAATATAGAACTTAAGCAGTCACATTTGCTTTACCGGTTGAACAAAGGAGTCTATTTAATACTTTTATCAGTGTACGTATAGCTTGTTTTTTAATTTTTAATTTTTCCCATATTATAACAATCATATGCATCATGAAGAGTATTCCCTATAATAAATTTCTCATAAGTTTTAAGAACTTACATGTTTGTATTTTTTACTTTGGTGTTAAAATTTACTCCTTGCGATGGTTAACAAACGCCTTATTTTTTAATAAAAATGAATATCCAATTAATCATTCGTATCAACAGTTTTGAAGAAAAGAAACCTTATAGTATAAGGCGCTAACAAGGCTAAAATAATCCATTAAAGATAATGAATACAATAACGCTATATTAGCGAAACGCTAACATCAGAGCAAGATTTTTTTCAAAAGGTTTCTTTAAAGCGCACGCTTTTTACAATTAAAATAGAATACGCTCAAAATACCATTATATTACTCATTTACGTGCTTGTTTTACACAGATATCTTTCAATAATTTCCAAAACTCTCTTATGAAGAGTATACACTCTCCATGAATGGTATAAAAAACATTATGCTATCCGTTTTTACTGAAATAGAAGGTACAAAGCGGCACCATCATATTCTTTTTCAGTTTTCAATACGACGATAATGTTTGCATTAAGAGGATTCATATAAAGATATTTCACGCCTTTTTGAAAGTACTTTTATCCGCACACCACCTCCATTTATGACATATTAACAAACGATTTCAATTGATCCAATATGAATAGGATTAAAATGAGAAACCCTCATAATATTTAGGTTTTTCACTCATGTTGTGAAACGATAAGTTATCATTATAAATCAATATATTGCTTTAATAAAAGATAAAGCATAAAATTTTATATTATGCTTTCTTTGGCTGGCAAGTTTTATTAACCTTAAAGTCAAGGAACACTATTTTTGTGTAATGCGTGCCATGGTCTTTTGGGAAAGCATTTTGTGTAAATATGTCATAAAGGCGGCTGCAAAAAGCGGTGTTGCTAAATTAAGAATTGGAATCGAAACAAAAAGCGCTATCAATAATCCTGCGCCAAAAACCGCTGTGTAATGAGTATGTAAAAAAGCAAGGGCATCTTGTTCTGTTCGAAAACGGTAAGCCGCAAACAAGAAATATTCATGACCGAGCAAATAACCATTAATAAGATAAAAAGCAATTAAATTAATACCTGGTATGAAGAATAAAATAAAAGCAATTCCATTACCAAGAAGGCTTAAAATAACAAATTTAAAGGAAATGATAAGAGAACGCTGAAACGGCAAAGCTTGTCCAATAGGCTCGTTTGGGTAATCCTCTTTTTCAATGATTTCAGCAGCAGAGTCAATGAAAAAACCACCAATCATAGCTGAGATCGGTGCAATCAAAAAAGCCAACAAAAGAGCCAAACCAAGATTAAAAATGATAAGCATGCTAAAACCAATCCATCCCGCCCAACTAGGAAGTCCAGGAAGAAATTGAGCAATCCAGGGCCAAAAGTAAGACACAAAAAGTTGGTGCACACATAACCATAAAATGGTGAGAATGAAAAAAGTAACCCCCAATGCTTTCAGTATCATAATACGATATTGCGAGGTCAGAAGACGTTGTAAAGCACGATAAGCAGCAGTAAAAATCATAGATTAATAAACTAAGGAAAGAAGCAAAAAAAACAAGAAATATATTTAAAGTATGTACAGTGTAATTTTTTCTTTCTTTGAATTACAAGATTTTTTTCAAGAACATTATAAAAAACGGTTAAAGTTTCTTTGTTAAAAATAAAGTTTGAATAAATAGAAATTTTGATTTTTAAAAACAAAGAAGAATTTAAAAAGTAGCTGTTGTAGAAGAAATTTTTAGTATTTTTGTACATAGTGTAGATTATTCCGTTTATATGATATATGTAAAAAATTAAGGAATAAGAACTATTTGGGAGAAAAGTTGTTTACTTCTATTTATTCAGTAGAGTTATCTAACTTCGTTTATCTAAGTGCTTAATTGTTTTGCACAATTCCTAAAATTCTGTACTTTTCTACTATTTGGCGGCATGCTTTTGCCCCTCGCTTTCAAAAAAATATTGAGTTCAATGGAATAGGGGTAACGTAGTAGCTCCGTAGATATTCTAATTTTGGGCAACAGAATGATTAATATGATAGAAGTGGAAAAAATAAGCTTAGGCGATTGACCGTCCGATCCCATAGAAGAGCAGTTTTTTGAGAAGAAGCAAAGAAAGGGAAAAACCACGGATGCTTAAAAATGATGAGATTTTGAATTTTAAAAGCTATAAGTGCAATGAAGTAAGCATTCATTGAAGCACTTTTCATACAAGTGGTGCATTGTATCAAATAATTTTTAGATAATAACACCACTAATTTATCGAAGAGAATTGATCATTTTCAACTTGAATAAAATCCCAAATATAGAAATATTCTTTAATTTCAAAGACTCTATTCAACATCAAAAAATTATTTACGTACACATTATAGGCGAGACCAATGTATGGATACAAAGCTTTCGATAAAGGAATAAAAATGCTTCTCATGAAACATCACAATGTGAGGATATCATGGATAAAATTCTAGTTTTTGTGGTCTTGGTATTCTGAAGAGAGGACACACACATTTAATCTTAAAGACCGATCACTGAGGAAAATAATAAAGGCTTCAGTTTCATAAACTTATAGACAGTGGTGCAGTGAATTTTGTCTACACTCTTTATAAGCGTCAGTGTGAGATATGCTTCAAATTGCATTGAGATGTTATAATATCATTGATTTATACATTATTTTTCATAGCGAATAAGAGCTCAAAATAAAGTTGTCATATTTTCTCATTAGCTGCTCTCATCATGAAACAATCAAAATCATTTATTTGCATATTATAAATATGACCAATATGGGGATAAAAACATTGAATAAAGAAAATGCTTTTTATAAATTTTATCCAGTGCAAGAGCTTTGTCAAAATTGATGGTAGCCAAAGTGAATGATAGCTTGTTTTTTTATAAGCTGGCGAGACAGTGGTGCAATAGATCCTGCTTTTATGAAGGCTAGGGTGAGATAGGATTTTTTAAAAAAACATTTCCCAACGGCTCATCACACCCATTTCGCAACAGCGTTTGTGAATGGTATATGGGTAAAGCTCTCGTGAATAATATAAAACTTATAGGGCATCACTAACTTTACGCTTAATAAAAAGAGCACGCTGGCACCATCATCCTCAGTGTTGTCCGAGACAAGCCCTTGGTTCTTGAGACGGTCCATTATAAGCGCTTTTAGTTCTTTCTGAAACGTTTTGTATTCATACAGTTATCCTTGTTTACAACGTGCAAGAAAATGATTTTTATTGATTCAACATGAGAGAGATTGGGAATGAGAGAATCTTATGATATCTGGGATTCTAATTTAATATGAACAATGCGATATTATCATTATAAACCAGAAATATTATATACTAATTGAGATGGATAGACACATATTGTCAGTTCTATTTTATAAGGTGTTTTAATATCAACGCGTTTGAAGAGTTCTTATTTGCAAAGGGGTATATTTTCCTCATGAGGAGTAGGTGTTTTGGGGGCAAGAAATGATACAATCACGTTTGCTAATTTTTGCGCTACGTGTTGTTTACTCATATGGGGCCATTGTTCAACTTTTTTTCTACTTACGAGATAAACTTGATTTGTATCAGCACCCATGACACTTGTACCATCTAGTTGAAGAGAAATATCATTAGCAAGAATGAAATCAGCTCCTTTTTCAACACATTTTTTTTGCGCATTGGCAATGATATCACATGTTTCAGCAGCAAAACCAATGACCAATGAGGGGCGGTTTGGAGCGTGTCCAATCGTTGCTAAAATGTCAGGATTTTCAACCATATGAAGGGATGGTGGTATTTTATGAGCATTCTTTTTAATTTTGTGTAAAGACTGCGTTTGACTGCGCCAGTCACAAACAGCGGCAACAAAGATAGCACCATCAGCAGGCAATGCGGTTTGAACGGCTTGTAACATCTGTTGTGCTGTTTCAACATGAATGGTTTTTACTTCTTGTGGGTCTGCAAGATTAACAGGTCCACAAATAAGTGTTACTTTTGCACCCAAATGCGCAAGAGCGGTTGCGATGGCATGGCCTTGTTTACCTGAAGACCTATTAGCAAGATAACGTACTGGATCAATTGGTTCATGGGTAGGGCCAGAGGTAACGATGAAATGGCGGTCAGAGAGAGGTTTTTCATGCCCATTCAAAAGAGCCTCTATGGTAGCAACAATAGTTAAAGGTTCGCTCATGCGTCCATATCCTATCTCGTCACGTTCAGCCATATTTCCGATTTCTGGTCCGATGATATGAACGCCATCTGCGCGCAGTTGTGCAACATTGCGAATAGTGGCAGGATGCGCCCACATGGACGGATTCATGGCGGGTGCAATTAAGAGTGGACAGCGTGCCGCTAAAAGAATGCAATCAGTCAGATCATCTCCTATGCCATTGGCTATTTTTGCAATGCGATTGGCTGTAGCAGGGGCTAAAATAATAAGGTCAGCATTACGTGCTAAACGGATATGTCCGATATCGTGTTCTTCTTCGCGTGAAAATAAATCAGTATATACAGTACCACCGCTTAAAGCTTCAGCGGCTAAAGGCGTAATAAACTTTTGCGCTGCTTTTGTCATTACAACTTTTAAATGTGCTCCACGTTCTTGTAAACGGCGAATCAAATCAAGTGCTTTATAGGATGCAATACTTCCACCAATAATAAGAAGGAGAGATTTTGATTTCAATGATTGCATTTCAACAGCGCTAGTATGAAGGGGTTGTGTGGTGAGAGGAGTGGGATTGCTTAAAAGGCGTCGGACTTCTTCTTCCATAGAAATACCATTTTGCGCGGCGCGTATGCGTAAAGCTTCTTTGGTTTCAGGAGACAGGTTACGAATGGTAATACTGGCCATAAAATACCTCCAAGAAATAAAATGATTGCAATGATTTCATTGTTGATATTTTAGCATATTAAGGAGATTAGAAAAGATGAAAAAAGTAAAAAGTAAGACAAGCGCAACAAAGTGCAATGATAAAAAGACTATAACGACCATAACGGTTTCTATGACTTTGTTCCACAGCAAGTTGTTTGAGGGTAGCAGGAGAAAGATTAAAACCTGTTTTTCTCATTTGATTGAAATCTTCTTCTATACGTTGGAAATTTTGAACCAATTGTGGTGTTTTGCGTGCCAGCGAAAGGAGAGCTTGTGCTCCTTCACTAAAGTCTTTTGCAACGCCTACGGGTCCTAAATTTTTACTAATCCATTCTTTGACAACGGGTTCAGAAGCTTTCCACATATTAAAAGTGGGGTCTAATGTGCGGGCAACGCCTTCCACAACAACCATCGTTTTTTGCAACAATAAAAGTTCAGGTCGCGTTTGCATGTCAAATAATTCAGTGACTTCAAACAATAAAGTGAGCAATTTAGCCATGGAAATGCTTTGTGCTGATTGTCCGTGAATTGGTTCGCCAATAGCGCGGTTGGCTTGCGCAAAGCTTTCGATATTATGGTGTGAAGGAACATAACCTGCCTCAAAATGGGCGCGTGCAACCCGATGGTAATCGCGGGTAATAAAGCCATAAAGAATTTCAGCAAGGAAATGCTTTTCTTTTTTACCAAGCCTTCCTGTAATGCCTAGGTCAACAGCAACAATACATCCTTTTTCATCTACAAATAAATTACCAGGATGCATATCGGCGTGAAAAAAACCATCACGCAATGTATGACGAAGAAAAGATTGAATAAGCGTAATAGCAAGCGCCTTCAAATCAAATCCTGCTTCTTTGAGTTTGGAAGTTTCGGATATTCTTATACCATCAATCCATTCCATTGTAAGAACATTACGTCCTGTCCGTTCCCAGTCAATACGTGGAACCCGAAAGCCTGTATCATGTTGAATATTTTCAGCCATTTCAGATATAGCTGCTGCTTCTAAGCGTAAATCCATTTCAAGTCGTGTTGTTTGTGCTAAAGTATCCACCACACAAACAGGACGAAGCCTTCGAGAGGCAGGGATATAGCGCTCTTGTAAATGAGCAATGAGATAGAATCCTCTAAGATCTTTAGAAAAACGTGCTCTGATATTGGGACGAATAACTTTTACAGCACATTTTTTCTTATGGCCAGTTTCATCACTGTATTCAGCTGGATGAACTTGAGCAATAGAAGCGGCGGCAATGGGGGGATAAAAATTTACGAATAAATCATCAATAGAGCGACCAAGAGAACTTTCAATTTGAGCAATAGCGGCAGTGCAAGAAAATGTTTGGACGCGATCTTGTAGCTGTGACAAATCTTCCGCAATATCACGGCCGACAATATCAGGCCTTGTTGCAAGAAATTGACCAAGTTTTATGTAAGAGGGTCCAAGCTTATTAATGGCATATGAAATATTTTCAGATCGCTGTTTCTTTTTTGTTTTGCGTCGTGCTAATGCACTCGCTATACGATGACATAGCGCTGGAAATCCTTGAAGACCATCATGAGGAAGAGCACTTAAAACACCTTCACGTGTTAAAACCCATCCTGCACGCATCAATTGAAAGTAAGGGAAAATTTGCACCATTTTTAAATTTTCCAACCTGAATGCAGCGCTGCAATCGCACCGGTGAGATTGCGGTACGATACCCGCGAAAACCCCGCATGCTTGATCATATGGGAAAAATCATCTTGCTTAGGAAATTTGCGGATAGATTCAACCAAATAACGATAAGCATCGCCATCATTTGCGATAAATTGACCTAGCTTAGGGATAGCATGGAAAGACCAAAGATCATAAATTTTATCGAGCCAAGGCATCTCGACATTTGAAAATTCTAAACATAAGAAACGTCCACCGGGCTTTAAAACACGAAAAGCTTCTCTAAGAGCTTGATCAATATGAGGAACATTGCGAATTCCAAAAGCAATCGTGTAAGCGTCAAAGCTTTGATCTTCAAAAGGTAGATTTTCTGCATTGGCTTCAACAAAATCAATCAGAGGGGCAAGACCATTTTTTTGTGCGCGTTTTTTGCCAACGCTGAGCATTGAGCCATTAATATCAAGTACTGTAGCATGGGCTTTTTGGCGTGAAGCATTAAGAATACGAAAAGCAATATCACCTGTACCGCCAGCGACATCAAGAACTTTCCAATGAGAAAGTGCTGGTGGGGAAAGCCAAGCAATCATGGAATTTTTCCACACACGGTGTAGCCCTAAGGATAAGATATCATTCATCTTGTCATAATTTTCAGCAACAGAATGAAACACACCATCCACCATGGATTGTTTTTGTGTTTCATCTACTCTTGTAAAACCAAAAGAGTGCTCCATGCCACCCTTGGTTCCTACACGTTCTGTTTCAATTGCCATGTATATGATCTTCCTTATTTTTCTTTTATCGTAAATGAAATAGAGAGGGAATGTTCAACTACGAAAAAACAACGTATAAAACTACGATATTTACACAGCCAAAAACAGAAGAGTACCTTTAGATATCAAGATTGGCAACGCTTAAGGCATTGTCTTGAATAAAAATACGCCTAGGTTCAACTTCATCACCCATGAGACGAGAAAAAAGTGAATCTGCATCGGTTGCATCATTAATCTTTACTTGTAAAAGAGAACGTGCATTGGGATCAAGCGTTGTTTCCCAAAGTTGTTCAGCATTCATTTCCCCAAGACCTTTATAACGTTGAAGAGTAACACCTTTTTTACCGTTTGTAAAAATGCTCTCTAAAAGGCTCATAGGACCAAAAATACGCTCTGTTTTATCTTTGCGACGTAAAAGAACAGGAGGATGATATATGTCGATAAAATTTTGAGAAATGCGATCAATTTGGCGTGCGTCAGTTGAATTTATAAGTCCCACATCAAGCGTAACAACATCTTTAACACCACGCAAAATACGCTCAAAACATAAACTTCCATCTGCTGTATATTGTCCACTCCAACCTTGCTCCATATCATCAGCAATCAGATTAAGGCGGTGTGCTACAGAATCTACTATTTTTTGCGCTTTTTCTGGTGTTGCAAGGGCTTCGAGATTAAAAGCACCAACAATTGCTGCTTGCTCAACAATATTGCGATCATAACGGGTATGAAGACCATTTAAAAGTTGACGTAATATACGAGCATCTTTAGCGAGTTGATACAAATCAGCTCCTGCACGAACTTCTCCCGTTGAAAGCTCAAGTGTTGTTTCTTCTAATCCAGTATCGATCAAGAATTCTTCAAACGCTGCTTCATTTTTAATATATTGGGAAGATTTTCCACGCGATACTTTATAAAGAGGAGGCTGAGCAATATAAAGATGTCCACGTTCAATCAACTCGGGCATTTGTCTAAAAAAGAAAGTGAGCAACAGAGTACGAATATGGGCTCCATCAACGTCCGCATCCGTCATGATAATAATCTTATGATAACGTAATTTATCCGGTGAAAATTCATCTTTACCGATAGACGTTCCAAGAGCTGTAATAAGTGTTCCAATCATATCAGATGAGAGCATGCGGTCGAAACGTGCTCGTTCAACATTGAGGATTTTACCACGAAGGGGTAAAATTGCTTGATTTTGACGTGAGCGCCCACTTTTTGCTGAACCGCCAGCCGAATCCCCCTCGACAATAAAGATTTCTGATTTTGCAGGATCTCGTTCTTGGCAATCGGCAAGCTTTCCTGGTAGAGAAGTGATATCAAGCGCTCCTTTTCGCCTTGTGAGTTCACGTGCTTTGCGTGCTGCTTCACGTGCTGTTGCAGCTTCTACCACTTTACTAATGAGAAGCTTTGCTTCATTAGGATGTTCTTCCAGCCATATCGAAAGCCCTTCATTGACCAAACTTTCAACAATAGGGCGCACTTCAGAAGAAACCAATTTGTCCTTTGTTTGTGAAGAAAATTTAGGATCAGGAACTTTGACAGAAAGAATAGCTGTTAATCCTTCACGGCAGTCGTCACCAGTTAGGTTCACTTTTTCTTTTTTGGCAATACCTGAAGATTCAGCGTAGCCATTAATTTGTCGCGTAAGAGCACTTCTAAAACCTATCAAATGGGTTCCACCGTCACGCTGAGGAATATTATTGGTAAAACACAAGACCTTTTCATGGTAGGAATCATTCCACCATAGGGCAACATCAACGCTCATACCATCTTTTTCACTTGCAATGTAAATAGGCGTGTCTAGGAGCGCTTTTTTTGATTGATCAATATATTTAACAAACTCTATTAATCCGCCTTCATAATGCAATTCAACTGATTGAATGTCAGCATGACGCTCGTCAACAAGAAGAATATGAACCCCAGAATTTAGAAAGGCCAATTCCCGTAAACGACGCTCTAAAGTTTCAAAATCAAACTCAACCATAGTAAAGGTTTCAGAACTTGGTAAAAATCTAATTTCTGTTCCACTTTCTTGATCACAATCTCCAACAACTTTTAATGGAGCATCGGCCACCCCATGGGTAAATGATATTTCATGAATTTTACCATTCCGTCTGATTTGTAATTTAAGCCAAACAGAGAGTGCATTCACAACAGAGACACCAACACCGTGTAATCCACCTGAAACTTTATAAGAGTTTTGATCAAATTTCCCGCCGGCATGAAGCTGTGTCATGATAACTTCAGCGGCAGAAATACCTTCTGTTGGATGGATATCTGTTGGAATTCCACGTCCATTATCACGAACAGAACAAGAACCATCAGCATGGAGTGTGACGTTTACAAGAGTAGCATGACCGGCTAAAGCTTCATCGATAGCATTGTCTACAACTTCATAGACCATATGGTGTAAACCCGATCCATCATCAGTATCACCGATATACATCCCAGGACGTTTGCGTACAGCATCAAGACCTTTGAGAACTTTGATAGAAGCGGCATCATAGTCATGGCTTTGTGCCGGTGAGGTTATTTCATCACTCATAAGTTAGTCCATTCCTGTGTTCAATTTCAATATTTTATCCGCTTTTTTAAAGCTCAATGTTCTGATCAGTTATTTATGGAATAACCACATTAAACATTTACCGTATATCAGATCTAGATTCAATATCTGTCGATATATAATGGAGAGAATGATAAAATGATAGTGTACTGTTATGCTGTAAAACACTAGGGCGGTGATATAAGGCGAATAAACACTTATGACTTATACAAAAAGCTGTTTCATAAACGATGCTATTTACTTTGTTTATTTTTGCATATGCGTAATGTTTCAGAATTAGTTATGCATTTTTGTGTTACACTAATAAAGGTCTCACTTGTTTTATCCATAAATCAATTTTTCAATCCTAATTCTACCATATATTTAAAACAATGGTTGCGAGCTCTCTAAGCAGTTCAAACTTTTGTATGTTAGATTGAGGCGAAAATATTGTGTATATTGGTTTGCGTCATCTTTAAAATGTGAAAAAAGCTTCATTTGAGGAAAATATAAATGCGTAAATGTAAAAACACGTTTCCACGATCATCTTTTATATTCAACTTTACAATTTAAAAAAACGTCTACGGTGATGTTTTTGAATAATGAGGGTAATGACGAATTATCTTACGCTTTTGTTTCTTGCATTCTCGTGAGGTTGCATCGCTCATTCAAAACAAAACGCCATTGTACTGTTTATTCACGCGCTTTTTTAAGGAGCATCTCTCAATGTTCCCAAACTCATTTTACAACGATGTTTGAATAGTATAACGCAAAATGCCCTGTGAATACTACAAGATTTATGTCCCCCATCTTTCCCCATCGTGACAATAAAGTGCAAATCAGAATCATCATTTTATTTTTCAGCTCTTAAATGTTGATGCAACCTTAATGTTGAGAAAACCCTCGGCATTTGAGGGGTATTTTTACTCTTTTCTTCAATATATCTATATACTTCCCAGGTTGTGATACGCAAGGAAATGGTCTTAATATTTTAAGGTACGCGGGATATTTTGATAAAATAAAGTGTACCACTAAAGTATATACAGCTTATTTCTTATATTAAAAAATTAAATCGCTTTTCTCTAAAATTACTTTTTATATATTCATTTTGGAAAATTAACATCAGGAATCTAAGCATTTTCAATGGTTTCAAAAATAGCAAGAATTTTATTTATTAAACGCCAGATATTTTGGTGAAGTGCGTTAGATAATAGTTAAGAAGTGTTGCATCTTAGTTTTGAAAAATGGGGGAGAGATTTTGAAAATAAAAAAATCTATATATGTGAAACATCTTCAATTGCGTTTACAGTACTTTTTATTCAATAATCCATACAATATTTTTATTCGTATTTTATTTGTAGCAGGGGGGGTTCTATTTTCCTCTTACGCAGAAGCTGAAAGGCTGCCTTCTTTTTTTGATTCGCATGAACACTTGGTACAACCTGATACAACGGATATCTTTCGTTTGCGTTTTGTAACAACTTTTGATTTTCCTCCTTTTAATTTTATTGATCAATCGGGGTATCTTACAGGTTATAATATCGATTTATTGCGCGCTATTTGCTCAAAATTAAAATTAGAGAAGCTTTGTGAAATAGAAGTGATTCCTTGGAAAGAGCTTGTAGAACATGTTAAAAATGGTGGTGCAGAAGTCATTATTGCGGGTTTAAAAGAAACAAGTAAAACCCAGCAAGATCTTGTTTTTACAAAGTCATATTTGCGCTTTCCAGCGCGATTTGTTGCTTCTCGACGTTTAAATCTCGATGAGCCAATAAGCGATCAATTGATACATTTAACCAGTGGTGTTTTGTCTAAAAGTGTTCACGAAAAACTCTTTCAATATTATTTTCCTAAAGCCAAATGGCAAAGGTTTAAAAAGAGAGAAGAGCTCTATAAAGCATTACAAGAGCGTAAAATTGACCTTATTTTTGATGATGGATTTGCTTTATCATTATGGTTCAAAAAACAAAAATCTGTTGATTGCTGCCATTTTGTTGGGGGGGCATATATGGCGCCACAGTTATTGGGGCAAGGAATGCAGCTTGCTGTTGCAAAAAAGAATGAAAAATTGGTTGATATACTCAATTATGCGCTGAAATCTCTAGAAGAGGATGGTAAACTTACAGAACTTTATTTGCGTTATTTTCCAATAAGTTTTTATTGATGAGTAGTTTTTTAATTAAGGGCTGTTAATCTTTCTGCGCCTAGTCGATAGGAAATAGCTTCTGCGAGATGATAGCGTGAAAGAGTATCTGATCCGTCAAGATCAGCAATTGTGCGTGCAACTTTGAGAATGCGATGATAAGCGCGTGCGGAGAGGTGCATTTTTTCACTCACATCTCGTAAGAGTATGGTCGCACTTTTATCAGGAATGGCAATCTGTTCTATAATTTTGGCAGGGCAATCGCCATTGGTACTAATATGATCAAACCCCATTGTTGAAAAACGTTTAGCTTGAATGGTACGGCACCGTGCGACGCGTTTGGCAACGTCGCAGCTTTTTTCTGATTGTTCTGGTTGCATAAGGTCCATAGCCGTCAAAGCAGGGACATCAATCCGTAAATCAATTCGGTCAAGCAGAGGACCAGAAATACGGGACTGATAATCGATTTGACAGCGTATCCCTTTAGGGCAAACATGGTTTTTTTCGCCTGCCATACCACAACGGCAAGGATTCATTGCGGCAATAAGTTGGAAGCGAGCAGGATAGCTAATATGGTGATTAGCGCGGGCGATAACTGACTCCCCACTTTCTAAAGGTTGACGAAGAGAATCAAGAACCTGTGGAGAAAATTCAGGCAATTCATCAAGGAATAACACACCATTATGAGCAAGGGAGACCTCTCCCGGTCGTCCTTTAAGCCCTCCACCAATCATTGCGGCCATGGAAGCAGAATGATGTGGGGAACGAAAGGGGCAATGAAGTGAAATGGTATTATGAACCGTTTCTCCTGTAATAGAAGCAATCAGAGAGACATCTAAAAGCTCACGGCTATCAAGAGGTGGCAAAATGGAAGGTAAGCGTTGCGCTAGCATAGATTTTCCAGCACCAGGGGGACCTACAAACAAAAGGTTATGGCGTCCAGCAGCACAAACTTCTAAGGCACGTTTGGCTGTTTTTTGTCCTTTGATTTCGCAAAGATCTGGAAGTTCAGTTTCGATAGTATATTGGCGCGGTTGTGGACGTTTTTGAATTTGGGTTCCTTTGAAATGGTTGACTATAGTGAGCAGAGTCTCTGGGGCAAGAATATTTATTTCTGCATTTGCCCATGCTGCTTCAGGTCCACATTGGAAGGGACAAATCAGTCCTTTATCGAGTGATAAAGCTGTCATGGCAGCTGGTAAAACACCATTAACGGCGGTAAGTGAACCATCCAGTGATAATTCTCCTAAAATGATATAGTCTTGAGCTACTTCGGGAGGGAGGATTCCCATAGCAAGCATTAAGCCTACGGCGATTGGCAAATCATAATGCGATCCCTCTTTAGGCAAATCAGCTGGTGCAAGATTAATCGTAATTCGTTTAGTAGGCATAGAAAGTCCACAAGCGTGGAGGGCTGCTTGTACACGTTCACGGCTTTCTGCAACTGCCTTATCAGCTAATCCAACAATAGCCATTCCTATTTTACCAGACGAAATCATAACCTGTACATCGACAGGGACTGCTTCTAGACCGCGAAAAGCAACAGTTGTAATACGTGCGATCATTTATTTATTTTCCCCCTTTAGACTTGGTAGAGACAATCATATCTATTTATAAAAATCAAGAAGCATCTCTATAGCTTTTTTTATAGAGAGAACTATATACGTGGGCAGTTTTTTAGCATTCCCATGGAAAGTCATTTGTACAAATTTAACCATGATGATATGGGACGCAATAAAACATTTATAATAAGCTAAATAAATATGTTAAGAAAAAAAGAATGAGGCTGTTCGTGTTATACAACAGTGCAAAATTTTATGAAAATATAAGGCGAGGATAACGTTATGTATCGCAGAGTGTTATTTGATGTGATAAAACGTGTAAAATGTGCAAAGTAATTATATTTACCTTTCTTATTTTTATATTATTTAAAGCGTAGTAGATGCAAAGTGTATTATAAGGTATCTGATTTTATGGTATACCAGACAAGAATTTTGTTAAAATCAGGGACTGTGCGCTGTGTATTTATAGGCTTGTGTTTTACTTTTTCTTTTCCACAGCCACTTGCTGCATTTGATTTTTTCGGCATCCCTCTTTTTGGTCAAAAGAAAACAAATTCTTCTTCACATTATGCCAAAAGTACAGAGAAATTTTATAAAGTTGATGTTGTTGCACCGCCAGGTGCACCATTAGAAGGTATAAAAATAGTTAAATCTGTTTCTTCTCTTGTTGCTGATAAAGAGAAAGCATCCGCCAGTTCTTCTGGTTTGCTCGCCAAGGCGCGTTCAGATTATCGAGCAATTCTTTCTGCTCTTTATGCTGATGGACGCTATGGTGGTGTTATTAGCATTAAAATTAATGGTTTAGAAGTCGCTGATTTAAGTCCGGTAACTCAACTTCCAGCACAATCGAATATCGTTATTACAATTAATGCTGGTCCACAATATGTTTTTAGTATTGCCAATATTGATAAAGTAGCTCCGTTTGAAAAACGTAAAGCGCATAAAATGCCCACAATTGAAGAATTGGGCTATAAAGTTGGGGCTATTGCTAAATCTGAAACCATTTTGAAAGCAGAAAAATGGGCGATAGAAGGATGGCGGCAACAAGGTTATGCTAAAGCTAAAATTATGAAGAGTGAGGTCGTGGCTGATCATGCTGCGTTGCGTGTTGAAGGACGGATTGTTGTTGCTCCTGGACAAAAGGCTTATTATGGTCCTTTAAATGTGCGTAATATAAGTAAGAAACCACGTGTAGATTCAGCTTATATCGCGTGGATGACCGGATTGAAACCAGGGCAGATATACGATTCTGATGCGTTAGCTAAGGCAAATGAACGTCTTGCGCGCCTTGGTGTTTTTCGTGCTATCAATATACGTGAGGCTGATACTATTAATCTAGATGGACGTTTACCACTTGCACTTGTTGTACAAGAACGTAAACCGCGTCGTTTTGGTGTAGGCGGTAGCTATTCAACTTTAGACGGTGCTGGTTTTGAGACTTATTGGATGCATAACAATCTTTTTGGTCATGCAGAGACTCTTAAAATTGAAACAAAAATAAGTGGTGTTGGTAGCAATAAAAAGCAATCATATAATTTTAAAAATTTTGATTATCTTTTCGGTGGCACATTTGTAAAGCCCGGTGTACTCACGCCAGATACAGATTTCAGGTCAGAATTAAAAATACAACAAGATGTTTTAGAAAATTATACGACAAAAGCCATCAAAGGAAAATTAGGTATTACGCATATTTTTAATGGTAATCTATCGGGACAGGCTGCTGTAGAAGTTTCAAATGGTTATTCACGTGATATCTATTTTGGGAGCCGTAATTTTACAACAATCGGTTTCCCTAGCGGCTTGATTTACGATAGTCGTAATAATAAGTTTAATGCAACAAAAGGTTTATATGGTGAAGTTTTCATTGAGCCTTTTTATGAGATGCGTTTTAGCAACTTTGTTGCAAAAGTAACAGCAGAAGGTCGTTCTTATTGGGCGTTGGATGAAGGGGATCGTTTTGTTGTTGCTGCGCGGGCAAAGCTTGGTACAATTCTTGGGAATGATACAGCACAAGTACCCGCAAATACGCTTTTTTTTGCTGGTGGTGGGGGCTCTGTTCGTGGTTATGCTTACCGTAATATTGGTATCAAAACAGAAAATGATGGGGTTGTTGGTGGACGGGCGCTTATTGAGGGGTCAGCAGAATTGCGTGTTTCTTTAAATGATAAAATAGGGTTTGTCAGTTTTCTTGATGGAGGTTTAGTAGGGGAAAAGGCGAATTTTGATTTTTCTCAAAAAATTAAATGGGGAGCCGGTATAGGAGGACGTTATATGACGGGTCTTGGTCCTTTACGCGTTGATTTAGCCTTTCCTTTAAAGAGAGAGAAGGGTGACCCTCGCATTGGTTTTTATGTGGGTATAGGGCAAGCATTTTAATGAAAAAAGGTGTACGTTTATCAGCTTTCTTCTTTGTATTTTTGTTTTTTGGGGTGGGTGGTTTTGTTTTTGCGCAAAGAGGAGACATTCTTCCCTCTAGCGAAATGAAAACAGATGATCGCTCATGGTTTGTTTCTTTAATTGAACGAAAGCTTTCAGCGCCTAATCGTCAAGTTCGTTTACACAATATGCAAGGGACACTGTCTTCTCAAACATCAATTGATACTATTACTGTCAGTGATAAAAAAGGGGTTTGGCTTAAAATTACCAATGCTAAAATGGATTGGAATCGTCTAGCGTTGCTGAGAGGGCGGATGGATATTAACCAGCTTTCTGCAGAACAGGTTACATTTTTACGCAAACCGCAAGGCAATTCTTCTTTTGTTTCTTTCCTTGAGACGGGTAAGTTCTCTTTACCAAAATTGCCGCTTGCTCTTTCTATCAATACGCTTACAGCTCAACATGTGACATTTGAACAGAATCTTTTTGGTTTTTCTGCTGATATGTCCTTAAAAGGCAATTTCACCTTGGCTGGTGGTAATTTTGATGTCGATATAGCGGCGCATCGTTTAGATGCACCGGGTTCTTTTTCTGTTCTCACCAAGATATCTGATAGTAATCGTACAGCTCAAATTGATATTTCTGCTAACGAACCACAAAATGGTATTTTGGCGAATATTTTTAACATTGAACAACGTCCAGCATTAAGTCTCGTCGTGAAAGGTGATGGTACTTTTGATGATTTGGTTATCAAACTTTCTTTAGAGTCCGATCATCATTCTATTTTAGATGGTAATGTTATTCTTGCAAGTGTTCCAGAAGGACAGAGTTTTTCTACGAAATTAGAGGGAACACTGAGCCCTTTAATACCTGTTCAATATCGTAGTCTCTTCGAATCTGATATAACATTAAAAGCAAAGGCAAGAAGAACAAAAGAAGGTGTGACACACCTTGATCAGATGGTTATTCAGAACAAAGCAATGAATGTTATAGCCAATGCTGAAATAACCGCCGATGGATTCTTGCGACGGCTTTTTGTTGATGGCAAAATGGCTCTTGATAACGAAAAAGAGTCTGTTCATTTACCTATATCAGAAGTGCCAAAACCTGCGAATACTCTTGCTTTGAACATTGATTATGGTCGCGAAGGTCAACAATCTTGGAATGGGCGGTTGGTTGTAAATCATTTAAGCAATAAAAATATTTATATTCGCGATGCAATTTTTGATATGGGAGGAGTAAGCGAAAATCTTGATAATGCAGCTTCTCGTCATGTTGGTGTTCAGGTTAAAGGGACGCTTCAAGGGGTTAAAAAGATTAAGGGAGCGTTAGTAGAAAATTTAAGCCAAGCGGTTCATGTGCATTTAGATACGGATATTGTTTCGAACAAACCAATTTTGATTCATGATCTGAGTGTTACGGCTCAGGGTTTTTCTTCTTGGTTAAAAGGGACAATGGAGAATTTTGTTTTTAAAGGCGATCTCGGTTTAAAAGCTCAAACATTAACTCCTTTGGAAGTGTTCAGTAAACAATCACTTTCTGGTAATGCAGATATTAAAGCCAAAGGAACGATCAGTTTATTGAGTGGCATTTTTGATCTCCAATTATCAGGAATGGCTGACGATATGAAAATAGGCGTGCAGTCTTTTGATCGTTTATTCAAAGGAAATACTACTCTTTCAGGTGGCACTGCTCGAAATACAATGGGCTTCACTTTACGTCATTTTAATTTGAAAAATCAATATACAAATATAGAGGTTAATGGTTATTTTTCAGATGAAAGCGCTAAAATGGATCTATCTGCTCAAATATCTGATTTGTCCAAATTAGACTCAAAGATAAGCGGTGCACTTACAATTCAAAGTACGGCGAGAGGGCGCAATAGCCATATAAAACTAAATACGCGTGCCCATATTTCTGAAGCATTAATTGTAGGGAAGAAACTTCAAAACACAACATTTAACATAGATGCATTTGTAGATAATACAGCACCAGTTACTTCTTTAACAGGGGTGGTAAAGGGTGAAGGAATTTTTGCTAAGAAACCTTTGCATTTATCGGCCTCTTTTGAAGATTCTCATAAAATTCGAAAACTTAAAAATATCGATATTAGAGGGGGAAGTGCAAAAATAACGGGTGATCTTTCTCAACAACTTGGCGGTTTTTTGAAAGGAGCCCTGCATATTGATGCCGATGATATTTCCGTACTTTCAGCGTTATTTTTGCAGGATGGTAGTGGAAAAGTAAAAGGAGATTTTATTTTTGATGAACAAAATGGCAGACAAAAAACCAATGTGAAGGCGCATGTTAACCATTTGAATTTTTCCAAGAATAAAATAAAAAAATTGGCAATAGATGCTGACATATTCGATCCTTTTGGCATGACTCAGTTTGAAGGAGTTATCAATGCAGAACATATTCAAACACCTTTGGTAATGGTCAATCGTTTAAATGCTCACGCTGATAGGAATAATGGACAAACGGTTTTTACTGTCCAGGCGATGTTGCATGATACTCTCAATGCACGGCTTTCTGGTCGTTTAATGGTTGAGGAACTTCCAGAAAGTATAAAACGAGAAGTGCAAATTGAAGCTGTGGACTTAAAACAACATACTTTTCATGCAACATTGCCGAAGCCATCTATAATTTCTTTTGATAAAGATGGAATGACAATCAATGAATTAGGAATTGCAATAAATGGGGGCAACATCATCCTAGCAGGAAATATTCAAGATACCCTGAATTTACAACTTACAATGAATGCCCTTCCTGCTACTTTAGTCAATTTGTGGAAATCCGATCTTGGAGCAGCAGGGAGTGTAACAGGGCAGGTTATGATTCGTGGTCATTTAAAAAAACCTGATATAACTTACGATATAAAAGGTGAGGGACTGACAACCGTTGCTTTTCAAGATAAAAAAATTATGCCTTTTTCTCTTTCTGCTACGGGAAATACTGTAGATCAAAATCTTACTTTGAATGCAAATTTAACAGGAGAAGGAGTACAAGCACAAGCTCAGGGGCGTATATCTCTAGAGAAAAATGCGCTTGATTTTCATATTAATTTGCAAAATTTATCTGCACGTTTGGCGAATGGTTTTATTGCAGGACAAGCGCTTGATGGGACAGTGATAGGTAAAGTTGATATTGGTGGAACAATGAAGGATCCATCTGCTCATTTTGAGCTTTCTAGTCAAAATTTAAGCGCTATGACGCATAAAGGACCGATGTCAATCAATATAAATGCTCGTGGTTCTTATAAAAAATCGACATTTCATATTGAAAATATGATAGCTACTGGAGATAAAGGATTAGATCTTTCCATTCATGGGCCTGTATCTCTTAATGGTTCAGAGGCAAAATTAAACGTTAAAGGGATAATGCCTCTTGATTTTGTTAATCTCTTATTAGCCAAGCGTGGTGCACATATAACGGGTACAGCAAGAATTGATACAGCTCTTAATGGGTCATTATCAAAGCCACAATTGATAGGAAATATTTCTATAGGCGACGGTAGCTTTTTTGATTCACAAACAAATGTAGGATTGAATAATATAACCATTGAAGGCAAATTGAAAGGTGATCATATCCTTATAGAAAAAGCTTCAGCTTCTTCATTTGAGGGGGGAGGAATTTCTGCTTCAGGTCGTATCTCTAATGGTCTAGAGACAGATTTGATATTTCATCTTGATAATGCCAATTATAATGATGGTTCTATGATTCTGGCAACATTATCAGGTGAGATGACAATGACAGGTCATTTTTTAAATAGTCTTGTTCTTGGTGGTGATATCATCGTTGAAAAAGCTGAAGTTTTTGTTCCTGATCATTTTAAAAGTGCCAAGTTTCTTGATGTTAGAAATAAGAATTTAACTAAATCGATTCAAACAACACTTGAACGTGCTGATGTTAAGAACACGAACAAAAGCAAAAGCCGTATAGTTACACAAGAATCTTCATCTGTCGTGCTATCAAACATGCGTATTACAGCACGCAATCAATTTTTTGTACGCGGAAAAGGCTTAGATGCTGAACTGGGAGGACGCATTAATCTAGCAGGTCCATTGAATGATGTGCATCCAGTTGGTGAATTTAGAATGATTCGTGGACGTTTTGATATCCTGTCGCAACGTCTTAATTTTGATCAAGGACAAGCGAGTTTTAGTGGTAATCTTAATCCTACGGTTTATTTTGTAACCAACAATAACAGTGGTGATATTCGTGTCACTGTAACTGTAAGTGGGACGGTTGATAATCTTGATATTAATTTTTCATCACAACCAAATTTGCCTCAGGATGAGATTTTGGCGCGTTTGATTTTTAATCGCTCTCTTAATGAATTATCACCATTTCAGATTGCTCAACTTGCAGCAGCAGCGGCTGATCTTGCCGGTAGTTCTAATACATCTTTGTTGAATACTTTACGAACTAAAATTGGACTTGATGATCTTGATGTTATCGTTAATGAGAAGGGGAATACAGGCTTACGTATTGGACGCTACATACACAATAATATTTATTTGGGTTTTGAAGCAGGGTCTGATGGAACGACGAAAGGGACAATTAATTTAGATATTTCGCGTCATCTCAAAGCTAAAGGTGCCATAGGAAATGAACAAAATTCTAGTATAGGTCTCTTTTATGAAAGAGATTATTAAAGATTGAATTTTAAAAAAACAATTTCTTCGTTTTGTCTCTCATTTCTAAATCTGAGGAAGGAGGCATAGACTAGAAATCCTATAAAAGAAGAAGCTTTTTGTTGAGGCGTGAAGAGATATATCTGAAATATTCGATTTTTGTTATGCTATTCTCTAAAGGGACAAAATCTTCACGAAAGATAGTATGTTATTTTGCTGCTATATATTTATTTTAGAGAAGTACCTTACCTTGTTTTCAAGCCCATATCGTGCTGTTGCCTAAAGAATGGAGTGTGTGCAATATATTGATTTATAAAGATAATTTATTGTTATTCAACTTGAATTAGAACTTTGCATATCGTACGAATCTCTTTCGTATTGAATCAATCAAAACCATTCGGTTTGTATACTACAAGCGGAGAATCCTGTGTGGATAAAACTATTAAGAAATGACTAAAAATGCCTCTTATGAATCATCTCGAGAGCTAAGAGCTGTCGCAACATTAGGAGTTGGCAGAATAGTGTGAATGGTGCCAGCTTGTTACTCCATAAGCGTAAAGATAAGGCAGCTTAATGGATTTATCATTATACAATTCACGGACGTTATCGCGAAATGGGCTTGGGGAAGACTTTGAGAGAGGTTTCTTTAAAACAAGCAGGTGAATTTGCAACACAATGGCATTCTGTTTTTATGTGAAGGACATGATTCCATTAAAGAACGTGATAAACAAAAGCGTTAAGCGGAGAATTCATAAGATATCGATTTTATTGTCAAACGCATTTAAAGCAATATTTTTTAATAATAAAAATTATCTATTATTTTAGATTTTTGTTTATTGTGTCTTGAATGAGATCACTTTTCTTATAACGAATAGCTCCGCGAACAGAGTACTCCAAAATATAACATTATTGTATTGCAAGTTTATGTACTTGTTTTAAAGCAACATTTCTCAGTGTGCGCTTGAGTCTATTTCATAAGATTGCTTGTGAAATGGTATAAAGTACCTCTTATGAATGGTATAAAATCCACACTACCATTATTAATAAAGGTATAAGTATTTACTAAAGCTATAAGCCGGCATTATCATTCTATTTTCCAGCTTCTCATGTTGCTGACAATCTTTTCACTTGAAAGTGTAGAGGTATTTTTATTGCTTATCTTAAGAGTTTTTATGCATATACCAATATCTCTTATGACGTACAACAAGCGCTTTTGATTGATTCATCATAAATATAAAGAAAATTTGCAATAAGCAAATTACATCTTATCTTTTGTTTAAGATATAAAATAACAAATTATGATTATAAATCAAAGTATTAAAATGTATATTAAAAGATATTTTTGTAAAAATATTTATCAGAATTATATGTCGTATTTTTCTATTTTAGCGGTTAAAAGAAAGAGGAATGTCATTTTGCATATTGAAATTATAGCCTTATATAGGCACTAACGTTGTGCATTTATAAACTCTTCAAGCAGTTAAGGTATTGGAGGAATATCATTTTAGTTTCTAAATGTAGAAAAAACAGCAAAGCTTGCTTTAAAGCAAGCTAAAACAGTAAAAAAGTTTTATAATAAAACCTCTCTTATTTTTTCAATGTTTTTTTTTAAACGGAGTGTATCTATAATTTGCAACACAATTTATAATTGTTAGCTTATTCTGTTGTACCATAAAAGACCGACATTTGAGGTGTGGTGATATAAGGTATGTAAGCCTTTTTGACACAGTATTCTGAAAGCACGTGGTGAATATTTAGGGTAAGCCTTGTATAAGTGAATCACATAAGTTGTTATCAAGAGGAATGAGCTCAATAAAAATCTAGATTGTTTACAGATCAGATTGGGTAGAGTCTTTGTCCTTTAAAAGTTGTGTGGAGAAAAAAATTATCAGTGCAGGGATAAACACGGATAAAGGTTGTATTAATCCAGATTCATCATCATCCGCGATAATTTTTTCAAACTTTGATGCTCTCTCTTTCAGGATTCACAACACTTATGAATGTTTCAACACTTATTTGAGGAAGGGAAGGGGTTTTTGAAATTTCATGGTTAAAGTCAATTGCATTCAACAAAATAGCGAGTAAAGTTTTCATCTAAATCCAAGAAGTTTATTTTCAATAAACTATAAATTCTTTGCCAACTTTGATTAAAGTAATGCTTTTTATTGGTAACAAGTCTTTTTTATAAATGAAGCATTACCTTCTATCCATTTTTTATTTCAAATTTTATTTAAGGATCTAGAAATTAGGAGGTATATTTTTTGAACTGGATATTATGAAGTTTTTTATAAAACCCATGTTCTTTTGCTAGCAATTCTTTTTGAGTACCTTGTTCAATCAGTTGTCCATTTTGTATGACCACAATTTTATGAGCACGAGCAATCGTTGAAAGGCGATGAGCAATAATGATCGTTGTGCGTCCTTTAGTAAGGTGATGAATAGCTTCATTAATTTGTGCTTCGGTGTGTGAATCGAGCGCACTTGTTGCTTCATCAAGAATCAGAATTTCACTATCGTGAATCATTGCTCTAGCGATAGCGAGTCGTTGTTTTTGCCCCCCTGAAAGATTACAGCCATTATCACCTATCTGTGTATCATAACCATTTGGCAAACTCATAATAAAGTCATGAACATTTGCTGCTTTTGCTGCTTCGATAATTTCGTCATCACTAGCTCCTTCTTTTCCAAGCCCGATATTATATTTAACAGTTCCTTGAAAGAGAAAAGTATCCTGTCCTACATAGGCCATCAGGTTTCTCAGAGAGCGAAATGTTGTGTAGCGAATGTCTTGATCATTAATCAATATGCGTCCTTTTGTGGGGTCATAGAGGCGCATAATAAGGTTGATAAGGGTTGATTTTCCCGAACCGGATGGTCCCACCAATGCTGTCATTTTTCCGGCTTCTATTTCTAGGTTGATGTCTTTCAATATCATTTTGTTATTAGTGTATGCAAAAGAAACATGTTCGAAACGAATAGTTCCTTGCGTTTTATTCAGATCTTTAGCTTCTTTATGTTCTACAACTGTAAGGGGACAATCGAGTATTTCAAACATCGTACGGATATTGACCAAGCCAGATTCAATTTTAACACGTACATTTGCTAGTCTTTTTGCGGGTTCATAAGCTAAAAGTAAAGCAACAATAAAGGACATAAATTCACCTTGAACACCTGCGCGTTGGGTTGCAAGATAACCGGAAAAACAAATAATACCTGCAATGGCAACACCCGTGAGTGTTTCCATAATTGGATTGGTAATAGCTTCGAGTGTTGCAATACTGTTTGTTTGTTTTTCAACATCACAAATGGCTTTGTCCATCCGTTTTTTCATGACTTCTTCTAGTGAAAAGGCCTTGATGATTCGAATACCAACAGCCGTTTCCTGTACGATTTTGATAATTTCACCAAGTGAAAGGAGCTCTTTTTCCATCAAGCTGCGAACGCGTTTTAAAGCCATTCGAACGCCTAAAAAAGCTAGTGGTCCTACGATTAAAGTAATGGAGATTAACACAAAGTTTTGAATGAACATGACAAGCAACAGACCACTAACGGAAAGCAAATCACGTACAAAAGTTGTGATAATAGTATCAATTATATTACGTACGGCTGTCGCGTTATGAGTTACACGAACAAGAAGATCAGATGAAGTGTTATTATGATAAAAAGAGACTCCTTGTTCCATAAGTCGTGCAAAAATTTTACGCTGTTGTTCAGCAATGATACTATTGCCTGCTTTGTTTAGAAAGTAAGTTTGGAAAAAAGTTGCAACTCCTTTGAGAATAAAGATAAAAGCAATGAAGCTAGAAATCAAAACAATCATAGGAAAATTTTGTGCATCAATAATCTGATTAACAACATCCCGCATAATCCATGCACTGGTTGCTGTGGTACAAGAAATGATGATCATTGAGAAGATAGCCGCACTGTACCAACGCATATGTTTACGAAAATTTTCTCGCAAAAGGCGGATAATAAGATGTTTGTCAAAAGAGGAAATTTGTTTTTTAGCCATGAAGAGCTTCTATATTCTCTCATTATTTTATGCAAGATTGAAACACTCTTAATTAAAAAGCCCCTTAATCTTTTTTACAAAAATAGCTTTTTCTTTCAAGGTTCATCACATCAATTTCACGACGGTGAGAGTGAAGAATGTAGTGCAAAGTTTCTGTGAAAGGTATAACGAAAATTCGTTGTTCATCATTATTTTTAGTTTTCAATAAAAGGTACCGGCGAGTTTCTCTATTGTATTTACCAATTTCCATATTGTGATAGTCTTTGGCACTTGAAATGGTTCACAAAAAACATTTCTGCTTTTTTAATAATTTTATGTATCATCTCCATTTGTGATGTGTAAGCAAACAATTTTGCCGCATTGCATGACATGATAAGAGAGATTGAAATAAGAAGACCTTACGATGTTTAAGCTTTCTCATTAATATGCAAAATAACGAATTCTTCTTATAAATTGATAAAGCATTATTAAACTCTTAAAAGGATTTATACACATTTATAAAACCTTAAAAGCACCACAAAAATTCTATGTGGTGCTTCTAAATAATACTATACACATCATTTTGATGCGTTGCATGCGAATATTATTCCAATGCAAAACTATTTAGGTGCTATCACCATCATCATTTGCCGGCCTTCAAGCTTTGGCTCCAATTCGATTTTGGCAATTTCACTTGTATCTTCTTTCACACGCTGAAGAAGCTTTAATCCAAGATCTTGGTGAGCCATCTCACGACCACGAAAACGCAAAGTAATCTTTACTTTATCACCATGATCAATAAAGCGATGAACAGCCTTGAGTTTAACTCCATAATCATGGACATCAACATTTGGGCGCATCTTAATCTCTTTGATTTCGATGACTTTTTGCTTCTTACGTGTTTCAGCAGCTTTTTTTTGGGTTTGATATTTTAATTTTCCCAAATCGATGATTTTACATACAGGTGGCTCCGCATTTGGTACAATTTCAACCAAATCAAGTCCCGCATCTGCAGCCATAGCAAGAGCTTCTTGTATCGCAACAACTCCCTGATGTTGTCCCTCATCATTGATAAGCTGAACATGAGGTACCCGAATATCCTGATTTGAACGTGGTCCGTCTTTTTGGGTAGGTGTCATTTTAAACGGTTTACGAATGGTTTATGCTCCTTAAATTTTGATTCAACTACAGCTAATTTAATATACAATTATGTACCTAAAAACAACTATAATTCGTGTTATTTTCATTATTTGATTTATTACTTTTTGGAATGATTTAGATTATAAAAGTTTTTCTCTTAATTTAAAGAAATTGTTTTATAGAGGATAAAAAATCATGGATCAAAATATTCCTTGTCAGTTTTTTTCATTTGAGAACACCGCACTTGCAGTACGCTATCGCAAGGGGCGCCAATCTCCAGGTTTGGTTTGGCTTCCTGGCTATCAATCCGATATGTTAGGAAGTAAGGCAACGTTAGTTGATCAGTTTGCTCAGAAGAATGATTTGTCTTGTTTACGTTTTGATTATTCTGGACATGGAGAATCTGAAGGTGATTTTTTTCAAGGAACAATTTCGCGTTGGGTTAAGGAAAGTTTAGCGACTTTTGAAACCTATTGTGAGGGTCCACAAATTTTGATTGGTTCCTCTATGGGGGGGTGGATTGCGCTAAGGCTTGCAATGATGCTAGCACAGAAAAATAAGAAGCTTGCTGGCATGATATTGATTGCTCCAGCACCTGATTTTACACAAACATTGGTGGAACCAAAATTAGGCCCAGAAGAATGGAAGATTTTGGAGGAGAAAGGCTATATTGAACGACCTGCAGTTGATGATACAGAGCCAATGCCCTTTACAAAAACATTGATTGAAGATGGGCGCGAAAATTGTGTTATGAAAGGATGCATTGATGTTGGATGTCCAGTCCATATTCTACAAGGGATGGAAGATGAAGATATCCCCTATCAGCATACATTGACTTTACTTGATCATTTACCTCTCCATGATGTAACATTGACACTTGTTCGTGATGCGGATCATCGCTTTTCTCGTCCACAAGATTTAGATTGCCTTGAAACAGTATTGAGATCTTTTATTAATCAGATTAATGCAAAGTAAGGGGTACATTTATTGATAAAGATAAAAATATATGAGCATTTCTAAACAGCATTTTATTTTTTCTGAGCGCTCTGTACCTGTACGGGTGCGGGAAAATAAGTATGCGCGCCGTCTTACCTTACGTATTGATGCCAGAAGTCAGGAGATTTGTGTAACAACACCACCAGCAATAAATCTCTATGCGGTTGAAAATTTTATTGAAAAGCATCGATCTTGGATTGAGGCACGTCTTGCTCATGTACAAATCTCTCATAAAAATGCTTATCTCAAAGAGGGGGCGACAATTCCCTTATTGGGTGTTTCTCATACCATAAAGCATAGAGAGGGACGTGGGGTAACAGAAATCATTACAGCAGATGCGGAGCAAGGGCCTGAAATTATTGTTTATGGTCAATTAGAATATCTCCCAAGACGCATTGCTGACGTTTTGAAAAAACAAGCGGCGCTTATTATAACGCCTTTGGTGGCACATTATGCTCATCAGGTAGAGCGTAAAGTCAAATCCATTTGTTATAAAGATACGAGAAGTCGTTGGGGCTCTTGTTCAATCGATAAGCGTCTTTCTTTTTCTTGGCGCCTTATTATGGCACCAAAAGAAGTTGTTGAGTATGTTGTTGCCCATGAAGTTGCTCATCTTGTTGAAATGAATCATGGGCCAAGATTTTGGGCTCTTTGTGAAGAGCTATGTCCTGATAGTAAAACATATCGTGCTTGGTTGAAAGAAAATGCTCCTAGACTGCATGCAATTAATTTTGATTCATATAATTTAGAGGCGTAAAAAACTTTCAAATGAAGGCAATATTTAACGGAACTTTTTGTTGAGTGTTTTGTTGAGTGTGTGCTTGCTCATGCATAATGAGGAAGCCATTGAAGCTCTCAGCACGATTGTTCTCCCCTGCTTGGTTTGCTGAGTGTCTTCAATGTTTTGCTTTATCTTTTTTGTAATTCAGCGTAATAACCCTAAGTTCCGATGACTTATAAAAAAATGGGAAGGTTTTTTATGTCTGTTCTTACAGATCCACTTCAGCTATTACAGGCACTTATTCGTTGTCCTTCTGTTACACCTCATGAAGCAGGGGCTTTATCAACTTTGGAACAATTTTTGAAAAAAATGGGATTTCACGTCGATCGCCCTGTTTTTACGGATAAAAATACAGATAATGTTGAAAATCTTTATGCAAAAATGGGAAGTGAAGGACCCCATCTTATGTTTGCGGGTCATACGGATGTCGTACCGCCAGGTGCATTGGAAGATTGGACTTACCCACCTTTTGAAGCTGTTATAGATCAGGGGAAATTATATGGGCGGGGTGCTGTTGATATGAAGGGTAGTATCGCTTGTTTTATTGCGGCTCTAGCGCGAGTTCTTGAGAAACGACCCATTAAAGGAAGGGTAAGCCTTTTAATTACTGGTGACGAAGAGGGGCCTGCTGTTAATGGTACGGTAAAACTTCTCAAATGGGCAGAAAAAAAAGGCGAAAAATGGACTGCGGCTCTTGTGGGAGAACCAACAAGCGTAAAGACTGTTGGTGATATTATCAAAATTGGTCGCCGCGGATCGATTTCTGGTGTCATTACCGTGAAGGGTCGTCAAGGTCATGTTGCTTTTCCAGAGAGGGCTGCCAATCCCTTGCCTTTGGCAAGTAAGCTTATTCAAGCATTGACACAAACCGTTTTAGATAAAGGGACAGAAAATTTTCAACCCAGTAATTTAGAGCTAACAAGCATCGATACCGGTAATTTAGCGGTCAATGTTATCCCAGCGCAGACAACAGTTCATTTTAATATACGCTACAATGATCTTTGGACAAAAGAAACACTGATGAAGGAAATTGAAAAGCGTCTTGCTTTGGTGCAATCAAAAAACAATGGTGACCAATATCCCTCTTATCAGCTTGAATGGATTCCAAGTTTAGGAGATGTTTTTTTGACCAAAAATGATAAACTCATTCAAACTTTATCCAATGCTATTAAAAGTGTAACAGGGAATATACCAGAATGTTCCACTTCTGGTGGTACTTCAGATGCACGATTTATTAAGGATTATTGCCCAGTGGTCGAATTTGGCTTACCGGGGCAAACGATGCATATGGTAGATGAGTGTGTAGCCCTTGATGCAATAGAAACACTTACTACTATTTATGAGCGTTTTATTATTGAATTTTTTGCATAAAGAAAAGGTTGCTGGTTCAAAAATACCTTTATCTTGTTGTGCCATAAGATATTGCCATTTATGGTGTGGTGATACGAGACTCGTAAAACTTAATATATTAAGTAGTCTTAGAGTAAGTGATGAATATTCTTAAGTTGGGATTCTTGCCTGTAGAGTCTTTAGTTAAGTGAATTACATAATTGAAAAGCCAAAAGAGATCTGCTTGAAGAAGCAGAACTGTTTAGACCATATTGGATTGAAAATATTCGTTCTTTAAAGTGTAGAAAGGAAGTCACACGCAATCATATATGGAAAACAATGAATATTATATCATCATTGTGTGATGACAGGTTGATGCCATAAAGACACACATAAACATGCTGCTATTGTAAAAAGTTCGTACAACATAAATGCGCTCATTCACAGCTCATGTTTTTATATGTTTTCTGCACTCGCATAAAAGGTACTTCTTGTTCCAATTAGACTCTCTTAGAATAAAGCCTATAGGAAAAGCGCTTTAAGTTTGTTTTATTTCATATATTTTGCTCTGCTTTTTTGTCCCCAAGAACTTCCGTTGCAAATCATTACGAGATAGAAGGTGAGCTTATTTAATCAGCTTTAATCTTGGTTATGATAAAGATACACAGAATTTTTTGTAGCAGCAGGTTGATTTCTTTAACCAAAGATTGTCCTAGTATTATTCTCAATTTTTTAAATTAAATAACTTTAAAGGACGGGTACAGACACTTATAAGCATATACGCATACAAGTAAGATCATATGAGATTAACATCGTTTCGCTCGCTAACAAAGCAATACCGATTCATATTTAGTATATTTGCCATTTGAGCGCATTATTTGTTTAGTAAAGCTCATGATGTTGCTGTTACCTATAAATTAATACCGATCATACAGCCGCGTATCTCAAATAAATATTGGTTCAGTATTTTTTGCGACAACAGCTTTTATATGCCAAAATGGGATAAAAGCATTGTGTATATCTATTTTTTATAATCTCTGAAACAGACATACAACCACAACCTGATTGAGGGAAAATATAAAAGGTATAAAGGTGAAAATCAGCGTGCTTTTTTACTTTTTTTATTCGGCTTTACGGTTTTCAAAAGTAACTAGAGTAATATCTTTTTAAATAATCAGAGACTGATGCATGGCTTCATGCTTATTTCTCTGGTTCTTTAAATGGTGCCACGATTTCATAAAGAACAATACATTATCGTATTATGCATTCACATACTTGTTTTAAAGAAATTTTCTCAATGTTTATCACATTTGTGCTACTACGGTGCTTATGAATGTTGTAATATAAAATCTATAATGCCTCCTCATCTTTATGTTTATGAAAAATAAAGTTAGAGCACCATACATTTTCTAGCTCAAAATATTGCAATAGCTTTTAGCATTTAAGAGTGTTCATCAGAGGCCTTTTTACTCCTTTTTTATAGTTTTTATCCACATGCTTCTCCCTTTTTAAGGTGTAAGCAAATGGCGGTAACTAACTTGCTATAAATAGTTTTGAAATGAGAGAATCTCACGATATTTTAATCTCACCTTTGCTGTGAAAAATGATAATTATGATTAAAATAAGTATGTTGTTATAAAAACTTTAGTTTGCGAGTTGGCTGATGATGTGATCAAGAACAATACGTCCTTTGGTTGTTGCTTTTAAGCGTTGGTTATCCACCATTTCTATCAATTCTTGGTGTTGTAAATCGATCAGTTTTTCCATTGGAATGCGTTTAGGGCTTAAGGTTTCATAGCGTATAAGTTCTAAGCCTTCGCAAAGGCGTAATCCCATAAGGAGCATTTCATTTGCCTGTTGTTCAGTGGTTAAATGTTCTGTTTCAATACAGCCATGTCCTGTTGTTTCTACCAAATTAAGCCACTGTTCGGGATGCTTTTCATTTATTGTGACATAACGTTCGCGGTTTTCAAGGTGTGATGACAATGTTTTTGAACAGAAAGAGGAATGATTCGGTGTATGCTCAATGAAACGTCCATGTGCTCCTGGACCAAAGCCTGCATATTGGTGATAACGCCAATAAAGAAGATTGTGTGCTGATTCGGCACCGGGCATTGCATGGTTTGAGATTTCATAGGCAGGAAGTCCATGTAGTGCCGTTATTTCTTGAGTAAGATGATACAGATCTGCTGCTAGCTCTGATGGGGGAAGGATAAGTCTTCCTGCATCATGAAGCCGTTTAAAGGCAGTTCCTTCTTCGATTGTCAATTGATAAAGAGAAAGATGGTCCGCTGCTAAATCAATTGCTTGTACAAGTTCAGATTTCCATTGTTCAAGGGTTTGTTCGGGGCGGGCATAAATGAGATCAAAAGATAAACGTGGAAAAATTTGCCGTGCTAAAGTAATAGCGCAAAGAGCTTGTTCCACATTATGGAGTCGGCCAAGTTTGCGCAATGCTTTATCATTGAGCGCTTGTATTCCTAGAGATAAGCGATTAACACCTGCCGCACGGTATCCACGAAAGCGCTCTGCTTCCACACTGGATGGATTGGCTTCTAATGTAATTTCAACTTTATCATCGACTACCCATTTTTTTGCAAGTGCTTGCAATAGGGCATCGACAGTCTGTGGCGCCATAAGAGAGGGGGTTCCTCCACCAATAAAAATACTTGTAATATGGCGTGGGCCTATTTTGTGGTATTGCGTTTCTATTTCGCGCTTAAAGGCGGTGACAAAACGTGGTTGATCAACACCATGGATGCGAACATGCGAATTAAAGTCACAATAAGGACATTTAGCTACACAAAAGGGCCAATGAATGTAAATGCCAAAAGGTTCATTCATGAGAATGCTAAAAGGTTTTCTGCCAAAAGTTTGAAAGCACGTGCGCGATGTGAAAGAGGGGGAAGATCATTACGTTTCCAGTTGTGTTTTTGCTCTGTTGACATTTCTCCAAAGGTATTTTCATATCCATCGGGTAAAAAAATAGGATCAAAACCAAAGCCTTTGTCTCCTCGTGGAGGCCAAATGAACGTTCCTTCAACGCATCCGCGGAAGTAATCTGCATGAGCATCAGGCCATGCAATGCAAATGACGGATATAAAACGGCATTTCCGTTGGCTTTTTTCTCGTGCTCCGACTTTTTGGAGTTCATTTTCTATTTTTTTCATAGCTTTTGGAAAATTACGTGTACCATCGGTTTGAATTGCCCAATCAGCGGTATAAACGCCTGGCGCACCTTCCAATGCATCTACCTCTAAGCCTGAATCATCAGAGAGCGCAGGAAGTCCTGTTTTTTTTGCTGCTGAAAAAGCTTTAATATAAGCATTTTCTTCAAATGTTTTTCCCGTTTCTTTTGGTTCTGGCAAGCCTAGTTTTTTTGCCGATTGTATTATTAAACCGAAAGGCGTAATTAAAGTAGTGATTTCATGCAATTTTCCGGTGTTATGTGTAGCAATGACAAGTTTTTTATCTGCTATGCTTCTCATATAGATTTCTCCAAAAATGAAAGGGAAATTATTTTTGTGCTAAAAACGGTTTAAATGCTCATACACACATATTCTGCTTGATTTCACATAATATGATTATTTTACACGTTTTATGATATTTTATTCCAATAAAATTTTTTATCTTGCACGAAGATAACCTTGCAAAGATAGGAAAGACATGTCTTTTTTATGATAGCATTTTATGGTAAACTTCCAATTTTCTGCTTGCTCTAAAGGGTGAAATTTTCTATTTACAGCGGTTTTTAATCAATCTAGATTCTCTTGACAAGTCCCTACAGCAGACCACTTTACAGATCAATTCTTAATCTTAAATATTTCTCACACACTCTAACAAAAATATTTCCTGCGTAATTTATCAAGCATCACTCTGAAAGGTAGCATTTTACAGCTCAATAGGATAATATGTTTTTATACTACTTTAGACTATTTGACCAAACCTTGGCAAAACTTATATAAGAGATGAGGATTTTAAAAGTAGTGAAACAATTGTGATGAAGCACAAAACTATTGATAATGAACTAAAATATCTTGATGAACGTTCGCGTGATATTTTTCGCCATATTGTTGAAGCTTATCTTAATGATGGTGAACCTGTAGGGTCACGTAATCTTTCGCGGCTTTTACAACAGACATTATCGCCTGCGACGATTCGCAATGTGATGAGTGATCTTGAACATCTCGGTTTGATTTATGCACCACATGTTTCTGCGGGTCGAATGCCGACACAATCAGGTTTACGCTTTTTTGTTGATGCATTTATGGAAGCGGGTGATTTGCCAAACGAAGAGCGAGAAAATATTGAAATGCAAGTCAAAGAGGCTGGTCATGCACAATCGGTTGAACATTTTCTTGTTCAAGCAAGCCGAGTTCTTTCAGATCTTTCACGTGGGGCAGGGCTTGTTTTAGCAACAAAACAAGAAGGAACATTGAAACATATTGAATTTGTGCGCCTTGATAGGGAGCACGCTCTTGCCGTTTTGGTGACTCAACAAGGTGAAGTTGAAAATCGTATTGTTCATTTACCAGAAGGGGTTACCCATGCACAATTGACGGAAGCAACGAATTTTCTCAATGCCCATATTCAAGGGCGTACATTGAGTGAAGCTAAAGGGGAAATTGCCCGCTTATGCGCAGAAACAAGGGCCGCACTTGATGATTTATCACATCATCTTGTTGAAACGGGATTAGCTCTTTGGGGAGGAGAAGATGCTGATCATAAAATACACCTCATTGTTCGCGGGCGTAGCAATTTACTTGAAGATGTGAAAGCAGAAGAAGATTTAGAACGGTTACGCCATTTGTTTGATGATCTTGAAACGCGCGAGAGTATGGCACAGCTTCTCGATTTAACGGATGAAGGTTCTGGGGTTAGAATTTTTATTGGTTCAGAAAATAAGTTATTTTCTCTTTCTGGTTCTTCTTTAGTTGTAGCACCTTATCGTGATTCACAACAAAGAGTCATTGGTGCCTTAGGTGTTATTGGTCCTACACGGCTTAATTATGCAAGGATCGTGCCCATGGTTGATTATACAGCTCAACTTGTGTCACAGTTATTGCGTTAAAACGATGCAAGTAAGTATTTGTACTATAAAAGCTCATTGTATTATATACATTGTTACCCCTTGATTTTTGTCTGTAGAATTTCGATATCGAGAATAACGAATCTTATGAAGGAATAAAATTTTTATGTCTGATGAAAAAAACAAATTTACTGACGCTTCATTTGAAAATTGTGATTTAAAAAATCCAGCTGATCGTAATACACTTAAACAGGCAGCCGATGAATTTTTAAAAACACATAAAACAGAGGAACACGAAGTCGTTGAAACAGAAAGCAATGAGGTTAGTGATCTTTTAGCGTCTTTGCAGGATGAAAATAAAGAACTGAAAGATCAGCTTTTACGTCTTGTTGCAGATATGGAAAATCTTCGACGCCGTACTATGCGAGATGTGGCGGATGCAAGAGCTTATTCCATTGCTAATTTTGCACGGGATATGTTATCGGTTTCTGACAATCTCAATCGTGCTTTGGAAGCTATTCCAGAAGGTGCACGGGAGAGTGATGCTGGTTTGAAATCATTGGCAGAAGGCGTTGAAATGACTGAACGTGCCATGATGGCAGCATTAGAACGTCATGGGGTGCAAAAAATTCATCCAGAGGGGCAAAAATTTGATCCTCACTTTCATCAAGCGATGTTTGAAATTCCCAATGCTGATGTTCCAGATAATACTGTTCAACAAGTGGTTCAGGCAGGTTATATTATCGGGGAAAGGGTACTACGTCCAGCTATAGTGGGTGTAGCTAAAGGAGGAGCAAAAGAAGCTTCTGTTGAAGCTGATTCGGCTTAAAACACATCAATAATAAATCTCCAACATAAAATGCAGTATTCCCTGCAATTACACATATATGAAGTCTTTTCTTAAAGGGTTTTTAAAGGGTGTTATAAACACCCTTTCATCTTTGAAGCGCCCAACTTCCTTTTACAATATAGGGAGCCTTATTTAAGGGAGAGGCCGATAACAATAAAACAAAATGATCAACTTCAAAAGGAGGGACAAAAAAATCATCTTGAAAAGATAGATAAGAAGAAAGATCTTTAAGATTAATATCAAATATTCGTGCAAGAGTGATATGCGGAATAAACAGTCTTTCATCAGGCTTTAACTCTAATTTATTCCGAATATATTGCATCTTTTCATGTAAAAGAGTAAGCTTTTCACAAGGTTCAATGCGAACCACAAGAGAATGAGGAGCATTTTCTGAACCAAAAACTTCAAAACCTTTTATCTGTAGCGTAAAAGAAGGAAGTTCTATAGTGTTAAAGGTATGCATAATTTCATCTGCTAAGGAGCTTTCAACTTCGCCAAAAAAAGATAAGGTGACATGAAAATTTTGCGGGTTGATCCATTGCGCTTTTGGTAAGCCATTTTGCAATGATACGAGGGCTTTTGTTGTTTGTTGAGGAATCTGAAGAGCACTAAATAGACGACCCATGATATTATCTCCTTATAATGAAAGATGCTATCCCAAGCGCAATATAGATAATAAGGGCGGGGCACGTACCACAGAAAACAAGGCAATAGTATAGAAAAAGAATGTCTAAAAAATGCTTACTATAATTATGGTCGTACAAAGCTTATTCGTTTTAAGAAAATGGTTATGATATTGATAAGAATTGCGTTTTCAGGATCTGTATCACAATGATGTGCAATGGAAGATTACTTGTGTATTATAAAGGCTACAAAGTTAGCAGAAAATAAGAAAAGTTGATAGATTTTTGATGTGCGAAATTATTTTGACATTTATCTTTAGCCTAAAATAAAGCATACTTTAATACAAGGTGAAGAGTTCTCTTTTCTGTAAAAATTTAATTATATGATTAAGTCGGGGAATAGCCATAATACGCAAAACTATTCAAATTGGTCAAATAATGTTAGGAAAGGAAGAAAAAAATCGAGCATAACAAAATTACTATAAGCTTTTACATTTATGATAATTATGCCAATCTATAATGGATATGAATATTGGTATAAAAGCGGGAAGAGAAATTAAAATTCAAAATAATGATCGAAAGTTCCTATTTTCTAAGAATTATCATCTTTGTTTATGATGAAAAAGCACTAGTTTTCCTCTCCAAAGTTGTTATTGATGAGCTTTTCAAGAGCATTAAGAGCATCTGTTGCTTCTGGTCCTGAAACACGAATGGTGAGGTTGCAACCGGATGAAGCCGCTAGCATCATAAGTCCCATAATTGATGATCCGCCAACAATTTTCCCGTCCTTTTCAACTTCAACAGTAACATTAAAATTGTCAACAGTTTGTACAAATTTTGCAGAAGCACGTGCATGCAACCCACGTTTATTACAGATATTGAAATGACGACTTATACATGGGAGGGTATCTTTGGAAAACATTGGTATTTTATTATCCGCTATAAAATCATACTTGGTACATTAATATATTTACGCCCTGCTTCTTGTGCTATTCTTAACGCGTCTGATAATGAAATATCAGGACATTTGCGAATAGAAATCAGTTTAATAAGCATGGGCAAATTAACACCCGCAATCATTTCAACGCGTCCTTTTTCAATAGCAGGAATAGCTATATTTGATGGTGTTCCACCGAACACATCTGTTAATATGATGACGCCATGATCCGTATCTGTATCGGTTACTGCGGCTATAATATCACCTCGGCGCTGATCTATATCGTCATCGGGATAAACGCATATTGTTGCGAACTTTTCTTGTACTCCAACAACATGTTCCACGGCATGTAAAAATTCGACAGCCAGCTCACCGTGCGTTACAAGCACGAGTCCAATCATTTACGCAAACTCCTGTTAACTAATAAGACCCAACCATAGTTGGTGGGAAAGACATTGTACAAGGCTTTATCTTGCTGCCAAGAAAAATTTGCAAAAAAAAGGCAAAAATTGTGATTTTTTTATCTTTAGAAAAAAATTAGACAGATTTTTGCCATATTTTTCTAAAGAAAAATGCTTCAATAGCTTGACAAATGGCTGTACAATCGGCTTCACGAAGAGAGGGAAGTTTTAAAAGAGGAATGTGCAAATTTTCAAATTGAAAAGTTTTATTTGTGGAAAAACGTTCATATTCCGGACCGAGAAAAATAACACAATCGATAGTTGTGTGCTTTTTGAATTCTATCATATAAAGACCAACGCCACGAATCTCGATGCCGCCCTCTAAATTATCGGGAGTGTATCCGTGAAGCTTTCCATTTTCCGCACGCAACATTGTATAATCATCACTGATAAGCTTCGCTTCACGTTTTGACCACTCAGCGCGGTCAAGCAAAGAAAGGGTGATGGTTGATTTTCCTGATCCCGATGGACCTATAATTAACAGCCCCTTGCCGCCCAGTTGAAGGCAATTTGCGTGGAGTATCTCACATTTTGTTTTCATGCCTTTTACTTTGGATAAAAGATTTATTTAGCAAGCGGAAGCATAATAGTAAAACGTGCACCAGTTTTACACTTCCCAAGTGTAGGATCGATAATATTTTCGGCTGTAATTGTCCCATTATGAGCCTCGATGATTTGCCGACTAATAGAAAGGCCAAGTCCAGAGTTTTGTCCAAAAGCATCTTCATTTGGTCGATCTGTATAAAAACGTTCAAAAATGCGTTCAATATTTTCTGAACGAATACCTGGGCCATTATCTTCAATGGTTAAAATAAGGGTTGAAGCATGACTTTTCATAGTAATGCAAATTTTGCCACGATTCCGAGGAATAAAAGAACGCGCATTTTCAAGAAGATTTGAAATCACTTGTCCTAAACGAAGTTCATGTCCCAATACAAGATAAGCTTTTCCATGAGGACGTGGGACAATATTAAGGCTTATATCAATAGTTTGCGTATTACGATACACTTCCTGAACAGCATGAACAAGACTTTCCAAAAGCGGTGTCATATCAACAATCTCTGCGGTTTCTCGTGCAAGCTCTGCATCGAGTCGCGATGCATCAGAAATATCTGTAATCAATCGATCAAGGCGGCGCACATCATGTTGAATAATTTCCAGCAATTTTTCTTGTGCTTCTTCATTTTTAGCCAGAGGGAGCGTTTCAACAGCACTGCGTAGAGAGGTGAGAGGATTTTTTAATTCGTGGCTTACATCAGCAGCAAAGCGTTCAATGGCTTCAATACGCATATAAAGGGCATTGGTCATATCACGAATAGAAGTTGAAAGGTGACCAATTTCATCTTCACGCATTGAAAAATCAGGAATTTCTACACGCTGATTATTGCCATTACGCACTCGATTAGCCGAGGCAGATAATTTACTTAATGGATGGGCAATCGTATGGGCCAAAAAGAGAGAAAGAACCAAAAGTACGCTACCTACAACGGCAAAAACTTTAAAGATAACCAGTCTTTCGCCTTTTACAATGTTATCAATATCGGAACCAGTGGTTGAAAGAAGAAGAGCTCCAACCACTGCGCGATAGCGTTGAACAGGAACGGCAACAGAAACAATTAATTGCCCTTGTCTGTTGCGTCTTTTAGCCGTAGCAAGAGATCCGTTTAATGCGCGGTACACTTCTGGATAAGCAATACCACTGGTTTTTGTTTGTTCTCTGTCAAGAGCAATACCTTTGCCATAAAATGCGCTTGAATACCATGAAGTAAGGCGATCCCACATGTTTTGTTCTGTTTTAAGTGGGGGTAAATCATAACTAAAAACTTCTCCACTAGAATAAAGAACGCGCGAATCAAGAAGGAGAGTAGCATCACGATCATAGATACGTGCTCTTGTCGTTTTAGGTGTAATAAGACGCCGTAAAAGAGGGGCAACTTGCTCAGGGTTAATAGGAAAATCCCAAGAATCGGTTGATTGAGGAGCGGGTGTAACGCTTTCACCAGTCTGTAACTCTAAGAGTTTTTGAGGGTCAATGAGGATAGAATTTGTATCTACTGTTGCAGAAGCAGCAATAGCCCCAGCAATAATTTTTCCTTGGGTACATAAACTTTTGATTTTTGCTTCAATTAAACCATCGCGAAATTGGTTAAGGTATAAAATGCCTGTAACTAAAACGGCAAGGGCAGCAATGTTTAATATAACAATGCGACGTGTGAGGCTGGAAAAAAGCAATTGTCTAAAGAGACGTTGTGTTCGAAGATGCAAACGAGCGAACATAAGAAATGGCGTTGAGAATGTACCATTAACGGTTGTTTTTTGTAAAGTTTCCAGTTGAGAATTGTCTGTCATCGATTTGATTGCCATTCAAATTTTTGCGACAAAGTAGTTTTATACCTCGTGGAAACGATAACCTACACCATAAAGTGTTTCAATCATTGCAAAATCATCATCCACTTGTTTAAACTTTTTACGCAGACGTTTAATGTGACTATCAATGGTGCGATCATCTACGTAGACTTGATCACTATAAGCAGCATCCATTAAAGCATCACGACTTTTTACAACTCCTGGTCTTTGTGCTAAGGTTTGCAGAATCAAAAATTCCGTAACGGTTAAAATAACAGGTTTATCTTTCCATGTACAGGTGTGGCGTTCTTGATCCATCACAAGATCTCCGCGTTTGAGAGAAGAGGTGGAAGAAGTTCCTGTAGAAAGCGGTTGGTTACGTGCATTAGAACGGCGTAAAATAGCTTTCACGCGTTCAATAAGAAGACGTTGGGAGAAAGGTTTAGTAATAAAATCATCAGCTCCCATTTTGAGACCAAATAATTCATCAATTTCATCATCTTTAGAGGTAAGAAAAATAACTGGAAGATCAGATTTTTGACGCAAACGACGCAAAAGTTCCATCCCATCCATTCGGGGCATTTTAATATCAAAAATAGCTAAGTGTGGAGGGTGAAGTGTGAGACCCTTGAGTGCAGATGCTCCATCTGTATAGCTTTCAACCCGATATCCTTCTGTCTCAAGCGCAAAAGATAAAGATGTCAAAATATTGCGATCATCATCAACAAGTACAATCGTTTGTGTGATTGTTGGTGTATCTTTCATGGTTTCTTAGACCTTTCTATTGCTGTGGTAGCAAATTACCCACACTTATTTATATGGGAGTTCATATTTTTTTTGCAAAACAAATATGATACAAATTGTAGCAAAGTAAAAAACCTTTTGTCATTACTGTAAAATCTTGTTTTGCTTTCATAATTTATAATGTTTCTACGTCTATTAAGATCCCTTCATTTGAGAGAAAATTTTCATAAAGGCTTTTTTTATCAAGGTTTATTACAAAGTTTATTATTGTATTTGTCTCATAATTGAACAGATGTAGTTTTGATTGTTGAAGTTTAGAAAATCTGCCTATGTGTTTTAAGAGCAAAGAAAAGAATGTGGCAATATATGCACAAAAATTTGTTTCTGCTACACGAAAGGAGGTCGTAATGGGATTTTTTAATTTTATTAAAACTGTAGGGGAAAAGTTAGGTATTGGGGACCATGAACCAAAAGAAAAGGATTTTAAGAGAGCATTTGATCATTTTCAACTCGGTACAGAAAAAGTCAATATTCAAGTTGAAGACGGTAAAGCTATTTTAAGCGGTGAAGTTCCAGATAGGGAAACACTTGAAAAAGCACTGCTGGTTGTTGGCAATTCACAAGGTATCTCTTCTGTAGATGTTAATCAATTAAAGGTTATAGATACAACGCCTAGAAAAACTTCTCGCTTTTATGAGGTTAAATCTGGTGATAATCTTTGGAAAATTGCTGAAGAGGTTTATGGAAAAGGGCAAGGTAATAAAAACACATTTATTTTTGAAGCCAATAAGCCAATGCTAAAATCTCCCGATAAAATTTATCCTGGACAAGTTTTACGTATTCCTGAAATTGACCATAGTTAATTCATCAAAGGGGATAATTTTTTACTGATGGTATTAAACAAAAAATAAAGAAGCGTAAAAAATTTCACGCTTCTTCATTTTATAAAGTGTGTATTTATAATAAAAGGAGCTTAGTGAACAGGAGAGGATTTAGAAGGTGATGGTACTTTCATAGCGTTTACAGAGAAATCAACATCAATGGTTCCTGCTTTCTCAAATGTTAATTTTGCGCTAATTTTATCACCTAACTTAAATGGTTGTGAAAGCCCCATGAACATAATATGATCACCGCCAGGCTTAAGCGTGATTTCGCCATTTCCCGGAATTTCAATGCCATTGTGCATTTTTTCCATTTTCATAATATCATTAACGACAGCCATAGAGTGTATCTCTGTTGTTTTTACTCCGTTTGTGGAAATAGAAACCAAACGGTCTGGGGTATTACTGTGATTAATAATGTAGAGATAACCGCTACCAACTCTTATACCTCTAGGTGTTTCGCGTGTCCAAGGATTGAGAATTTCTATGTCGCCAAGTTTATATTGCTGAGCACCTGCTGGCAAGGTTATACCAGCAAAGAGAAGAGCACACACGATATTTATGATAACCTTTTTGTATGGATATTGTGTATGTATTATATTCTTAAAGATGAGATTTGTTATTTTCTTAATAATAGATGTCATCATTGATTTACCCTCCGTCATAAGATTCACACTTTGAATATTTTTATTTTAGCAGAGCTTTTATTTAAAATAAAAGAAAGAAATGCTAAAATGAAATTGATTTGAATATAAAAATCATAGAATTCTTGAAATTTAAAAGAAGACAGTAAGATTTACAATGACAACACACCTCTTAACGCTTCCGTGTTCATCTCATAAATAGTATTTGCAAATGGTATAAAATCTATGATGCACTACTATTTTACTTAATGAAGATATAATACAGAACAATCATCAACTACTTTACCAATTTTAATATTATGACAGCTCTTGGCATTTTAAAGCGTTTATACAGAGGTATTTTTATATATTTTCAAAGTTCAAAATTATACAGTTAAGAAAAAACGCTTTAGATGAATTTAAAGCACAGATTTCAAATAGCCGCAAACAATGAGACCGTTAGAAGGAGAATTTTTGAAAGGAGATCGATAGATAATACCTTTACTGATATGAGCATTAGATATGATGACTATTTTAGTCCAAGGAAAATTTATAATATTTGTGATATAAATTATTCGCCTTTTAAAAAGCTTTTACGTGAGTATGATTTTATCAATGATGAGAAGATCAAGAGCGAGAGTGCAATCATTCTTTTATTTTTTAATTTTTATAGAAAGATATATTTTTTGAGAATTGCAAGAAAAATATATTATGCTCTCAAGTCTCTCATAAATATGGTATTTATGGGTCATTAGAGTGCCTATTTTAAAATAAATTTTTTATTTTGGAGATGTTTCTCTCATTATTCTCTTGTAGCAATAAAAGCCTGTTCTTATATACGAGGCAGCAAGGCTTGTTGCGACTTGCAGTTTATTATTATTTATATTGCTTGAAGCAATATACGGGCTTTAGGTGTTATGAGGAGCTATCTTAAAAAGATGCTTTATGAAGGTTGAGGTAGCTTGCTGAATGGAGATTATAATATGGCAAAAGTAATTGGTATTGATTTGGGGACAACGAACTCTTGTGTGGCTGTTATGGATGGCAAAAACGCAAAAGTTATTGAAAACTCAGAAGGAGCGCGAACAACACCTTCCGTTGTTGCCTTTACTGATGGGGGGGAGCGGCTTGTTGGGCAGCCTGCTAAACGGCAGGCGGTGACAAACCCTGAAGGGACAGTTTTTGCAGTTAAACGTTTGATAGGGCGCCGTTTTGATGACCCTATGGTTGAAAAAGATAAAGCGCTTGTTCCTTATAAAATTGTTAAAGGTGACAATGGTGATGCATGGGTTGAAGAGGCGGGAAAGAAATATTCTCCGTCACAAATTTCAGCTATGATTTTGCAAAAGATGAAGGAAACAGCAGAATCTTATCTTGGTGAAAAAGTTGAACAAGCCGTTATTACGGTTCCTGCTTATTTTAATGATGCGCAACGTCAAGCCACGAAAGACGCAGGTAAAATTGCTGGACTTGAAGTTTTACGGATTATTAATGAGCCAACTGCTGCTGCTTTAGCTTATGGTTTGGACAAAAAGGACGGAAAAACAATTGCTGTTTACGACCTTGGTGGTGGTACATTTGATATTTCAGTCCTTGAAATTGGAGATGGCGTTTTTGAAGTTAAGTCAACCAATGGGGATACGTTTTTAGGGGGTGAAGACTTTGACATGCGCTTGGTCGGTTATTTTGCCGATGAATTCAAAAAAGAACAAGGAATTGATCTGAAAAATGATAAACTCGCTTTACAGCGCTTAAAAGAAGCGGCAGAAAAAGCAAAAATTGAGCTTTCTTCGTCACAGCAAACAGAAATCAATTTACCATTTATCACGGCCGATCAATCAGGTCCTAAGCACTTAACAATAAAATTGACTCGGGCAAAATTTGAATCTCTCGTTGACGATTTAGTGCAGCGTACCATTGAACCTTGTAAAGCTGCGTTGAAAGATGCTGGATTAAAGGCCGGTGAGATTGACGAAGTTGTTTTAGTGGGTGGAATGACACGTATGCCCAAGATTCAGCAAGTTGTGCAGAGCTTCTTTGGTAAGGATCCACACAAAGGCGTTAATCCTGATGAAGTGGTCGCAATGGGTGCTGCCATCCAAGGAGGTGTATTGCAAGGCGATGTCAAAGATGTGTTGTTGCTAGATGTAACACCTTTATCTTTGGGTATTGAAACCTTGGGTGGGGTTTTCACACGCCTTATTGAGCGCAATACCACTATCCCGACGAAAAAATCGCAAGTTTTTTCGACAGCTGATGATAACCAGAGTGCTGTGACGATTCGTGTTTTCCAAGGTGAACGGGAAATGGCAAGTGATAATAAGTTATTGGCTCAATTTGATCTTGTTGGTATTCCTCCAGCCCCACGTGGTATACCTCAAATTGAAGTTACTTTTGATATTGATGCGAATGGTATTGTTAATGTTTCGGCCAAAGATAAGGGAACAGGTAAAGAGCATCAAATTCGTATTCAGGCATCAGGTGGTTTAAGTGATGCTGATATTGAAAAAATGGTAAAGGATGCAGAAGAGCACGCGGCTGAGGATAAAAAACGCCGTGAAGGTGTTGAAGCTAGAAATCAAGCGGAGGCTCTTATTCATTCAACTGAAAAGTCGCTCAATGAATATGGCGATAAAGTATCAGCTGAAGAAAAGGGACAGATTGAAACAGCAATATCTGATTTGAAATCTGCGCTTGAAGGCAGTGATACGGAAGAAGTAACAACAAAGATGCAAAAATTAGCAGAAGTCAGTATGAAACTTGGACAGGCTATGTACGAAGCCTCACAAGCAGCGAGCGCTGACACTGAAACAGAGGCAAAGAATGATGATGTTGTTGATGCTGATTTTGAAGAAGTTAATGATAAGAAGAAATAGTGTCAGCATATGTGTTGATTAATTGATAAACCCGGCCTTTGAAATATAAGGCTGGGCTTTATTATTTGAGATAAGTTGCAACTTTGTTGCTAAAAATATAAATTAAAAGCAATATTATCCATAAAGATGGATGACAGAAAAATTATCAGGAATACATGATGAAGGTTGACTATTATGAAATTCTTGGCGTGACTCGCGAATGTGATGATAAAAAGTTGAAATCTGCTTTTCGTAAGTTGGCAATGCAATATCATCCTGATCGCAACGCGGGGGATAAAGAGGCAGAGCGAAAATTCAAAGAAATTGGCGAAGCCTATGAAGTTCTTAAAGATCCCCAGAAGCGTGCTGCTTATGATCGATTTGGCCATGCGGCCTTTGAAAATAGCGGTGGTCAAGGGGGAGCAAATCCCTTTGGTGGTTTTGCTGCTGGTGGTGGATTTGCGGATATTTTCGAAGACTTTTTTGGTGAGATTATGGGAGGGACACACCGTAAGCGTGGTGATAGTCGCGAACGTGGCGCAGATTTGAGTTATAATATGGAAGTGACTTTAGAAGAGGCATTTTCAGGAAAAACTGCAGAAATTAATATTCCCAGTTCCGTTACGTGTGATGTTTGTGAAGGATCAGGAGCGAGAAAAGGCTCTAAGCCGCAAGTTTGTGGAACATGTCATGGATCTGGTCGTGTGCGTGCTGCACAGGGTTTCTTTTCTATTGAGCGGACATGTCCTACATGTCATGGACGTGGTGAAACTATTACGGATCCATGCCCCAAATGTCAGGGGACACGGCGTATAGAGAAAAAACGTTCATTAAGCGTAAATGTTCCAGCTGGTATTGAAGATGGAACGCGTATTCGCCTTTCTGGTGAGGGTGATGCTGGTATTCGTGGTGGCCCCAATGGTGATCTTTATATTTTCCTTTCCATTAAACCGCATGAGTTTTTTCAGCGAGAAGGAGCAGATCTTCACTGTCGCGTTCCTATTTCAATGGTAACAGCTGCTTTAGGAGGAGAGTTTGAAGTTTCCGACCTTGATGGTGTTAAAGCACGCGTTAAGATTCCAGAAGGGACACAAAATGGACGTCAATTCCGCCTTAGAGGCAAAGGTATGCCCATGTTGCGCCGTCAGCAAGCAAGGGGTGATCTTTACATCCATATCACGATTGAGACACCGCAGAAATTAACGCAAGAACAACGTGAATTGTTGCAAAAATTTGAGAAACTCTCAAATCATGAAAATTCACCGCAATCACATGGTTTTTTTTCACGTATGAAAGAATTTTTTGAAAATATTTCTGGTTAAAATTATGTGAATGTTCTCAGAATAATTAGAGAGAACTGTGGGAAAGTTATTTTCATTAAGCTTTCTATTGTCTCATTATCTTTGAAAAGCATTTTTTCTTGAAAAGAAAAGAGAGAGACAGCTAATTTAGGATAAATTCCTGCTGCTGATAGTTTTTATATTTCATGAGTTTTATGGATAAGTCTTATTTTTGAGTGTCTATGACATTTTAAAAAGGGCTTATCCATATAAGAACGCAATTGAGTGATTGATAATAAATATTGCCAGTGTCATGATAACTGCCTTTATGCATTCAGTATTTTTGGTGTTTATTTTTTCACTCAAAATTTCTTTTTAAAGGCTCTATAATAAAACTATAAAATAGGTAGCGGCTTGCCAAGAAACGCTAAATAAGCTGTTAGGCAATCCATCTTTTTCAAATAAAGTATCAACTTCTTATAACCGATTTTATTTTTGGCATTTTTCATAGTTTTAATCACTGCTTCCTTTAAAATAAGGGTTATTTTGTTCGGAATAGCTTTTACATGCTTCATCTTAGCTTTTAGCAGTAATCATGTCTTTTTAGATGCGGATTTAGTTTTGTATTTCTGATGTCATAAATAGTTCTTCCAGATAATAAAAACACTATAATCAAGTTTATTTTGTTCCAAAGAAATTGTGGAATGAGATAATGTGTGTTGAATGCTAAAGAAGACATAACAAAACACTTTTTGAGGTATTCGATGTATCTCTCTTGTGGGGAAGCAGATTCGATGGAATTCACTTAATTGAATTTATTGGCATAATAAAAAGTTGGTGGGAAGATAGAGGAAGTTACCTTTAAAAAGAAAAAACAAATACAATAAAAAAATAGCACAATATGCTTAGAAAACAGCACGACATATTATTGAAATTGTTAGTGATATGGAAAGAGAAGTATACGAAATGAATCTTTTTTCATAAAATAACATAATTAAAATAATACATTAAAAGAATTAACAATTCTAAAAAACATTGAATAATTCAAGCATGTATTGCTATGCAAAAAGAAAAACTTAATGACAGATCATGAAAATGAGAAATTTTATCAAATCTTACGAAGAGAGTAATCTAAACAATTAAATGCTTTTACGAAGATGCTTTTGAAGAGCTATCACAATATATGGATAATGTTGCAAAGCCTTTTTTCGATTTTACGATATAAAAAGATAAATTATTATTATAAATCAACTTATTATGATTCTCCATAAGGAGCGTTCAGTTGACATTTCCTCATGTTTTATGATTGAGAAAAAGTCAAATTTTTAAAACCAAAGTTATAGTTTATTGAGATAAGCTATAAAGCGGTTGAGTGATTTCTTAATCTTGGGAATATGTTAATTTTATTATTATAAGAAACTTTATTTTTATCTTATAAAATCAATGGTTGTATATATTCCCATTCATTGTTAAGTATCCGTAGGGATAAACTAATGAGTTGAATGTACGGCTTAGCTTCAAAATTTTGCTTTTCAATTTTATATATAAGATCATAAAATAATGACATTTTTTTACGTCTATTTTGTTTAATTTTTCGCTGTCAATTTTTAAAGGAAGTTTTTTGTATTTCATTTTGCTATTCCTTTTTCGTAATTTAGAGGAAAATTGACGGTTTTCAGGGGAGGGGGTGGATAGAGTAAAGTTTGGTTTTATTGTTTTCACTTTTCCTAAATTTCATTAAGAGATGGTAAAAAGTGATGAGGAGGCTCTATTGATGGATGATGCTAAAAACGGTGATGTAGATGTTTTGGAAAAACAAGCAGCATTTTTATCGTCTGCTTTACCTTATATGCAAAAATATGAAAATGAAACGGTCGTGGTAAAATATGGCGGCCATGCTATGGGTGATCCTGCTTTGGGGCGAGCATTTGCGCGTGATATTGCTCTATTAAAGCAATCAGGGATTAATCCTGTTGTTGTTCATGGTGGTGGTCCTCAAATTGCTGAAATTTTAATGAAAATGGGGATTGAATCACGATTTGAAAACGGACTACGGGTAACCGATGAGCGGATCGTTGAAGTGGTTGAAATGGTTTTAGCGGGTTCCATAAATAAAGAAATTGTTGCTCTCATCAATGCTGAGGGTGAATGGGCAATAGGATTATGCGGCAAGGATGGCAATATGGTTTTTGCCGAAAAGGCTTATAAAACTGTCATTGATCCTGATTCGCATATTGAACGTGTTTTAGATTTGGGGTTTGTTGGTGAGCCTGTTGAAGTTGACCGCACATTGCTAGATCTTTTAGCATCTTCTGAAATGATACCAGTTCTTGCTCCTGTAGCTCCAGGACGCGATGGTAAAACTTATAATATCAATGCTGATATTTTTGCTGGAGCTATTGCTGGTGCATTAGAGGCTAAACGCCTTTTATTTCTCACTGATGTTCCTGGTGTTTTGGATAAACAGGGTAAACTTTTAAAAGAATTGACAGTTGCTGAAGCTGAGAAATTTATTAAAAATGGGACAATTTCAGGAGGCATGATTCCAAAAGTAGAGACTTGTATAAAAGCCCTTCAAAATGGCGTGGAAGGTGTTGTCATTTTAAATGGTAAAACTCCTCATTCTGTTTTACTAGAGCTGTTTACCGAACAGGGAGTTGGAACGCTTATTGTTTCATAAATTGTGGGGAAAATTGGAAGAGAAAGTTTTTCATGGTGAATCTAAAACAGTTTAAATATCCTTTATTAAGTAAGCCAGAATTGGCAATATTTACTGCGACAATATTGTGGGGCATTACATTTTTAGTCATTCACATTGCGGTACGCTATAGTGGTCCTCTGTTTTTTGTTGGATTTCGTTTTATTGTTGCATCTCTTATATGTGGGGTAATTTTTTGGCGCTCTATAAAAGGGATAACTGTTTATGAAGTTTTCGCTGGGATGGCAATAGGTTTAGCCATGTTTTTTGGTTATGCTTTTCAAGCAGCTGGACTTCAAACAATTATTAGTAGTCAGTCAGCTTTTATCACAGCGCTTTATGTACCGATGGTTCCAATCTTGCAATGGATTGTTTTTAAAAAACCTCCCCGTTTAGCTTGTTGGATTGGTATTATTTTCGCTTTTATTGGGCTTGTATTGATTTCAGGACAAAAGCCGGGAAATTTTGATTTTTCAAAAGGCGAAATTTTAACTTTGTTAGGCGCTTTAGCGATTGCTGGAGAAGTCATACTCATCGGAATTTTTGCGAACAAGGTTGATAGTCGGCGTGTAACCATTATTCAGTTATTTTTTAGTGGTTTTTTTTCATTTGCTTGTATGCCGTTGATGGGTGAAAGCATCCCTGAATTTTCGTGGGTGTGGTTTAATATTGGTATAGGATTGGCATTAATGAGTGCCATCATTCAATTAGCTATGAATTGGGCACAAAAGTCTATTTCCCCTACGCGTGCGACACTCATTTACGCAGGTGAACCGGTATGGGCTGGTATTGTTGGGCGTTTGGCTGGCGAACATTTATCTCCCTTAGCTTTATTGGGCGGTTTGCTTATTCTGATTGGGATAATTGTGGCTGAATTACAACCTTCACAATGGCGTAAAAAAAATAAAGCAATTAAAAAAATTGATTAGCTATACATTTTTTTATTATGATTTTATTGCATGAGCTTTTTGCTTATAGAGTTTTCATTTTTGAAGCTTTTTTAATATTAAGATGATTAAGAAGTTCTATAAGTTATTCCAGCTTTTGCATGCCAAATTGGAGAAATAGTATGCTTCTATCTTTTTGCCTAGTTTCTAAAACGGGCAGACAACCTTCATTGAGCCAAAGCATGAGGTGATATAAAGGTAAAAATTAACGCCCATCTTTACGATCATTTTTAAATTCGGCTTTACAACTTTCAAAAACATCTACGGTAATTTTTTGAATAATGAAAATTACGCACTGTCGCACGTTATTTCTTTTGTCCTTTAATAGAGTTACGCTTCATACGCAAAATAGAACGCCCAAAGTATCCCCATAACGTTGTACATTAAAGCGTTTTTTAAAAGATAATTTTCTCAATATACATCATATTCATTGACGGTTTGCATGAAGTATAGAAAAACCACAGAGCATCATCATTTTACTTAAAATAAAAGGCACGAGCATTTTCTTTATCTGTTCTCAATATTACGATAGCCTTTGGCATTTAAAAGAGAGAGGCATTTTTACTCTTTTCTTAAACGTTCTTATCCATACACTAGCCCTGTTTTATAATGGAGAGGCAAAAAAATTGATTGATTCACTATGAGAAGATTTAAAATGAGAGAGGCTCGCGATATTCAGAGTTTTCATTTAAATTGCAAAATAATAAACGATCATTATAAATCAATGCGTTATCCAATGAATCGAAGAGGATTGGTGTGTTTTATATTTAATGGAGGAAGGAAGGAGTTGTATAAAAAGTATATAAAACATCACTCAATAGAGCATATTTCTAAAGTTTTAAAAATTGAGAAAAAACTCCCTCGATATTCATATTATTTTATATAAGATTACTAAAAAAGCAGATTATTGCGTACAAATAAAAAAGCATTTCTTGCGAATTTTATTGCAAGTCTAAGTGATATACACGCATATCATATAAATATGATAATACATTGATTTATAATTATAAGCATTATTCACATTGAATTAGAACCCTGAATACCGTAAAATTTTCTCACGTCAAATCATTTTCATGTTAAATCAATCCAAATCACTTTCTTACACATCACAAGTGGGTGGGGGCATGTGGGTAAAGACTGTACAAGAAAGGCATATCTCTTATAAACTTTTTCAAGTGTAAAGGATCGTCGCAATATTGGAGATTGGCAAAGTGTGTGATGGTGCTAGCTTACTACAGCATATGAGTTATCAAATAAGATGCGAAAAGATCATTTTAGCAGCCTTGGATTTAATTTAGCAAATAAAGCCTCATTTTTTAGGCTATAAAAAGTTGTGTTTTGAGAAGCTTTTTAGGTTTATATTCTTTTGATAGAAGCCGGAGCATAATTGGTCTTTGCGTTTTGTATTATTCTTTGCTAAATCGCCTTATATGACAATAGATCGTAATTATATTCGTAATTTTTCCATCGTGGCGCATATTGATCACGGCAAATCCACTTTAGCTGATCGTTTGATTCAAATAACAGGTGGGCTTGATACACGTGAGATGAAAGAACAAGTACTCGATTCCATGGATATTGAGCGTGAACGTGGAATTACTATTAAAGCACAGACGGTACGTTTACACTATAAGGCAAAGAATGGTGAAACCTATATTTTAAATCTTATGGATACACCAGGTCATGTGGATTTTGCTTATGAGGTTTCGCGTTCACTGGCAGCTTGTGAAGGTTCTCTGTTGGTGGTGGATGCAAGCCAAGGCGTAGAGGCGCAGACGTTAGCAAATGTTTATCAAGCCATTGATAATTCCCATGAGTTGGTTGTTGTTCTCAATAAAGTTGATCTTCCAGCAGCAGAACCTGAGCGAGTTAAAGAACAAATTGAAGATGTGATAGGCATTGATACATCTCAAGCAGTAGAAATATCAGCAAAAACAGGTTTGGGTGTTCCTGATGTTCTGGAGGCAATTGTTGCACAATTACCACCTCCACATACAGGCGATGTTGCAAATCCCTTGAAAGCAATGTTGGTTGATAGCTGGTATGACGCATATCTTGGTGTCATTGTTTTGGTACGGGTGATAGATGGTATTTTAAAAAAAGGCCAAACCATTCGTATGATGGGTACAGGTGCAAAATATCCAGTTGAGCGCGTTGGGGTTTTTACACCTAAAATGGTACAGGTTGATGAATTAGGACCAGGCGAGATTGGTTTTATCACTGCTTCTATCAAAGAGGTAGCAGATACACGGGTTGGGGATACGATTACTGAAGAGCGTCGTCCTTGTGAAAATGCTTTGCCTGGTTTTAAGCCGGCGCAACCGGTTGTCTTTTGTGGACTTTTTCCAATTGATGCTGCTGATTTTGATGATTTGCGTGCAGCCATGGGCAAATTACGCTTAAATGATGCGAGTTTTTCTTTTGAAATGGAAACGTCTGCGGCTTTGGGGTTTGGTTTTCGCTGTGGTTTTTTGGGACTTCTGCATCTTGAAATTATTCAAGAGCGATTAGAGCGTGAGTTTAATTTGGATTTAATTGCGACAGCACCTTCAGTTGTTTATCGCATGAATATGAATGATGGTTCTGTTAAAGAGTTGCACAATCCAGCGGATATGCCTGATGTGGTTAAAATTTCTTCCATAGAAGAACCATGGATTCGAGCGACAATCATGACTCCTGATAATTATCTTGGGTCAATTTTAGAGCTATGCCAAGAGCGGCGTGGGGTACAGGTTGGTTTGTCCTATGTTGGAACCCGTGCTATGGTAACGTATGATTTACCACTGAATGAAGTTGTTTTTGATTTTTATGATCGGCTAAAATCGATTTCAAAGGGTTATGCTTCTTTTGATTATCAAATGACAGATTATGCAGAAGGTGATTTAGTTAAAATGTCTATTTTGGTGAATGGAGAGCCTATTGATGCATTATCGATGCTTGTTCACCGCACGATTGCAGAAAAGCGCGGGCGTTCAATGTGTGAAAAACTGAAAGATCTTATTCCTCAGCATATGTTTCAGATTCCAGTTCAAGCGGCTATTGGTGGTAAAGTTATAGCGCGCGAAACGATTCGTGCTTTGCGTAAAGATGTAACAGCGAAATGTTACGGGGGTGATGTTACGCGTAAGCGCAAACTTTTGGAAAAGCAAAAAGAAGGCAAAAAGCGGATGCGCCAATTTGGAAAAGTAGAAATTCCACAATCGGCATTTATTCAAGCGCTCAAAATGAACAAATAATGAAAAAAGGAGTATTTTCCTTCATTAATTGTGTTTTGCTTTTGTCGGTTGGTTCCGTTGTTCAAGAGTGCTTTTTAATGGAAATTGCGCAATATTCACACTTTTGGATATAGTGTTTTTCATTGTGTCATGTTGCTCACGTAAAACAGAATGCTTTAAACAAAATACATTTATGTTGCATATTTGTGCACTTGTTTCAAAGAAACATTTCTCAATACATCAAACTCCATTTCACAACGGGGGATGTAACAAAATATAATGTAAAATACACTGTGAATGATATAAAATCCATTTGGCATTACCGCTTTTACGCGTCAGAAAGGTGCAAAGCGCACCCATCATACTCTTTTTCAGCTCAAAATATTATGACAGTCCTTATCACTTGAGAGAATTCATTAAAGGTATTTCACTCTTTTCTTGAAGTGTTTCTTACCCACACACCAACTGCGTTTGTAACGTGCAAGGAAATGATAGTGATTGATTCACTATGAAAGGATTTGAAATGAGAGAATCCTTGTATTCGAGGTTATTATTCAAGTTAAAAAACGATGAAATATTATTATGAATTAATCTTGTGTCTAAGAACGTAAAAGATCATTAATGGATGTTTTTTCTCGTGTTTTTTGATCAACGCGTTTTACAATAACAGCACAATAAAGGTTTGGGCCTGCTTCACCATTTGGTAAAGGTTTTCCAGGGAGAGAACCTGGTACAACCACTGAATAGGCTGGTACTTCACCAATAAAAATTTCACCTGTTGTACGATCAATAATCTTTGTAGATTTTCCAATAAAGACTCCCATTCCCAAAACAGCACCTTCACGGATAATACAGCCTTCAACAATTTCAGAGCGAGCACCGATAAAGCAATGATCTTCAATGATTGTTGGATTTGCTTGCAGTGGTTCTAAAACACCTCCAATACCAACACCGCCAGAAAGATGGACATGTTTACCAATTTGTGCACAAGAACCAACGGTGGTCCATGTATCAACCATTGTGCCCTCATCGATAAAAGCACCAAGATTGACAAAGGATGGCATCAATATAACATTGGGTGCAATGTAAGCAGAATGACGTACAATGGCTCCAGGAACGGAACGGAAATCAGCACTTTTAAAATCTGCCTCTTGCCAACCAGAGAATTTTGAAGGAACTTTATCCCACCAATGTGTCCCATTGATTCCACCAGTAATAATTTGCATAGGATTAAGCCGAAAAGAGAGTAAAACCGCTTTTTTCAACCATTGATGAACATGCCATTGTCCATTTTTTTGTCGTTCTGCAACACGGATTTCACCTTTATCAAGAAGGTTCAATGCATGTTCAACACTCTCACGTATTTCGCCTTTTGTGGTAGTATCGATAGAATCGCGATCGTCAAAAGCTTGTTCGATAATAATTTCAAGTTGTGTGATATGAGTCATGACGAGAGTTCCGTTAAACAAGTTGAAAGCTTCAAGATTTATTCTCTATGAACTACGCGAAGAAATGTGTTCAGTCAATAAAACGATGAGGAAGTAGGACAGGTGCATGAAAAAAAGCTGTAAAGAAAAAAGAAAAAGGGAGCAAGAAAACTGGACGCCACTTCTCCATACGAAGGATGCTCTACAACAGATCCATAAAGTCTCTAATTCAGCACAGGTGCGTTCGTCTACTTATCGTTTAGCCTATATCGATCAAGATTTTATGATGCGTCCAGAGTTGCGTTCACAACGTATTAGTCTTGAATTTTTAAAGCCGGAAATAACCCTTAAAGAATATGATATTCAATCAACAGTTGTTTTGTTTGGTGGTGCGCGTATTCCTGAAGCTGGGCAAGCAGCATGGGCTGCAAAAAATGAAATACAAAAGAAAAATTTGCATGCTATGTCACATTATTACGATGAAGCAAGAGAGTTTGCACGTTTGTGCTCACTCTATTCTGCTACGACAGAATATCGTGAATTTGTGGTTGTTACGGGGGGCGGACCAGGAATCATGGAGGCGGGAAATCGTGGTGCTTGTGATGTTGGTGCCCCAACGATTGGCTTGAATATTATTTTACCACATGAGCAAGAGCCTAATTCGTATGTGTCGCCGCATTTATGTTTCAATTTTCATTATTTGGGGATGCGCAAAATGCATTTTTTAGTACGAGCGAAAGCATTAGCCATTTTCCCTGGCGGATTTGGAACTCTGGATGAACTGTTTGAGACGTTAACTTTAGTACAGACGGGGCGTATGAAACAGGTACCAATTTTATTGTTTGGCAAAGAATTTTGGAGCAATACTGTCAATTTTGAGTATCTGTCTGCACAAGGTACAATTTCTCCTACTGATATTAATTTTGTGAAATTTGTTAATACAGCAGCAGAAGCTTTTGAAGAAATTCGTTCTTTTTATAAACTGCCTTAACGACTTTTGAGATACTCACTCTTGAAGGATAATTAATACTCTACTTTGGTTAAATAAAGTCCTGAGGGGGGGGCAACAACACCACAACGTTTACGATCTTTAGCATGAAGAGCTGTTTCGAGATCTTGAGCTGTCCAACGTCCAATACCCACTTCCATGAGGCTTCCTGCGAATGAACGGATTTGATGATGAAGAAAAGAACGAGCTTGTGCATAAAGGAAAATTTCTTCACCTTCTCTTTGAATATCGAGACGTTCAAGGGTGCGAATAGGGCTTTTGGCTTGGCAATGTGCTGAACGGAAAGTTGTAAAATCATGTTGTCCTACAAGCTTTTGCGCAGCTTCATGCATGGCTTCAGCATGAAGAGGTTTTGGTATCCACCACACGCGTTTGGCATTTAAAGCTGGTGGAGAGCGACGATTAAGTATTTTAAAAAGATAATGGCGTTTTACAGCGGAAAATCGTGCATCAAAGTCATCAGGGACATTTTCTACATTTAAGATTGAAATCGCCTCTCCCTGTTTACGTAAAAGAGTATTGAGCGCGTCACGCACAGTATGGGAGAGCCAGTTTTTTTCAAAATCAACATGCGCAACTTGTCCGGTAGCGTGTACGCCCGCATCGGTTCTTCCTGCTGTTGTTATGGTCAATTGTTGTCCACTAAAGCAAAAAATCGCTTGTTCAAGAGCTCCTTGTATCGTGTGAAGTTTTGCTTGACGCTGCCAACCAGCATAATTTGAACCATCATATTCAAGAGTGAGTTTAAAACGTGGCATCTTAAAAAACAGCAGAAATATGAGCACCTCGCAAAAAGGTTGCGCACTCAAGAATTTTACCGCCAGATCTTTGGAGAGAGGTTATTTCTATCCGTCCTTGCCCACAATGGATAATCAAAGAATCTGGTTCTATCCGTCCAATTTCAAGAGAAGGACCTGTTGTTAAGCGACTATCAAGAATTTTTACACGTTCTTCTCGTCCACCGATATTCATATTGCACCAGCAACTAGGAGAGGGAGAGAGCGCGCGAATATGCCTATGAATAAACTCTGCAGGTTTTGTCCAATCAATGCGGGTCTCTTCTTTTCTAATTTTGGCGGCATAGGTGATGCCTTCTTCTGATTGTGGGGTCAGTTTAAGTTGTCCTTTTTCAAGAGTGGATAAAGTCTCTACCATAAGTTCTGCGCCAATATGTGAAAGTCTGTTTGAAAGCTCAGCAGTGGTGGTGTTATCAGTAATGGGGATGGAGCGAGAAAGAGCGATAGGCCCCGTATCAAGTCCTTCATCCATTTTCATGATCATGATACCTGTTTCTTTATCACCAGCCATAATTGCTCGTTGAATAGGCGCAGCACCACGCCAACGTGGTAAGAGTGAAGCGTGGGCATTAAAACAACCAAAACGTGGCGTTTCGAGAATAGCTTTGGGTAAAAGGAGTCCATAAGCCACCACAATAGCAGCATCAACAGAAAGTGCTGCAAATTGCTCCTGTTGTTCGATTGTTTTGAGTGTTTGAGGCGTGAAGACAGGAATGGATTTTTCTTTTGCTACGGTGTGAACAGCGGAGGGGATTAATTTAAGTCCTCGACGTCCTGCTGGACGAGGGGGTTGACTATAAACAGCAACAACATCATGACCTGCATCCAATAAAGCATGTAAAATAGGAACAGAAAAATCTGGTGTTCCCATAAAACTTAATCGTAAAGCCATTACAAAACTGCTTCCTGCATGTTTTTTTCTTTTGCGCGTTTTTTAAATTTTCGTATCACCATATCGCGTTTGATCTTTGAAATGTAATCAATAAAAAGGCGCCCATCTAAATGATCAATTTCATGCTGCAAGCAAGTTGCTAAGAGATCGTCTGCTTCAATTTCTGTTTGTTTTCTTTCACGGTTCTGATAGCGAACACGAAGGCGTTTAGGACGTTCAACCTCTGCAAAATAATCAGGAATAGAAAGACAACCTTCTTTGTAAATATTACGCTCATCTGAAAGCCATAAAATTTCAGGGTTGATAATAACAAGTGGTTTTTTCTGCTCATCTTCAGAATTTCCAGAGACATCTATAACCAACATACGTAGCGGTATACCAATTTGAATAGCAGCAAGACCAACGCCTTTAGCATTATACATGGTTTCCAACATGTCATCCGCAAGTTTTTGGAGAGCTGAATCGACCTGCTCAACAGGTTTGGACACTTCCCGTAAAATCGGATCAGGTAAAGTAACTAAAGATCTCATTGGCATAAGTAGAGATTAATCAATGGTTTGTTATTGGTCAATATTGAATAACGGATTCTTGCGTTTTTTTACAATAAGAGCGTTATATTACAATTTATGTTTGATTCGTTTTTTTCCATACTTGCTGGTGATTTTTTTTCTAAACTAATGCTTTTGCTTTTATTTATACTTGTCTGTTTGGCATTTTTTATGTTGATACATTCTTATCGAAAAAAAGCATTTTTGGAAAATGAAATTGCTGAACGCGCACGTGAGGCACAAATGCAGATGGCTACCTTGCTGAAAACACAAGCTGAAATGCAAGGACGAATGCAAACGATGGCGGAAATTTTTGGTCAACGGCAGGCTGAATTGAATAAATCACTCAGTGAGCAACTCAATGGGATGACAACAAGCTTAGGCCAAACACTTCAGGTACAGACCAAATCCACTTATGAAAATTTGAATCGTTTGCAAGAGCGTTTAGCAGTGATTGATGCAGCACAAAATAATATTCAATCGCTTACGGGACAAGTTGTTCAGTTGCAGTCCATTTTAAGCAATAAGCAGACGCGTGGTACTTTCGGTCAAGGGCGGATGGAAGCAATTATTGCCGATGCCTTACCAACAAATGCCTATGCATTTCAGGCTGTTCTTTCTAATGGAAAGCGCCCAGATTGTCTCATTCATATGCCCAATAAAGCTCCTTCTCTTGTTGTTGATGCTAAATTTCCTCTGGAAGCTTGGAATGCTATGCGTAAGGCAGAATCAGCGCAAGAGCGTCAAGAGGCAGAACGCCAATTTCGTACCGATATGGAAGTTCATATTCGTGATATTGCACAAAAATATTTGATTCCTGGAGAAACCCATGATACTGCTTTCCTTTTTGTGCCATCTGAATCGATTTTCGCAACAATTTATGAGGACTTTGAGGCATTGGTACAAAAATCCAATAGAGCCCATGTGATTATTGTTTCACCATCTTTGTTGATGCTCTCTGTCCAAGTGGTACAAACCATTATGAAAGATGCGCGGATGCGTGAACAAGCGCATTTAATTCAATCAGAAGTAGCAAAATTGATGGAAGATTTTGGACGAATGGATACGCGTGTTCGCGCACTACAGAAGCACTTTCATAAAGCAGGTGAAGATATAGAGGGAATTTTGATATCGTCCTCCAAAATCATGAAACGGGCAAATCGCATTGAAACTGTCGAATTAAAAGAAAATTACTCTGAACCAACAAAAATGACAACATTGGCTCAGTCGCAAACATTGCGTTTTGCTGATGAGGAATAAAGCAAAGCAAGCTTCTTAAATATTACAAGTTAGATCATGTTCTTTATTGATTGGTAATCATTTTTTAGTATCTCTATCTTGTTTTATTTCTTAAACGAGAGGAATAGGAATATGCGACACCTTTTGTTTTTAGGGGCACTGGTGTTTTTGCTAGAGGGATGTGCAACAACCACTCCCATCCACACAAATAATGCTTGTGCTATTTTAGCACAAAAAAATGGTTTTTTTGACAATTGGGGTAAGGTGTCTCAAAGAGCGGAAATGCGCTATGGAATTCCTATGCCTATTATTCTTGCAACCATTAAGATGGAATCGAGCTTTCGTCACAATGCACGTCCTCCACGCAAAAAACTACTTGGTTTTATCCCATGGAAGCGTCGGTCGACAGCTTATGGTTATGCTCAAGCGCTTGATAGTACATGGGCAATGTATCTTCGCTCTACAGGAAAGTCTTTTGCATGGCGTACGAATTTCGCAGATGCTGCTGATTTTGTTGCTTGGTATCATAGCCAAAGTGTTCAACGCAATGGGGTGAGGTTTGATGATGCATATAGCCTTTATTTAAATTATCATATGGGGCATGGTGCTTATGCACGTAGTGGTGGGCATGTCAGTGCTGCGCTTTCACAGATAGCACAGCGCATGGCAAGGATCTCGAGGCTCTATGAACAGCAATTAAAAAGATGTGGATGGCATTAGGGAAGATTTTTGAAAATCTCAATCAGGGAATTGATGGGATAAAATTATTCGAAAGCAAAATTCCACATGATATGATAAAATAGTGTCGTTTTCCGATCGTTCAATGAAATAAATTGTTATTTTTTAGAATAAACTCAAGCAACAGAAAGTTTTTGCAATACACAATATATTTGAAGATACTCTCGACATTTTTACCTCCTTTGTTAAAAAAATTTATAATAGAAACTATCTTCTATTTAGCGCTGGCATTTCGCTTTGGGCTAAGTGCCAGAGATTATTGAAGAAAAATTTTAAAATATAATATCATTTTTTATTTTCATTATGCGTATTACTGGCTGATTATTATATGAATATTTTCTTTGTTAAGCGTATAAAATAGCAATTAAAACAAATGCAATTCGGGCCTCATAAAAAGGGTAAAATATTCAATATAAAAAAACGAGAAATGTATTAAACGAAAAAACGTTGTTTTGTATAAAGAGGGCGCTACAGTCTTCAAAAAAACTAAGTGTATTTAGTATTGTATGAAATAAAACATAGTCGTCCATCCAGTTCATCTTAATTGAAAGAAGTTATCTTATTGTATTGTAAAAACACTCCCGTTTATAGGATGATAAGGTATATGCAACTTTACACAATGAATATTCAGGGTAGGGAATATTCAGAGAAAGATTTGTAACGCCTATGAAGTAACAAGTCAGTCTCCAATGTTGTGATAGCTTTTGCATTTGAGAATATTTATGAGAAGCATTTTTATTCTTTTTCTTAAATGGTTTAAGCATATTGATTTATAAAGATAATATATCGTTATTCATATTAAAGTAAGAATCTCGAATGGCGTAGGGTTTTATCGTTTCAGATCTCTTGAGGTTGAATCAATAAAACCATTGGCTTGCACATAACAAGCACAATGGGTATGTGGATAAAAACTGTGAAAGAAAAGACTAAAAATGTTTTTTTATGAACATACATTCTCAAATGTAAGAATTATCCGTAACATTGGGAATTAGCACATATAATGATAGCACCACTTTGCTCTTACACCTCGACCTTGTTTATGACGTGCAAGGAAAAAAATTAATTGATTCAATATATTATTTAAGTGTTAATATACCTTAGTATTGAGCAGGTATACGCTACTCAAGGTGGATAATTTTTAATTGGCAGAACATCTGATCAGGCTAAAAATACTCGAAAAAAGTTCTGTTTCGCAATAATTGAAAAGTATATTTTAATATTTTATTCTCTACTCTTTGTTTAAGTACTTCATATCTTTTAAAAAGATACCGGTAACCAACATATTATGATATTTGTGGAAATATTGTGGTAAAGGAAATTCAAATTTTATCCTTTAAGACAAGGCGTAAGTTAAACAGCTCATTTTCTATTTCTGTGCAAAGCATAAAAAAATTATCTACTTTCACGGTTGCGACAATAAATTTTATAATCCAACAAATGATTAAAAATGTATTATAATATCATTAAAATGCAAGGAACAGGCGCTATTGGAATGATAATTAAATAGCACATAAACCTTTTAAATTGATGCACACATCTTTTATTATAATTGATTCCCTTGATAGAACAGTTGGTCTTTTTGGTGGAGCTAAGCGGGATCGAACCGCTGACCTCTTGCATGCCATGCAAGCGCTCTCCCAGCTGAGCTATAGCCCCTATAAAAACAAATTGTCCCAAAAAGACAGTATACAATTCCAGCTTTTCTAGAACGATCAAAATTGAAGATCAAGAAGAATTTACATTCAATGGAAAAAGATGTCCTCTTTTACTTCTTTTAAGCATCGTCATCATTAGAAACACCGCCTCCGAGAATATCAGTAACGTCATCATCTTCATCGTCACCATCATGAGACAAAAATGTATCATCATCATCACCAAGATCTACATCACTATCTTCTAAATCAGGAAGATCGTCATCTTTAGAATCCACATCATCATCTTCAAGAAGCATAAAAGCAGATTTTTCAAGTGCTGTATCAAGCTCTTCAGTATCAACTTCTTCCTCATTGTTTGCTTCAGCTGCTGCAACTTCAAAGTAAGAACGCGGATAAGAAATTCCTGTATAGGGCGACACAATAGGATCGCGATTTAGATCGTAAAATTTTTTTCCTGTTTCTGGATCAACACGTTTAGTTCCAAGTTTTTGTTTTGCCATAAACCGTGCCTCTTTGATTAACTATTATTCCATTAAAAGATAAATTTTATGGTGCTTAATCGAAAAATAATACCTTTGTCAAAGATAAATACACTGTTCCACAGTGATTTTTTCATGACGTCTTTTAAAGCATGTGCTAAAGGATGCACAATTTCATAAAAGTTAGATAGAATTAAATAGAATTTCCATGCAAAAAGCAATCCCTATAACCACCTATAAATCGAGTAGTCTCTCTGGAAAAATTCAAATACCAGGAGATAAATCAATCTCTCATCGCTCTCTTATATTGGGAGGATTAGCAAGTGGTGAGACATATATTCATGGATTACTTGAAAGCGCTGATGTACTCAATACAGCTGCTGCTATGCAAGCTATGGGTGCCTGTATTATTAAAAAAGAAGACTTCTGGATCATACGAGGAACAGGGAATGGTTGCCTTTTAGCTGCACAAAAACCTTTAGACTTTGGAAACGCTGGAACAGGTGCTCGTTTGGTTATGGGAATGGTTGGTCCGTATCATATGAAAACAACCTTTATTGGTGATGCTTCTCTCTCTAAACGTCCAATGGGACGTATCCTTGATCCACTGCGTCTCATGGGGGTTGAAATTGAGGCAACGCGCGACGATTACCTTCCTTTAACGCTTTATGGTCCGAAAATGGCTAATCCGATTCGTTACCGTGTTCCAATAGCTTCCTCCCAAATTAAATCAGCAATCCTGCTTGCTGGACTCAATACCGCCGGCACTACAACTGTTATTGAACCAGTTCTGACACGAGATCATACGGAAAAAATGTTAAAAGCATTCGGTGCGCAACTTGAAATAGAAAAAGATAACGAAGGTGCGCGTTTGATTCATCTTAATGGTCAACCCCATCTTACTGGACAAACGATTCATATTCCGGGTGATCCTTCTTCTGCTGCTTTTCCAATTATCGCAGCCCTTCTTATAGAAGACTCTGATATCACCATTGAAAATGTTTTGATAAATAACTCTCGAATAGGACTTATCGAAACATTGTGGGAAATGGGTGCTCAAATTGAATTTTTGAACCGGCGTCAAACAGGTGGAGAGGATGTTGCTGATCTACGGATAAAATCATCGGTCCTTAGAGGCGTTACGGTGCCCAAAGAACGTGCTCCATCGATGATAGATGAATATCCTGCTTTGGCAGTAGCAGCAGCCTTTGCAGAAGACAAAACAGTGATGCTAGGAATTGAAGAATTGCGTGTAAAAGAATCGGATCGATTGTCTGCTGTTGCTCAAGGATTAAAAATTAATTGCGTAGACTGTGAAGAAGGTCAAGATTTTCTTATTGTTTATGGAAAAGGTTCTGCCAAAGGTTTGGGGGGTGGGTATGTTGCCACACATCTTGATCACCGAATTGCTATGTGTTTTCTCATTTTTGGGCTTGTGTCAGAAAAACCTGTTACCATTGATGATAAACGAATGATCGCTACGAGCTTTCCAGAATTTATTCCTTTTATAAAACAACTTGGGGGAAAAATCGCTTGAAGCCTTTTGTTATCGCCATTGATGGACCTGCTGCCTCAGGCAAAGGAACCTTAGCACGCAAAATTGCTGCACATTATCGCCTTCGTCATCTCGATACTGGTCTTACTTATCGTAGTGTTGCTCATACGCTTTTACAACAAAATTTAGCTCTTAATGATGAAAAAAATGCTATTATTTATGCTAAAGAACTTGATTGTAATACCTTAAATCCTTCTCTTCTTTCTTCTCATGAACTTGGTGAAGCGGCTTCAAAAATAGCAATTAACCCTGCTGTACGCAAAATTCTTGTCGAAAAACAACGCAACTTTGCTAAAGTTTTGCCCGGCTGTGTGCTTGATGGGCGTGATATCGGAACGATTGTTTGTCCTGATGCCGATATCAAGTTTTATATTCTAGCCAATGTTCAAACACGCGCCAAACGCCGCTACCAAGAGATTTTAAAAAAAGGTGTTCAAGCAAATTATCATGAAATCCTAGCTCAACTTGAACAGCGCGACAGTCGCGATATAACGCGCAAACAAAGTCCACTAAAACCAGCAAAAAACGCCCACTTGCTTGATACGTCAGAATTGAGTATAGAAGCAACATTTGAAATTGCATGCAGTTTTGTTGATCCAATCATAAAAATGCATATAATTGGATAAATTCGTTAAGGTAACTTCCAGCCTAGCGCTAACTTTTTTCCTTTATTCAAGGAAAAGGCTAGGGAGTTACTTATGTTAACACTAACCTAGCGCTCATACCTTATAATACAAGGTATATATTAGGAGTTCTTATGTCACAATACAATCCCACAACAGCGGATTTTGAAGCCCTTTTAACAGAATCTTTTCAAACTAATGATCTTAATGAAGGATCTGTTGTTAAAGGTCGTGTTATTGCAATCGAAAAAGACATGGCCATTATTGATGCTGGTCTTAAAGTCGAAGGACGTATTCCTCTCAAAGAATTTGGAGCTAAAGCAAAAGATGGTTCTTTGCAAGTTGGCGATGAAGTTGAGGTTTACATTGAACGCATTGAAAATGCGATGGGTGAAGCTGTTTTATCGCGTGAAAAAGCACGGCGCGAAGAAAGTTGGGTCCGTTTGGAGGAAAAATTCAATGCTGGTGCACGCGTTGATGGAGTGATCTTTAGCCAAGTAAAAGGTGGTTTTACAGTTGATCTTGATGGTGCCGTTGCTTTCTTGCCTCGCAGCCAAGTTGATATTCGTCCCATTCGTGATGTTTCACCCCTCATGCATAATTCACAGTCCTTTGAAATTTTGAAGATGGATCGTCGTCGTGGCAATATTGTGGTCTCACGCCGCACTGTTTTAGAAGAAAGTCGCGCTGAGCAACGTTCAGAAATCGTACAAAATCTTGAAGAAAATCAAATCGTTGAAGGTGTGGTGAAAAATATTACAGATTATGGTGCCTTTGTTGATCTTGGTGGGATTGATGGTCTCTTGCACGTTACAGATATGGCATGGCGGCGTGTTAATCACCCATCTGAAGTGCTCACAATTGGCCAAACGATTAAAGTGCAGATTATTCGCATTAATCAAGATACGCACCGTATTTCTCTTGGAATGAAACAGCTTGAAAGTGATCCTTGGGAAAGCATCAGTGTCCGGTATCCGATTGGTAAAAAAATTACGGGTGCTGTTACCAACATTACTGATTACGGTGGTTTTGTTGAAATTGAACCAGGAATCGAAGGGCTGATCCATGTTTCTGAAATGAGCTGGACAAAGAAAAATGTTCATCCTGGAAAAATTCTGTCTACATCACAAGAAGTAGAAGTGGTTGTTCTTGAGATTGATCCTTCTAAACGGCGTATTTCTCTTGGCTTAAAACAAACATTTGAAAATCCATGGGAAGCTTTTGCCAATAAATTTCCTGTCAATTCGCAAATTGAAGGAGAGGTTAAAAATAAAACAGAATTTGGTCTGTTTATTGGGCTTGAAGGCGATGTTGACGGTATGGTTCATTTGTCTGATCTTGATTGGAACCGTCCTGGTGAACAAGTTATTGATACTTACAATAAAGGCGATATTGTTAAAGCTGTGGTCCTTGATGTTGACATTGAAAAAGAGCGCATTTCTCTTGGAATTAAGCAGCTTTCCAGCGATAAAGTTGGAGAAGCAGCTGCTTCTGGCGAATTGCGAAAAGGTGCAGTTGTAACATGCGAAGTGATTGCTGTTAACGACAATGATATTGGTGTGAAATTGATTGACCACAACCTTGAGACAACCATTCGGCGTGCTGATCTTGCGCGTGATCGTGATGAGCAACGTCCTGAGCGTTTCGCAATTGGGCAAAAGGTTGATGCTCGCATCACAGCATTTGATAAAAAAACACGTAAAATTTCAGTATCGATTAAAGCTTTAGAAATTGCAGAGGAAAAAGAAGCTGTTGCACAATATGGTTCTACAGATTCAGGTGCTTCTCTTGGTGATATTCTGGGTGCAGCTTTAAAAAAACAAGAACAAGATTAATCATCAATCATTAAAGTTGGTTTTATTATTAAGGTCACTCATTAGGAGTGACCTTTTTATTTTCTAAAAAAATTGTCTGCTTATTTTTAAATTATTGAAAAAAAATTATAAATGCTTGCAAATAAAAACAAAAAGTTTGTTTTTTGTCTAACAACGGTTCACTATTCAGATAAAATGCTTAAAATTTAAATAAAAAACGATGTAATTGAATAACAATGGGACACTATGACGTGCATAATACCTTTCATAAAGTGCTTTTTTTCTCAAAAAGAGAAAAAAGATCATTTTATTAATACGGATTTTCCTCTTCGTGCAATTTATAAGGTACAGGAAGATCTTTATAACTTAGGGCATGATATAGCTTCTGGTAAAGAAATTTTACTCCCTGAATATGAAGGAGTAGGAGATTTTCGCAAGAGATTGAATGAAAATGCTAAACTTATTCTTCATGCCTTTCATACCAGTGATTTTGCTGCTCGAAATGATGAAACCATCGCACCATCTGCTCAATGGCTCATTGATAATCATTACACCATTGATAAAACCATACAAAAGCTACGTCGTAATCTACCCAAGTCCTTCATAAAGCAACTTCCTCTTTCTACACACAAAGCCGGAATACCACGAATTTTTGCTTTAACTTGGCTTTATATTGCGCATACCGATAGCAGCTTTTCACAAGAAACACTCACTGCTATGACCAACGGATTTCAAGAAGTTTGTGCGCTCACAATTGGTGAATTGTGGGCTCTTCCTTCAGTTATGCAAATGCTGCTCATTGAAAATGTCCGTCGTCTTTCAGTACGTATCGAAAAAGCGCGACATATGCGCCATCTTGCTAGTCAAGTAGCTGATAAAATTTCTCTTGTAGAAAATAAAACAAATCTACACTCTCTTTTTACGCAATATAAACCATTTACTGTTGATCCAACTTTTTCAGCACATTTATTCTATCGCCTGCGCAGTGCATCTGTCGATTCAACCGTAGCATTAACTTGGCTTGAAAAGCAATTGAAAAGCCAAGGCAGTAGCTTAGAGATTGCAACAGCTGATGAACATACCCGACAAGCAGCAGATGGTGTGACCATGGGAAATATTATCCGTTCTCTTAAAGCTATAGATGATGTTGATTGGACAGCATGGTTTGAAACAGTGAGTTGTGTCGATTCTATTTTGCGTAAAAATAGTGATTTTTCTGAAATTGATGCTCACTCACGCAATATTTATCGACAAGTCATTGAAAAAGTTTCTCGCTTTTCGCCTCTTAGTGAACTGGAAGTTGCACATAAAGTTGTAGAAATGGCAAATTCCACTTCTAAAGATATGCCTCATCATTCTTGTGTGGGGTGGTACCTTGTTGATGATGGTCGTGGCATATTTGAAAAGGCTTGTGGGTATATTCCGCCCTTTCTCATAAAATGGACACGCGCTTCCTGTTGCTCAAAATTGCGAGTCATCGCCGTTCCTGTCTCTTTTCTGACGCTTGCTCTTTTGCTGGTAATTTACGCCCTTTTACAGCTATCTGGCATGACACAATGGATGTCTTTTTGCTTTACTGGATTGGCGCTTTTTCCTGCTATCGATGCTGCTTTTGCTTTATTTAACACTGTTGTTTCGTGGTTTGTCCCATCAAAACAACTCATTGGTTATGAATATAAAGAAGGTATTCCAAAACATGCACGGACAATGGTTGTTGTACCTACTTTGATGACATCACGCGCTGACATTGATGAACAAGTGCGCAATCTTGAAGTGCGCTATCTTTCCAATCCTAAAGGTGCCATTCATTTTGCACTCATTACAGATTGGGTGGATGCTCCATTGAGAGAAACGCAAGATGATCTTGATTTATTGCACTATGCGCAAAAGAGTATTGATAAACTCAATAGTCGTTATCATCGTGATAAACTTCCGCTTTTTTTCCTTTTACATCGCCGACGCCTTTATAATACAAGCGAAAAATGTTGGATGGGATGGGAACGAAAGCGAGGAAAACTTCATGAACTTAATCGGCTCTTAAGAGGCGATAAAAATACAAGCTTTTATCCTCCCAATCCACATCTTCCTATGGATTGCCGTTTTGTTATGACGCTAGATTGTGATACACGTCTTACTCCAGAGAGCGTCGCGAAACTTGTTGGAAAGCTTAACCATCCACTCAATTATCCCGTTTTTGATCCACAAAGTGGAAAGGTTGTAAAGGGCTATAGCATTTTACAACCACGCATTATTCCTTCTCTTACAACAGGAAAAAAAACATCAATTCTCCAACGGGTTTTTTCTATCAACCGTGGCATTGATCCTTATGTTTTTGCTGTTTCTGATACTTATCAAGATCTTTTAGGAGAAGGCACCTTTATCGGTAAAGGTCTTTATAATATTGATGCATTTGAACAAGCACTTGATGGAAAAATTAAAGAAAATACTATTCTTAGTCATGATCTCTTAGAAGGAGGTTATGCTCGTACTGCTCTGGTAAGTAGCATAGAAGTCATTGAAGACTATCCAACCGCTTACAATATTGATGTTATGCGTTATCATCGTTGGGTCCGTGGTGATTGGCAGCTTTTGCCTTATCTTTTTCCCCACCGTCAAATAAGTTCCGTGACGCGTTGGAAAATGCAGGATAATTTACGTCGTTCTCTCACTCCACTTATGTGGTTAATCGCAGCATTTGCAGGATGGGCTTTTTTGTCTTTAAAGAGTGCAATCGTCTGGCAACTATTCTTGTTGTTTAGCTCCTTCATTTCACCCATTCTATGTGTATTAAAAACGCTTGTCTCATCCAATATAGATCATTCTTTGCGTGGACATTTTCAATTAATTTGGAACAAAATTGCTCTTACAAGCGCTGATATATTTCTTAAAACGACGTTTCTTGCTCATTCGGCGTATTTTATGACCGATGCGATTATTCGTACACTCTATCGTATGACGATTTCAAAACAGCATCTTCTTGAATGGAAAACTTCTGCCGCAACAAAATCAATACCCAATAGTTTGCGTTTCTATGTTTTTACAATGGCACCAGCATCGCTTATTGGTATTCTTACTATAGCACTCCCTCTTTTTTCTGATAGTTTTGCAAGCTTGGTTGCTTTGCCTTTTGGGATAGCATGGTTTTTTTCACCCTTCATTGCTTGGATTGTGAGTCAACCTTCAACCTTTCAAGATAGCTTTGATCTTTCTTCAAAAGATGAAAAAAAACTCCGTTCTATTGCACGGCGGACATGGCTTTATTATGCAACCTTTGTCAATGCACAAAACAACCATCTGCCTCCCGATAATTTTCAAGAAGATCCTGAACCTCTTGTTGCTCAACGTACATCGCCTACGAATATTGGCGTTTATCTCCTGTCTATTATTGCAGCACGTGATTTTGGTTGGATTGGTTTTGAAGAGACCATTACCCGTATTGAATGTACATTACGCTCTCTTACAAAAATGGAAAAGTTCCGCGGTCATCTCTATAATTGGTATGAAACGGATACACTCAGGCCTCTTTTACCTACTTATGTATCAACCGTTGATTCAGGAAATCTTGCTGGTCATTTGGTAACACTCTCTTCTGCTTTAAGTGAATGGGCTGAAAAACCGCCTCTTTTTTTCCAAAGTGATCGAGAAGGCTTATCGGATGTTCTTGCTATTCTTGAAGAAACTGTCAGAGAAATTCCAGATCATCAACCCAGTTTACGCTCTTTACGCCAAAAAATCGAAGAAAACATCACTCGTTTTCATGACTCTGTCTTCACTTTTTTAGAACAAGAAAATACGGTCCCTTCTCACATCATAGATCTTTCACTTGCAGCCCACGATATTGTGCACTTAGTCGGTGAACTTGACCACAAAATTCAAACGATAGAATCTGCTGGTGCGCTTTCTTGGGCTAAATGCCTTATCGACACCTGTAACGCTCATCATAATGATGCGACTGCTCATTGTGATACTGAAAAATTACGTAAAAAACTAAACAGGCTGGCTATAGCAGCACGGCAAATAGCCTTTGATATGAAATTTGACTTTTTAGAACAGCCTAAACGGCATCTCTTATCCATTGGATATCGTGTTCAAGAAAACAAACTCGATGAAAATTGTTATGACCTACTTGCTTCAGAAGCACGTCTTGCAAGCTTTTTTGCCATCGCAAAAAGAGATATAAAACTTAAACATTGGTTTCGTCTTGGTCGACTTCTCGTACCCATAGGTGGGAAAGGTGCACTCCTATCATGGTCTGGATCAATGTTTGAATATCTTATGCCATCTCTCGTAATGCATGAACCTTTAGGATCTCTCCTAGATCAAACAAATCGATTGATTATTCGTTGTCAAATACAATATGCCCATAAACGGGAATTGCCATGGGGTATTTCAGAAGCCGCATTTAATGCTCGCGATCATTTAATGAATTACCAATACGCTCATTTTGGTGTTCCAAACCTCGGACTCCAACGTGGTCTTTCACGCAATGCTGTCATTGCTCCCTATGCCAGCCTTCTAGCGGCACAATATGCTCCTGCTTGCGCTGTCGCTAATTTAAAACGACTCCGTGATCTTGGAGCTTTAGGAACATATGGTTATTATGACTCTGTTGATTTTACTCCAACACGTGTGAAAACAGGGGAAAAATACGCCATTGTACGCAATTATTATGCGCACCATCATGGCATGTCTATTCTTGCTCTTAACAATGTTATTTTTCAAGGGCGAATGCGTGATCGTTTTCATCGTGATCCCGTTATTGAAGCAACACAATTGCTCTTACAGGAAAGAGCGCCTCATCTCATTCCTATTATTCATACCAAAGCTGTTAATCGTATGCGCAATAAGTCTCAAGCATTTGACGCAGCCCCTTTGCGCATTATTACAAACCCGTTACTCAAACCACGAGCAACTTTACTTTTGTCTAATGGCTTTTATTCTACCATGTTAACAGCGAACGGTTCTGGTTACAGTCGTTGGCACGATTATGCGATTACGCGCTTTATTCCTGATGCAACAGAAGATCAACAAGGTACTTTATTCTTCTTACGTGACACGCATAGTGGACGGTGGTGGTCTGTTACTGGTGAGCCAACACGTGTTATTGAAGAAGACGCTGTCAGCATTTTTACAGATGAAAAGGCTGAATATACAAAAATGGTTGATGGTATTAAATCAACACTTGAATGTCTTATTACATCTGAAGGATGTGGCGAAGGGAGACGTATTCAACTGATGAATACGACAAATAAAGACCGACTCATTGAAGTGACTTCTTATGGTGAATTAGCACTTGCCACAATGGATACAGACCAAGTTCATCCTGTTTTTTCCCGTATGTTTATAGAGACAGAAATTACTGAAGAAGGTAAAACAATTTTTGCCAAAAGGCGTAAACGCTCACCTAGCGACCCTGATATTCATATTGCTCATTTTGTTTCTAGTACAACAGATACTCTCCAAGAGACAGAAGCTGAAACAGATCGCTCTCTGTTTATTGGTCGGGGGCGATCTATTCATCGTCCCGCTGCATTTGACCAAAATACTCGTTTTAGTAACAGTCAAGGTTGTGTTCTTGACCCTGTTATGTCATTGCGATGCCGTATAAAAATTTCAGCCCATGAAAAAGCAGAACTTATTTTTTGGACTTTCGCTGCTCATACAAAAGAAGCACTAAATAATCATATTAAACATTATCGACAACCTGATATGTTTCAAAAAGAACTTTCAATGGCATGGACGCGCTCACAAGTCGCACTGTATCAGAGCGGAACCCAGCTTAAAGAAGCTATTATCTATCAAAAATATGCAACACCGCTTATTTATCCAGAAAGAACGTGGCGTCTTCCTTCTGAAATATTAGCAAAAACGCTAGGAAAACAGTCTAATCTTTGGCCCATGTCTATCTCAGGAGACAATCCACTCTGTCTTCTTAGATTAAATAACGAGGGAAATATAACTGTACTGCGCGAGCTCCTTAAAGCACATGAATATTGGCGTATGCGCGGTCTTGTTGTTGATTTGGTCATTCTTAATGAACAAACATTTTCTTATATACAAAGTACACAACGCGCTCTTGAGTGGGTCTGTGAATCTTATTATCACCACATGCAAAAAGCAGATGAACGCCAACATATTTTCATGCTTCGACGCGATCAAATGAGTGAACAGAGTTTTAAAACGCTTCTTGCATCAGCGCGTATCGTTCTTGATGCCCAAAATGGCTCTTTATCTGAACAACTTAAACGACTTGATGAGAATGATTTTAATCTCACAGTTCGTAAAAATTATCAAGAACCTTATGATCAATTAGACTTGCCAAGATATAATGAAGGACAGCAATTTACAACACAAACTGAACAAAATCTTTTTTCTTCCATTGGTCTTATTAGCCAACAAAAACCATCCTCTTTACTCCCAAATGGAGAAGATCTAAGATATTGGAATGGTTACGGTGGTTTTAATCAGCACAATCATTATGTAATACGTCTTCATGGACGTACCACTACACCGCATCCGTGGATTAATGTCATTGCTAATCACAGATTTGGTTTTCATGTCTCTGCTGAAGGTGCAATTTTTACTTGGGCTAACAATAGCCGCGATTATCAACTAACTCCTTGGGCGAATGATCCAACGTCTAACCGGCCAGGAGAAGCTCTTTATCTGGTTGATCGCCAGTCTTTAAAACGTTTCTCACCCGTTTCTACTGTTGAATGTGACGAAAATATTGTCTATGAGGCGTGTCATGGGTTTGGATTCTCAACTTTTAAATCAACACATTCAGAAATCGCATTAGAACTGACTCATACACTTGATCCCGAAAAACCTATTCGCTTTTCACGTCTTATCCTTACGAATGAAGGGAAAAAACCACGCAGTTTACGCCTTTATAATTATGTTGAATGGGTTTTGGGAAATGTCCGTACAAAATATGCCCCCTTTATTGTTTCCTCTTATGAGACCAGATGGGGTGCACATTTTATTCAAAATCCCTATCACATCGAGAAATCTCAACAAGTTACATTTTTATCAGCATCCGAAATGCCAACCAGCACGACGACCAATCGCGCTGAATTTATTGGTGCAACGGGAACCGTAACACGTCCAAATGCGATCCGTAAAGCCGCTGCTCTTTCAAATACCATTGAAGCAGGATGTGATCCTTGTTCAGCATTCGCCTATGATATTGATCTTCAACCAGGGCAAACAAAAGAAATCATCTTCTATCTTGGCAGTGCTGAAAATAGGCAAGAAGCTGAAAAATTACTCAATCAAGTACGTGCAAGTGATTTTGAAATTCAGCTCACAAAACAAAAACAGCAATGGAGTGATTTTGTTTCTCCTTTCCAAGTCAAAACACCTGATGCTTCTTTTAATCTTATGGTCAACCATTGGCTTCCTTATCAAATCTACGCATGCCGCATCATGGCACGCGCAGGCTTTTACCAAGCGAGTGGTGCATTTGGTTTTCGTGACCAGTTACAAGATAGCTTGTCTTTGTTATTGCTGGAACCACAATTAGCACGTGAACAATTGTTAAATGCAGCAGCGCACCAATTTCTTGAAGGTGATGTGCAACATTGGTGGTTGCCTGACACAAATGCTGGTGTTCGTACATACATTTCTGATGATATCGTTTGGCTTGCATATGCAACAGCTCTCTATGTCACTACCACTGGTGATGACGCTTTTCTTGATACGCTCATTCCTTTTATTGAAGGTGATGTTCTCAAAAGTGGGCAACAGGATGCTTATTTTCAACCCACCCAATCCCCAAAGGTTGCAACAGTTTATGAACATTGTGTTTTAGCTTTAGACCTTGCCATTAAACGCTGCGGACCACATGGTCTCCCTCTTATTTTAGGTGGGGATTGGAATGATGGCATGAATTTGGTCGGTGTGGAAGGAAAAGGCGAAAGCATTTGGTTAGGATGGTTTCTTGGGTACACATTACAAGCATTTATCCCTTTAGCCAAAAAACGTGGTGACAATAGCCATATGCAAATATGGAGTACGTACCTTGAACATTTAACAAAATCCCTAGAGAAAAATGGTTGGGATGGTGCTTGGTATCGACGTGGTTATTTTGATGATGGAACACCTCTTGGCTCTAAAATCAATGATGAATGTCAAATTGATACCATTGCTCAATCTTGGGCTGTCATTTCTCAAATGGCATCGCCTGAACGTCAAAAACAAGCAATGACATCAATGTTGGAACATCTCTATGATAAAAAAGGCGGACTCATTCGCCTTTTTTGGCCGCCTTTTGATAAAAGTACGCTCGAGCCTGGTTATATAAAAGGTTATCCTCCAGGAATTCGAGAAAATGGTGGTCAATACACGCATGGTGCCATTTGGAGTATTTTTGCGTTGGCTGAAATGGAACAAAACGATAAAGCTTATGCTTTATTTTCTATGATAAACCCAATTACCCATGGACAAGATCCTGAAATTTATCGTGTTGAACCTTATGTAATGGTCGCAGATATTTATGCTGTTGAACCACGATGTGGTCAAGGCGGTTGGACTTGGTATACAGGTTCAGCCGGTTGGTTTTATCGCGCCGCAACACAAGCTATTCTTGGAATACAGCGTCAGGGAGACCTATTGTTTTTGCAGCCACATTTACCCTCTATTTGGCCAAAATATGAAGCAACAATGAAGTTTTATGATGCCGTTTATTGCATTAAAGTAAAATGGGGACCTAAAAATATGCTCTATATTAATAGCAAAGAATATACCGAAGTTCATACAGGGATAAAGTTACAAAAAACAGGTCAGCATGAAATTATACGTATTGTCAAATCTTAAAGATTAAAGATGAAAAAAGAGAGCAGACTTTTTATTCTTGTCCAAAACTGTAGAGTTGTTATATTGCACCGCCTATATTAGCCGTGTTGGTGCATAATATTTTAGATTTTATGAAAATGAAAGAAAAAGGTTATGAATCATCCGGATATTGCTAGACGTGTTTACAATCACACTTGGAAACTTGATCCCATTATTCGGTCACTTCTTGATACGGATTTTTATAAGCTTCTAATGGTGCAGATGATTTGGGGGTTATATCCTAATGTTAATGTTACTTTTTCCCTCATAAATCGCTCTAAAACAATACGTCTTGTCGATGATATTGATGAGAGTGAATTGCGTGCCCAACTTGATCATGCTCTTAGTTTGCGCTTTACAAAAAAAGAAATGATTTGGCTTGCTGGTAATACATTTTATGGACGCAAACAAATTTTTGAACCGGATTTTCTTCAGTGGCTTGAGAATTTTCAACTTCCAGAATATGAACTCACCCGCAAAGATGGCCAATATATCCTTCATTTTCATGGACCCTGGGCCCATAGTTCCATGTGGGAAATTCCTGCCCTTGCTATTATTAGTGAATTACGTTCACGTGCTGCTCTCAAAAAACTGGATCGTTTTGCTCTTGATGTACTTTATGCGCGTGCTAAAGCAAAAATGTGGAGTAAAGTTGAACGTCTCAAAAAATTGCCTGATATTAAAATATCTGACTTTGGGACAAGGCGTCGCCATTCTTTTTTATGGCAGCGCTGGTGTGTGGAAGCATTAAAAGAAGGCATTGGTCATTCTTTTACTGGAACTTCTAATGTTCTTCTTGCCATGGATACGGATTTAGAAGCTCTTGGAACCAATGCACACGAATTGCCTATGGTTATTGCGGCTCTCAGCAACAATGATGATGAATTACGCAGAGCTCCGTATCAAGTCTTGCAAGATTGGAATCGTTATTATGGTGGAAATCTTCTCATTGTATTACCTGATACCTTTGGTACAGAAGAATTTTTACGCAATGCACCAGATTGGGTCGCTGATTGGACGGGTTTCAGACCCGATAGTGCGCCCCCTATTGAAGGTGGTGAACGTATTATTCAATGGTGGAAAGAAAAAGGAAAAGATCCACGCAAAAAACTTTTAATTTTTTCTGATGCTCTTGATGTCAATACAATTGAAAAAACCTATCATCATTTCCATGGTAAAGTGCGCATGAGTTTTGGATGGGGCACGGATCTTACCAATGATTTTACAGGCTGTGCACCTCAGGAAATCGAAACTCTTGATGCTCTTTCCCTTGTTTGTAAGGTGACCTATGCCAATGGTCAACCAGCCGTAAAACTTTCAGATAATCCTGAAAAAACGATCGGTGATTCAAAAGAAGTACAACGTTATCTCAATTTTTTTGGTAATAAAAAGCGAATTGCTAGACCTATAAAGACATAGTTTCCGGTTCTTTAAAACAAGTATATTGATCCATCATATTGTTTATAAGATTGATTTTTGTCCTACCCTAAGGACGAGGATTCTTAACCTTTGCTGGTCTGTAAACAGTTCGGCTGTTTTTGAGCAGATTCTACTTGGCCTACCACGCATACGCTTCACTTACATAAGGCGCGATAGATAAGACTTAAAAATATTTACGACGCATTAAAAAAATACTTAACGTGCCAAGGAAGTTTAGCCAAGGAGATTTTCTCATTTTAACCCTGTTAAATCAAGCACACTCATCTCCTTGCATGTATGAAGGTTTTCAAGTTCTAAGGGTTATTGTTGTAGTTTGACAGTAGGTTTTATACTAAGTGGGAAGAGGTTGGATTAAGTAGGAATACGTGGTAATTTGTTGTTTTTATGTACAATTTTGACCATTCAATGCGCGTTTTATCAAAATAGATTTTGACACCTAAAATTACAAAAATTACCGAAAATCAGAAAAAAGTGCGTTTCCATAAGTAAAAATGAGAAAAGGCTTTCAAAACCCTTTGAGAACATCTTTAAACTCTTTGAAAAAAATAAATTGGTACAAAATCTAGTGTCAAAATATACAAAACCAGATGACAAGCTATAATTGTAGCATTAGGAATTACTAAGGCAACATTGGAGGATGACAAATAGCATGGTGACTATTGGTGTGCATTTTGAAAGGCAAGGATGATGGTGCTCAAATAGATTTTATACATGTTACAGGAGATTTTACTTTATCCATGTATAGTCTGCTATTATGAAATGAGTAAAGCGTTGAGAAATGTTTCATTAAAAATAAATGTGTAAATAACATGATTTTGGAGACCTTTTGTTTTACGTGAGGGGCATGACTTCATTAAAAAACAGAGAATGCAATAATATTTTTATTTCGAATAAGCTTTATACAAAGACAGAGAAATTATTTATTCGCATATTATAATAAGAATGCGTGTATATATAAAACCATTTGAAAAACTCTGTTGTTTCTTATGAATTATTCTTAAGTTAATAACAGATGTAACATTAAAGATTGATATAATAGACCGGCTTCTTAACTGTATAAGTATAAAAATGATGGTGTTTAGTAAGCTTTGTATTATATCCTCATTAAGAGATATGAAAATAAACGAAATGTCTTTTAGAAAGAAATGACTATCATATCAATGACTTTTTAATGATGTATATGTAGAGATTCATACAAACATGCTTTACAAAAATAATGACTCTCTTCCATGAATGTGATTTATCATTGTTTACCAAGTGAGAACATTTTGAGTGTTCATAAAAATTATTTCACAAACATATTATTAATTAATTGCGTTCAAAAAGCTTGCTATTTCATATGCATTTTGGAAATGGAGAGCTTATATTCAAAACTTAAAAGTTCTCATAGTTTTTACAAATAAGTTGAAGCTAAAAAGAGTATCCCATAAAGCCTTTTTTATCATTAGGAAGATGGACGTGTTATAATATAAATGGCAATCAGCAATAATATAACCGCAACAAGTAAAGAAATCCACAAAGGAGGGTGTAGCATTACAAAAAAGGATAAAAATCCTCCTGTCATACTCATCATTGCAAAAACTTTAACGAATGGAGAGATTGCTTTTTTTTCTTCCCATCGCTTAATAGGGGGACCAAAAATACGATGATTATTCAACCATTGATGAAAACGTGGAGAAGAACGCGTAAAACACCATGAGGCAACCAATAAAAAAGGCACAGTTGGCATAATAGGTAATACGACACCGATAATACCTAATATAACCATCGCCCACCCTGCTATATAATAGCAGATACGTAAAGGGTGCGATATCTTCAAATCTTTTTTCATTTTCTCGTACTATTTTCCTCTACGCAAAACCCTATACAAAAACATTGTATCTGTTTTTTTCTGTTTACATGTCTGAGTGTACAATTACGCTCTATCCCTTCATGCGTAAGTGTCTTTGCTGTTATAAGTTCCTTGAAAATACCGAATAGCTTACACAATATTATAATCATTTTAAATGATTTCAAGAAAAGAGGAGAGATTTTAGAAAAACAAAAAAATAAAAAGGCTGCAGAAGAAATCAATGCAGCCTCTTAATTAAGAATGCAGTGTTGGGGGGGGAGAAAATTTACTGCATTCACCTGCTAGATATTAGGAGGAAAAATAATCTAGCACCCCGGACTCTAATTAAAATAAAAATGAGAAACAATATATAAAAATGCATGGCTGATATGCATGAATTTTAACACTTTCAAGTCTCTTGAACTGTGTTTCGACGAAAGAAAATCATCATGAAAATAGCCATAAAAATCAACGTCAAGATCAACACAATTGTGGAAGCAGAATCAGAGCCGATAAATAAGCTGAGATAAATCCCTAAAAAACCAGAAAAAGCTGCAACAAGTATCGCGATCATTAACATAAAAGAAAACCGCTTTGTGACAAGATAGGCAATTGCTCCTGGTGCTATCAGTAAAGAAATAACGAGTACGATACCTACAGCTTTCAAAGCCGCAACAATTGTAAGAGAAATCATCGTTAGCAGGGTATAGTGGAGTAGAGATATTGGTAACCCCATTGCACGTCCTTGAACTGTGTCAAAAATATACAGCATAAAGTCGCGCCATTTTGCTGCTAAAATAAAAGTGACAACAGCAGAAATGATTGCCGTCTGCGTTATATCAAGCCAGTTAACACCCAAGAGATTACCAAATAGAATATGATTCAAATCTAAGCTACTATAAATAGACGTGGCTAAAACAAGCCCCAAACCAAACATTGAAGAAAAGACCACACCCATCACCGTGTCCTGTTTGATACGGCTATTGCTCCCTAAAAAACCCGTTAATAGTGCACACACCATTCCTGCAACAAAAGCACCGCAAGTAATCAAAGTCATTGTAATATTCTCTGGACGTATATGCTGAAACCAAGCAAATGGCAAAGAAGTTAAAAATGCGATTACCCATGGTGTTGTCATATAACCAACAACAACACCTGGAAAAACTGCATGAGAAATGGCATCGCCTAACAGCGCCCATCCTTTCAAAATAAGAAAACAGGAAAGCATCGCCATGGGAATAGAAAGAATCATGACAATAAGCATACCCTTAAGCATAAAAGAAAACTGAAACGGAAGCAGTAATTGATCAATCATGATAATATTACACCCTTTTTTGCCGCATTTATGCGTAAGCGCGCAGCAATAAACCCATGTTTAGGAGCAAAAATAAAAGCCAAAACAAATAAAGATGCTTGAAAAAGCACTACAACCCCCCCCGTTTGTGCATTCAAAAAATAACTCACATAAACACCCAAGACACTTGTGAAGGTTCCAATTACAACTGCAATAACCAAGATGTTTACGAAACGATCACTTAAAAGATAGGCCGTTGCCCCAGGTGTCACAACAAGACAAATGACTAAGAACGCTCCAACGGTTTGCATCGCAGCAACGGTACAAGCGGCAAGCAATGTGAAAAAGAGAATCTTTAAAAATTTTACGTTTAATCCAATGGCATGCGCATGCGTTTCATCAAATAATGAAACAAGAAGATCTTTCCATTTCAAAAGCAATATAAGCAACGAAACAAAGCCGATAAAAGCCAATTGTAGAATATCTGTTGAACTCACTGCTAAAATATTTCCCAAAACAATCGTATCAATATTAACAGCCATTGGTTTTAATGATTTGAGAAACAACCCAAAGGCAAAAAAGGAAGAAAAAATGAGCCCAATAATGGTATCTTCTTTAAGCTTTGTCCGGTGGTTAAAAAAGAGCATTGCTGCTGCTGCAAGACCACCAGAAAAAAAAGCGCCGAGTGAAAAAGGTAACCCTAAAAGGTAAGCTCCTGCTACACCAGGAACAATCGAATGGGAAAGTGCATCACCAATCAATGACCAACCTTTTAACATCAAAAAAGCTGAAAGAAAGGCACAAACACACCCAACTAACCCAGAAACCCACATTGCATTCACCATATATTGATAGCTCAGTGGCTCAAGCAACCAAGAAATCATGCAACGTGCTCCACTCTTTCAATATCTTCACAAACGGCAGACTGCTTTCTTCCCATGAAAACATCATTTTTTTTTGTGGTTTGAAGATCAAAAATATGGTGATGCAAAGACCCACCAAAAGTTTTCTCCAGATTTTCCTTTGTAAAGATTTTTTCTGTTAACCCAGAAGCTAAAACAGTACCTTTTATTAAAACTGTATGATCACAAAATTCGCGAACAGAACCCAAATTGTGAGTTGAAACCAAGATCACTGCTCCTTCTTTACGGAGATCTTGTAACAAAGCAATGATTTTATCTTCTGTTGTAACGTCAACCCCTGTAAACGGCTCATCTAATAAAATAGCTTTTGCTTTCTGTGCAAGAGCGCGCGCTAGGAAAACACGCTTTTTCTGTCCACCAGAAAGTTCTCCAATTTGGCGCTTGGCAAAAGCCAACATATCAACGCGTTCTAAGGCAATACGAACGGCTTCATAATCTTGTGTACGGGCATAGCGAAAGAAATTCATATGACCGTACCGCCCCATCAATACAACATCTTCAACCAAGACAGGAAAATTCCAATCAACATCTTCACTTTGAGGAACATAAGCAATAAGATTTTTTTTCAAAGCTATATCAACGGGCAAATCAAACATACGAATTTTTCCCTTTGAGGGGCGTACAAACCCCATAATCGCTTTAAATAACGTTGACTTACCGGATCCATTAACACCAACCAATGCCGTAATAGAACCCTTTGGACTTTCAAAATTCACTTCGCGTAAAGCTGTATGTCCATTACGATATGTTACCGTTACTCCTTGGGCAAAAATTCCACATTCCGTCATTGGTTTTTTACTCCCTCTACTAAAGCATTGCTAATACGCCCACTCGTGACACGTAATAAATCAATATAAGTGGGTACCTCACCATTTTTCTCACTTAAAGAATCAACATAAAGAACACCACCGTATTTAGCTCCTGTTTCTCTGGCAACCTGCTTAGCAGGCGCAGGGGAAATAGTGCTTTCAGAAAAAACTGCATGAATATTGTATTTGCGAACCATATCAATAACATGCTTGACCTGCTGTGGTGTTCCTTGTTGGTCAGCATTGATGGGCCATAAATAAAGTTCTTTTAGATCAAAATCACGCGCCAAATAGCTAAAAGCCCCCTCACTGGTTACAAGCCAACGTTTATCTTGCGGTACAGCTTCTAATTCAGCCCTAATTGGATCAATCGTTGCACGAATTTTCTGTTTATAAATTTCAGCATTCTGTTTATAAATTTCAGCATGTTCAGGATCATATTTTACAAAAGCATCGCGAATATTATCAACGTAAATCAAAGCAGAGGTCGGTGACATCCACGCATGAGGATTGGGTTTACCGCTAAAGGGGCCCTCACCAATTTTAATGGGTACAATACCTTTTGAAACAACAACACTTGGAACATCCTTGATATTTTGAAAAAACTTTTCAAACCAAAGCTCTAACTCTAAACCATTCCACAATACAAGGTTAGCTCCCTGAGCACGCATAAGATCGCGTGGGGTGGGTTGGTATTCATGAATTTCCGCACCTGGTTTTGTAATGGATTCAACATCAGCGGCATCACCTGCTACATTGCGTGCCATATCAGCAATGATAGTGAATGTCGTAACAGCTTTAAATTTACCAGCACACAAAGCAAAATTGGGTGTAAAAAAAATAACACTTCCAAAAACTATGGTGAAAAACGTTCTTACGTTCATTGATTCTCTCTTTTCTTTATATGCCTTCTTTTTATTGCAAATAATTTGCATTATCATTTAGCAATAGCAGTTATCTTTTACATTTGCAATGAAGGATTAAGAGAAAAAATAACTTTTCAAGATGTTTAAAAACAGTTTTTTCATATTGAAAAAACTGATGATTTAAGCAGCTTGTTTTGGTAATAAGATCCCCTTTCAAGAAGCTCTATAGCTCTTGAGTGCTAAACAAAAAGGGAGTACTCAAACAAGCTCCCACTTCATGTAAAATATCTCATAAAAAATGAGAATATTCAGTAGCGTAAATATGCACCTGTCATTTTGGTAACATTATCCACGATCTTTGAGGCAAGCTTTTCTAAATCTTCATCTGTTAGAGTCCGTTCTATGGGCTGAATAGTTACTTCAATTGCAACAGATTTTTTATCTTCACCAAAGCTTAAATCTTCAAAAATATCAAAAACCTGCACTGAATGAATAAGTTTTTTATCGGCTCCACTTGCCGCCCGAATAATAAGAGAAGAGGCAACAGTTTTATCCGCTATAAAGGCAAAATCACGCCGCACCATTTGAAAAGGTGAGAGTTTCAAAGGAGGACGGCTTTTGGTCGTTTTTTTCTTTGATTCTGGAATTCGATCTAGAAAAATTTCAAAGCCGCATAAAGGGCCACTGACATCTAACTTTTCTAATGTAGCAGGATGAAAAACACCAAAAAAACCAAGAATAATCTTTGATCCAAGTTTTATGGCACCTGAACGACCAGGATGATACCAATCCGGTGCTCCAACTTCAATCTGCACTTTCCCAACATCCATATCGCATGCTTCTAAAATAGCTAAAGCATCTGCTTTGGCATCAAAAACATCAACGACGGTTGCATTTCCATTCCAAAAACGCCCAGCCCCTTTAAATTGCTCTGTTCCGCGACGAATTCCACTAACAACACGGTGTTGTTTATCAGGGGTGTCGCCCTCATAAATACTTGAAACTTCAAACAAAGCAAGATCGGAAAAACCACGATCAGCATTTCTTTGTGCCGCCATAATCAAGCCAGGTAAAAGGGAAGGACGCATCATTGACATATCAGCAGCAATAGGATTAACTAATTTAAGCTCTTCTTGACCTCCTCCAAAAGCAAGAGCTTGATTTTCAGAAATAAAAGACCATGTCACCGCTTCTTTCATACCACGTTGCACTAGAGCCAAACGTGTAGCACGTGAACGAATTTGTGCGCATGTTAAAATTTGATCTTTTCCTTCTGCAAAGTTTTCCAAAGGAATAGGTTTAATTTTATCTAACCCATAAATTCTCATAACCTCTTCCACCAAATCGGCTTTACCCATAATATCAGGGCGCCATGATGGTACTTTTACCGTAACGATTTCTCCTTTTCCTTCAACAAAAAATCCAAGTTTTGTTAAAATAGAGATGACTTTTTCAGGTTCTATTTCCAAATTTGTTAAACGTTTAATTTCAGAAAAAGGAAAAGCGATCTGTTTGATTTCTTGTTGCTGATAGCCAATGATCCTCTTTTTAGATACTTCACCACTACAAAGAGGTAAGACCAATTCTGTTGCAATCTCAAGTCCTGTGTCTATAAAAGCCGGATCAACACCTCGTTCAAATCGATAACGTGCATCACTGATAAGACCTAATGCTCTTCCTGTTTGTGCAATGCTTCGCGCATCCCAAAGCGCCGATTCAATAATAACGCGATGTGTTGTTTCATCACAACTCGTTCTTTCTCCGCCCATGATACCGGCAATCGAAACAACCCCCTCGTCGTCTGCAATGACACAATTCTTAGGGTCAAGATGATAGATTTTTCCGTTCAGTGCTTGAAGCTGCTCTCCTTCACGCGCGCAACGTACACACAAATTACCTTTAATTTTATCTGCATCAAAAACATGGAGTGGACGACCAAGGTCAAAACTGATGTAATTGGTCATATCAACAAGCGCATTAATCGGTCTCAGACCAATTGCATTCAAACGCTGTTGCATCCACTGTGGTGATGCACCATTTTGAACATTGCGCACTTCACGCCAAGCAAAACCTAAACATAATGATGAATCTTGCGAAAAATCTAATGAAACATCGAGAGGTGTTTCAAAGGAAGGATCAAATTTTGACAGGGATAATTCTTTTAATTTTCCCATTCCAGCGGCAGCAAGATCACGTGCAATACCACGAACACCTGTGCAATCGGAACGATTAGGGGTCAAACCAATATCAATAACCGGATCATCTAAACCAGCATAAGCTGCAAATGAACCTCCAATAGGACTATCTTCTGGAAGTTCAATAATCCCATCATGCTCATTTGATAATTCAAGCTCCGCTTGTGAACACATCATCCCAAAACTTTCAACACCTCGGATTTTTCCTACAGATAATGTTACATCAAGTCCTGGAATATAAGTGCCTGGTAGTGCCAGAACACCAACAAGACCTGCGCGTGCATTTGGTGCTCCACAGACAACTTGAACAGGTGTGGAAGTCCCTGTATCGACTGATAAAATTTGAAGTTTATCTGCATCAGGATGCTTTATTGCTGTTAAAACTTTTGCAATCACAAAACCTTTTAAAGAAGACCGATCATCAACGTAATCAACCTCAAGACCTATAGCGGTTAATTTTTCACAAATTTCATTCAAAGATGCATTTGTTTCTAAGTGATCTTTTAACCAGGACAATGTAAACTTCATTTTAAAACCTCACATGAAAGCGATGACTAAGATCACACATTTCTATTAGGAAAAAAAGCAGGCATATCAAAGCAACGAAAGCCATAATGGTCTAACCAACGCAGATCAGCATCAAAAAAAGCCCGCAAATCAGGCATACCGTATTTCAACATGGTAATACGATCAATGCCCATGCCCCATGCAAAACCTTGATATTCATCTGGATCTAAACCAACATTTTTCAACACTTGGGGATGCACCATTCCGCATCCTAAAATTTCCAACCAATCCTGTCCTTCTCCGAACTTTACGTCTGAACCAGAACGATCACATTGAATATCTACCTCCATAGATGGTTCGGTAAAAGGGAAAAAAGAGGGACGAAAACGCATTTTTACAGAGGGAACTTCAAAAAATGCTTTACAAAAGGTTTCATGTAGCCACATCATATGGGCTATGGTGGAGGTTTTATCGATGACAAGACCTTCTACCTGATGGAACATGGGAGAATGTGTTGCATCCGAATCCATGCGGTAAGTTTTTCCAGGAATAATGATTCGTATCGGTGCTTTTTGTTTTTCTAGTGTGCGAATTTGTACGGGTGATGTATGGGTTCGCAATAATTTTCGTTCTCCCATTTTATCAACATCAAAAAAGAAGGTATCATGCATTTCACGCGCTGGATGCCCTTCAGGAAAATTCAATGCTGTAAAATTATAATAATCTGTTTCAATATCAGGTCCCTCTGCAAGAGAAAAACCCAACTTTGTATAAATGGCAATAATTTCCTCAATCACTTGTGAAATAGGATGAATGCGTCCCCGTTCTATAGGTGAAGAGCGAACAGGCAAGGTAACATCAACTGTTTCACGAGAAAGACGGGCATCCATTGCCTGTCTTTTCAGAAGATCACGCTTTTGTGCCCATAATTCTAAAATGCGATTTTTTAATCCATTAAGAACTGGTCCAACTTTATGGCGCTCGCCAGCATCCATTTTTCCTAATTCTTTTAATTTTTCAGAGATACTACCTTTTTTACCCAATGCTGCAATACGCACTTCTTCAAGTGCTTGTTCATCACCTGCTGCCTCTAAGGCTAAACAAATTTCTTGTTCCAGACGCTCAATATCATTCATATTTTTGCCTATTTTTTAATAAAGAAAAACCCGCACTCGCAATAGCCAGCACGGGACCTCGAATAAATGAATGCTTTAAGAGAACACGACTGGCTTATTTGACAGCGCCTTCGAAAGCATTAGGTGTCGTATCTTTTAAATATTCTAAAGCTTTTTTTGCCGAATCAACTAAAGCAGAAAATGCTTCTGCCTCATGGATTGCTATATCTGAAAGAACCTTACGATCAACCTCAATACCGGCTTTTGATAAGCCATCAATAAAACGTCCATAAGTTAAACCTTCTGCGCGAACAGCCGCATTAATTCTCTGAATCCACAAAGCACGGAAAGTACGTTTCCTATTTTTGCGATCACGATAAGCGTATTGCTTTGAACGATCAACCGCTGCTTTAGCTGCACGAATGGTATTTTTACGACGACCGTAAAAACCTTCAGCCTGTTTAAGAACTTTTTTGTGCTTAGCGTGTGCTGTCACACCTCTTTTCACACGAGCCATATTATAATCTCCTCAAAATCAAAAGCGTAAGGTTTAAATACCATTCGGCAAATAATGCTGAATGACTTTTTTAGCATCTTGTTCACACAAAACCATTGTTCCACGTGCATCGCGAATAAATTTATTCGAACGCTTAATCATGCCGTGGCGCTTACCGGCAGCTGCTACTTTAATTTTGCCTGACGCAGTGATTTTAAACCGCTTTTTAGCGGATGATTTGGTCTTCATCTTGGGCATTTTGCTACTCCGTACATTAATTTATTCAATCAAACATTTTATTCACTCAAGCGGACCAACGCTTGAACAAGCATTTAAACAGCCACGGCATGCCCTGCCGGGCGGCTCTTAAAGACGTTTTCATAAGCTAGTATACACAAAATAGCAAGACCGTATTACAAAAAAATCGGCGCTCCATTGCCTTGAAGCTCAACCAAAGGTGCTGGAATTGCATTTGTTTTGATGGCTGCTTTACATAAATCGGCAATAATGCATTGCGTACATTGTGGTTTACGGGCTTGACAAATATAGCGACCATGTAAAATCAGCCAATGATGCGCATGGCGAATATAATGAACCGGTATAATCTTTAATAATTTTTTCTCAACAATTTCTGGTGTTTTGCCAGGCGCCAAACCAAGACGATTGCTTAAGCGAAAAATATGTGTATCTACTGCCAATGTAGGCTGACCAAAAGCAACATTCAAGACCACATTAGCCGTTTTGCGCCCCACTCCAGGAAGGGCCATGAGTGCTTCACGCGTATCGGGTACTTGACCGCCATAATAATCAATTAAACAGTTGCAAAGCGCATAAACATTACGTGCTTTTGCACGCCAAAGGCCAATTGAACGGATATGATTTGCTATTTCTTCTTCCCCTAATGCAACCATTTTTTCCGGTTGATCAGCAAGGCAAAATAATTCTTTTGTCGCTTTATTAACGCTTACATCTGTCGCTTGAGCCGAAAGCACAACGGCAACTAAAAGTGTAAAAGTATTTATGTAGTTAAGATCACTCTTAGGTGTTGGGCGTTGCACAGAAAAACGGCGAAATATTTCCGCAATTTCATCTTTATTATACAATATACTAAATAAATTTCGCACCTTTGATAATTTTATGTTACTTTGAGGCATTGAACTCTCTTAAATCTTCTCTCTTGAAGTTATCATTCACGCTCGCCATATGAGAGGAGTGCAGCGAACACTTTTATAGAGTTTGGTCAAGTAAAGCCGTTTTAAAGAGGATACTCATGAATGACACATGTGACGCCTTTCTCCAATCCTTTTCTTTTAGGGTTTGAAACCGTAGAAAAAATATTGCAACGTATCGGTAAAGCTGATGAGGCTTACCCAGCCTATAATATTGAACGTTTGCATAAAAGTGATGATGCAAATCATATCCGGATAACTTTGGCTGTTGCTGGATTTAAGATTAACCATCTTAATATTTTACTCGATGATAATCAATTGGTTATTCATGGTAAACAAACAGACAACCAAAATCATCAATATTTATATCGCGGTATAGCTGCGCGACAATTCCAGCGAACCTTTGTTCTCGCGGAAGGGATGCATGTTACAAATGCAGAGTTGAAAAATGGTCTTTTATCAATTAATCTGTATCAACCAAAATTAAAAAAAGAAATAAAACAGATTCCAATTAAAGTCAGTAGTGGTGAGTCATAAAAGTTAAGGCGTAAAGGAACAGTGAAATGGGAGAACACAAACAAAACTTGTCGTTTCAGAACACATCCTACTCTGATGCGGGACAGATTGCCTATTTAAAAAAAGTTTGTACAGATGATCTGGCTAAAAACTTTCCAGATCTTCCACCGATGACCCCAGGCATTACGATATGGGCTCTCTTTGGTGAAACAGGTTATCCTATCATTTTATCCGATGAGCGTTCTATCGCCCTTGCTGGAGCCAATGAGCATGAACTACAAATTGTAACTCTGCACTAGATTACCTTACGAGAAAAAGCTGTACTCTTTATAAATTCTATCTGTTTTTTCGTAAAGTGTGTAATGTGAGTTATAATTAGATTAAGTATTGATTTATATTCATAATTAATTTTTTACAACTGGAATGAGAGTCCCGAATATCATAAGGTTCTCTCATTTGAGATCTTCTTATATTGAAACAATTAAAGTCACTTGCTTGATGTCATAAGCAGGGAGAGCCATGTGGATAAAAACACTTGAAGAAAGGAATAAAAATATCTCTTTTTAATTGTCTCAATTACCAAGGACGTTCACGATATGGGGATAAAAAAATGTATGATGGTGTCAGTTTTCTTCTTCATAAGTGTGAAGATGTCCCTTATAGATTTATATTATTCACGGGGGCTGTTATACCATTCATAGGCGCTATCGTGAAATGGGCTCGAGTGCATTGAAAGATGTCTCTTTAAAATGAGTATAAAGGCTATACAAGTGTATTTTGTTTGGTGTGTTTTGTTCTTCCTGAGGGGAGTAGCTCTATTGAAGAGTGTAAAAACAAAAGCATGAGATAATGCGTCATCATTATTTAAAAGATATTTTTATGAATGCGTTTGAAAGGTGTAAAGCTGAATTATAAGGAGATGATAGATTTTTATCACGATTTCTTTATATTCTTTCCAATTCCAGAAATTACGCAAACAGATAGATGCAATATGCTAACCAAATCTGGCATACAAAAATCTGGAACAGTTCGTGTCATACTGAAGCGTTTTGATATTTGTCTCAAACGTGGACTTGCACAGGGATTAGATGTTGATTAACAGGTAATAAAAAACAAAGGCTTTATGAAAAAGTTTATGCAGAGCTTTTAATTTTGTGCTTCAAATGCCGCAGTACAAGGTATTTTTCTCTTTTGAATATTAAAGCTCTTGTTTTTATAATGAAGTTACAGCACAACAAGCAAAATGGAATTATTTGAGGGGAAAAAATAATGCCTTCTTACCGTTCAAGAATATCGACTCACGGGCGCAATATGGCAGGAGCCCGCGGTCTTTGGCGTGCAACAGGGATGAAAGATGCAGATTTTGGTAAACCCATTATTGCGATTGCGAATTCTTTTACACAATTTGTACCAGGGCATGTCCATTTAAAAGATCTTGGGCAATTAGTCGCACAACAGATAGCCGTTGCCGGTGGTGTTGCGAAAGAATTTAATACCATTGCTGTAGATGATGGAATTGCGATGGGGCACGATGGAATGCTTTATTCTTTGCCTTCACGCGAAATCATTGCTGATTCTGTAGAGTATATGGTTAACGCACATTGTGCGGATGCACTTGTCTGTATTTCTAATTGTGACAAAATTACGCCTGGTATGTTAATGGCTGCTTTACGGTTGAATATTCCGACAATCTTTGTTTCAGGCGGTCCTATGGAAGCAGGTAAGATTAAATGGAAGGATCAAGATCTAACGGTTGATTTGGTCGATGCCATGGTTGCAGCAGCTTCAGAACAAAATTCAGAAGAAGAAGTTGCTGAAATGGAGCGTGCAGCTTGTCCTACATGTGGTTCTTGTTCAGGGATGTTTACGGCCAACTCTATGAATTGCTTAACGGAAGCATTGGGGCTTTCGCTTCCTGGAAATGGATCAATGTTAGCAACACATTCAGATCGACGAATGCTTTTTGAAGAAGCTGGAAAACAGATTGTTGCATTGGTTAAACGTTATTATGAAGAAGATGATGAAACAGTTTTGCCGCGCTCTATTGCTTCACGCAAGGCTTTTGAAAATGCAATGACCGTTGATATTGCCATGGGGGGATCAACCAATACAGTACTGCATCTTTTAGCCGCGGCGCAAGAAGGTGAGGTGGATTTTACCATGACGGATATTGATCATCTTTCACGTCGTGTTCCTGTTTTATGTAAGGTTGCTCCTGCTGTTGCAAATGTACATATGGAAGATGTTCATCGCGCTGGTGGTATTATGGGGCTTCTAGGCGAACTGGATGCGGCGGGACTCATTGATACATCGACTTATACGGTTCACGCAAAAACAATGAAAGAAGCTCTTTATCGCTGGGATGTAAAGCAAACTAATGAGCCAACAGTTCATGCATTTTATCGTGCCGCTCCAGGTGGTATTCCAACACAGACAGCTTTTAGCCAATCTTGTCGCTATGAGAGCCTTGATCTTGATCGTGAAAAAGGTGTGATTCGCGATAGGGAACATGCATATTCACAAGATGGAGGATTGGCAGTTCTTTATGGAAATCTTGCAAAAGATGGCTGTATTGTAAAAACAGCAGGTGTTGATCAGTCAATTTTAACCTTTAAAGGTCCAGCAAGAATTTTTGAAAGCCAAGATTCAGCTGTTTCAGCTATATTAACTGATAAGATTAAAACAGGTGAAATTGTTTTAATCCGTTATGAAGGCCCACGTGGTGGACCTGGAATGCAAGAAATGCTTTATCCAACGAGTTATCTCAAATCTAAAGGATTAGGCAAGGTTTGTGCACTTGTTACAGATGGACGTTTTTCAGGGGGAAGTTCAGGGCTCTCAATAGGACATATTTCACCAGAAGCTGCTGAAGGAGGAGAAATTGCGTTGGTGGAAGAGGGGGATATCATAGAAATTGATATTCCAAATCGTAGAATTCATATGTTGGTGGATGACGTTGAGATGAAGCAGCGCCGTTCTAAGATGGAAGCAAAAGGAAAAGGCGCTTGGCAACCGATTGAGAAGCGTCAGCGTAAAGTTTCAAAGACTCTCAAAGCCTATGCAGCGATGACCACATCTGCTGCAAAGGGTGCAGTACGTAATATTTGATGAGTTGAATAGAGATAGTGTTCTGATTTTTTGCATCTTTTGCACGATATTCTAAGCTAATTATTTTATGAGTTTATGAACTTATCAGAATATTTCGAGTCATGATGAGTATGATTAAAAAGCTATCAATACAACTAAAAACTGCGGTAGATTGCTTATTTTAGCAGCTATGTAAAACAGATACAGTATAATTACTTTTCATATCATATTCCAATCTTATATGAGATTATGATTTCTTATTACTCATATTTATGAAAGATATTTATTGTACTGGTGGCATTATCTTGTTGTACCGTAAAACACTGTCATTTAGGACTGTGATATACGGCATCTTCCTTAAATATTAAGTGTGTTTTTAGTGTGTGGTGAATATTCTTAGACTTGTTTGTAAAGCTTTGAGTTTAAGAGAAGCACATGATTAGGAAGTCAAGGAAAATCCGTTAGAAGCTGGACTATTTGCAGACTTGATTCGAATGAAAATCCTTATCCATTAAGGTGTGGGAAGGAGTTGAAGGATGTTTATGAAAATAAAGTACAGCTGTGATATATCTGATTATATGTTTCATATGAAAACAGTAAAAGAGCTCTTTATAACTTAAAATGTGAAGAAAATACGAGACCCATTATCCATGAATTTATTATGCAAAATGGGATGGCATTCCAACACCAACAGCTTTAAACTAGAAATGTTGCTATGATAACAATAATATCGATCGTGAAAAAGCATAATTCACTAAATATGGCGTATTTGCAAGGTGGAGGAGATTTCATGACAATCTTTACAAAAAACGACTATCTTGTAAAAATAGTCGATCTTGTCCAATTTTTTGTATAAGAGCCAATATTAATCTAAGGAAATATGAAATATAATGCATAGGGTTTTGCCTATAGGCAATTACACTTATCAAAATATATTATGTAGAAAAGCGATGGGAATACGATAAATAACTGTTTATGCTGTGGTATATCAAAAATGGTTACGTTATCTCCTATTAAGAAGGTTTTTTAATAAAAAATAACATCTGTTTTCTATAAAGGGTTACTCTTTTCAAGCTGTTTGAGGTGGTAAATTGCTTCTAAAGCTTGTTTAGGAGAGAGTTCATCGGGATGAATATTTTTTAAAGCTTCGTGAAGTATACAATGTTTGTTTTTTGCTTCATTGACGGGAGATGTTGTTTTAAGAGAAAAGAGTGGTAAATCATCAATGAGTTTATGTCCTTTTCCAGCCATTTCGCTTTGTTCTAATTGATGGAGTACATCTGTTGCTCGTGTAATAACGGCTGGGGGAAGTCCAGCAAGCTTTGCGACTTGTACACCATAGGAACGGTCAGCAGCTCCTGGTGTGATTTCATGAAGAAAAACTACATCACCATCCCAGTTTTTGACTTTCATGGTTACATTATGCAGTCTGTCAAGTTTTTCGGTAAGTGCAGTCATTTCATGAAAATGGGTAGCAAGAATAGCACGACAATGGTTAACTTCATGGAGATATTCAACAGCAGCCCAAGCAATAGAAAGTCCATCAAAGGTTGATGTTCCACGTCCTATTTCATCAAGAATAACAAGGGAATGGTGGCTAGCATGATTGAGAATCGTTGCTGTTTCAACCATTTCCATCATAAAGGTTGAGCGCCCTCGTGCAAGATCATCGGAAGCCCCAACGCGACTAAATAGGCGATCAACGACACCAATATGTGCTGAAGTTGCTGGAACGAAGGACCCCATTTGCGCCATAATAGCAATAAGAGCATTTTGCCGCAAAAAAGTTGATTTTCCTCCCATATTAGGCCCTGTCAACAGCCAGATTGCTGCATATTGCTGATTTTCTTGCACAGAGAGATCACAATTATTGGCAATAAAAGGTTCTGCTGCTTGTTTGCGGAGTGCTTGCTCAACGACAGGGTGGCGTCCTGCTGTGATATGAAAGGTAAGTGAAAGATCAATTTTAGGGCGGCAATATCCTTGTTCTTCAGCAAGATATGCTAAAGCGACAGAGACATCTAAAATAGCAAGTGCTTCAGAGGCTTTACGAATAAAGTCAACTTGTTCGGTAATTTCCTGAACGAGAATATCAAAAATCTCTAGTTCAAGTGTCAATGCGTGATTGGCAGCATGGGCAATACGGCTTTCAAGGTCAGCAAGCTCTGTTGTCGTAAAACGCATAGCGTTTGCCATTGTTTGCCGATGAATAAAACGTGCTTTAGCTTCTGGATTATTTGTAAGAGCAGATGCTTGTGTACTGGTTACTTCAATGAAATAACCTAGAATATTATTATGCTTTATTTTAAGCGTCTTAATATCTGTTTTTTGGGCATATTGCGCTTGAAGTTCAGCAATGACACGGCGAGATTCATCACGTAAAGCACGCATTTCATCGAGCTCTTTATGATAATTGGAACGAATAAAACCACCATCACGTTTAAGGAGTGGGAGATCATCAGCTAATGCTTGTTCTAAATGAAAGTATAACGCTGTGGGTAAGTTTGAGAACACCTGTTGTACATCACTTATTTCTTGAGGAAGAAGCTCATTATCAAGAAGTTGATGCAATTCACGAATGATTTCAAAGCCACGCTGGATTGTCGCCATATCACGGGGACCTCCTCGTCCAAGAGCCAAACGTGAAACGGCGCGGGGCATATCTGGTCCCCCCTTTAAAATAAGCTTTATCGCTTCTGCAAGAGAAGGATTACGTAGAAAAAAATCGATAGAATCCAAACGCGTATCAATAGCTGAAGGAGTGGTGAGGGGAGCAATAAGGCGGTCAATAAGAAGGCGTGATCCTCCTCCTGTTACAGTGCGATCAATAGCTTTTAATAAACTTCCATCCCGTTGACCTGATGTCGTTCGAATAAGTTCAAGGCTTAGTCTGGTTGCGGCATCAATAAAAAGAGTTGCACTTTCATTTTGGCGTTCAGGCTGCATGAGGGGAGGGCGATGCGTGATTTGTGTTTTTTCGATATAACGAATAGCAGCTACAATTGCAGAGAGTTCACAGCGTGAATAATCGGCAACGCCTTCAAGAGTTGAGAGTTTAAAATAATTGCAAATATCGCGTTCAGCGGTGAGTGTCTCAAAGAGACAAGCAGGTTGAGGTGAAACGATACGAGCAAGAACACTAAAAAGTGACTTGTGAGATTTATCATGAAAAAATGAATCAGAAACAATGATTTCTTGTGGATCCACACGCATAATATCTGCTAAAAGTTTTTCTTGGCGGCTTTCTGTTACACGAAATATACCTGTTGAAATATCAATCCAAGAAAGGGCAAATTCTTCTCCATCTCCGGTTTTTATACGGGAGAGTGTCATCAAATAGTTTGCGCGTGTTGGATCAAGGAGTTTTTCTTCTGTTATCGTTCCAGGGGTTACAAGGCGAACAACATCACGCCGAACAACAGATTTTGAGCCCCGTTTTTTTGCCTCAGCAGGATCTTCTATTTGTTCACAAACAGCAACGCGATAACCACAAGCAATCAGTTTTTGTAAATAATCATCTGCAGCATGAACGGGAACACCACACATAGGAATATCTTGTCCTAAATGTTTTCCGCGTGCTGTGAGTGTGATTCCTAAAGCCTGAGCAGCTTCAATCGCATCATTAAAAAATAATTCATAAAAATCCCCCATTCGGTAAAAGAGAAGGGAATCATGATGGACGGCTTTGATTTCTATGTACTGCTCCATCATAGGTGTAAGACGTTCTTGAGAGGAAGCAGATGGGGAGGCAGGCTGTGGAATTAAATTATTTTTATGATTGTTTTTTTTATCCATTTGTACGAGGCCTGTTTCCTTTAAGTGAAGTTTTTACTCTTTTTTGTTTACTTCAATATCTATTTATCTCTAAATTGCAACGCATCATCAGATTTGCTAAGGCAAGAATAGCGATTTCTAATATATGAATCAAATTTAATGACTATACGCATTATCAAGCAAAATTTACACTGTTTTTGGAGAAAATAAAGTGAGATGAAAAAGAGCGAGCAGGATCAGAAAATGTCTCAAACTGTTTACAGTGCGAGCGAAAGAGAAGCTCTAGATTTTCATAGTCGTGGTCGACCAGGAAAGCTTGAGATTATTGCAACAAAGTCTATGGCAACACAGCATGATTTAGCACTTGCTTATTCACCAGGTGTTGCAGTTCCAGTTAAGGCAATTGCTCAAAATCCAGCGCTAGCTTATGATTATACAGCAAAAGGTAATCTTGTTGCTGTTATTTCAAATGGAACCGCTATTTTAGGGTTAGGCAACTTAGGGGCACTTGCCTCTAAGCCGGTCATGGAAGGCAAAGCAGTGTTGTTTAAGCGTTTTGCGGATATTGATTCCATTGATTTAGAAATTGATATAAACGATACAGAAAGTTTTATCAATTTGGTGCGCCATTTAGAACCTTCTTTTGGTGGAATTAATCTTGAAGACATTAAGGCGCCAGAGTGCTTTATGATTGAAAGCCGCCTACGCGAGGTGATGAATATACCTGTTTTTCACGATGATCAACACGGTACAGCGATTATTGTTGCTGCGGGTGTTCTCAATGCTTTGACTTTAACAGGGCGCGATATGCAAAATACGCGGTTAGTCTGTAATGGTGCTGGTTCTGCAGGGATTGCTTGTATTGAATTGATTAAAGCGATGGGCTTTCGTTCCGAAAATATCATATTATGTGACACAAAGGGTGTGGTCTATGAAGGCCGCAAAGAGGGAATGAATCAGTGGAAATCTGCGCATGCTATTCAAACAGATAAACGTACGCTTATGGAAGCAATGGAAGGTGCAGATATATTTTTTGGGGTTTCTGCTAAAGGTGCTCTTACTCCTGAAATGGTAAGATCCATGGCACCCCAGCCGATTATTTTTGCTATGGCTAATCCCGATCCAGAAATTACGCCGGAAGAGGTTATGCAAGTGCGTCATGATGCCATTGTCGCAACAGGACGTTCCGATTATCCAAATCAGATTAATAATGTTCTTTGTTTTCCTTATATATTTCGTGGTGCGCTTGATGTGCGTGCAAGAGTTATTAATGAAGACATGAAGATTGCTGCGGCAAAGGCTCTTGCTAATTTAGCGCATGAAGAAGTGCCTGACAGCGTTGCAGAAGCTTATTATGGAAAGCGATTAAAGTTTGGTCCTAACTATATCATCCCTGTTCCTTTTGATCCGCGTTTATTTACGGTTGTTTCAATAGCGGTAGCAAAAGCAGCAATGGAAAGCGGTGTTGCGCAAAAGAACATAGATGATTTAGAGGCCTATGAGCGCGATTTGAATGCGAGACGTGATCCTACTTCCTCGATGATGCGTGGAGTTTATAACCATGTTCGTCAAGCACCAAAACAAATTGTCTTTGCAGAAGGTGAAGAAGAGCAAGTTATGCGAGCAGCCGTTTCCTATGTTCATCAAAAATTAGGACAAGCTATTTTGGTTGGTCGTGAAGAGCAAGTAAGAGAAGCGGCTGTTATCGCTGGAATTGATCTGGAGCGTGAAGGTATTTCTATTATGAATGCTAAGCTTTCTTGCCGTACAGATGCTTATGCGAATTATCTTTATAAAAAGATGCAGCGTCAAGGTTGGCTGTTGCGTGATTGTCATCGTCGTATCAACAATGATCGCAATTATTTTGCTGCGTGTATGGTGGCACTAGGAGATGCTGATGCAATGGTTACAGGGGTGACACGCAATTATGAAACAGCGTTGATCGATATACGTCGTGCAATTGATGAAAAACCAAAAGAACGATTGATTGGTATTTCAATGGCTATTTGCCGTGGACGAATTGTGTTTATTACGGATACAGCCGTTTATGAAAATCCTAATGCTGAAGAACTTGCAGATATAGCTGAACAAGCAGCTTCATTTGTGCGAGGATTTGGATATCAACCACGGGTAGCATTTTTAGCATTTTCTACATTTGGTTATATGAAAGGGAAGACGACGCAGCAAATTCAGGATGCGATTAATATTTTGCATGAACGCAAAGTTGATTTTGAGTTTGATGGAGAAATGAGTGCTGATGTGGCACTCAATTCCAAATTGATGCAGCAATATCCATTTATGGGATTAACGGAGCCTGCTAACATTTTGGTTATGCCTGGATATCACGCATCTTCCATTGCAAGCAAAATGTTACAAGAACTCGGTGAAGCAACTATCATTGGTCCTATTTTAATTGGATTGGAAAAATCTGTCCAAATTGTACCGTTTAGTGGGAGCGATACAGATGTTGTCAATATTGCAATGCTTGCGGCTTATCATGCCGCAAAAGTCGTCTAAAGGAAAAAAGCCCCTAATATACCAATAATATATCAAGGGGCTTTTTGATAGCAAAAAAAATAAATTTTTTAAGAGGGCTGTATTTGATTGTCTTTTTGCTCTTCAGAAAGACGCTTTTGGAAGAGTGCTGCAAAATCAATAGGATCAATCCACAAAGGTGGAAAACCACCACTTTGAGTAGCATCAGATATAATTTGGCGAGCAAATGGAAATAAAAGACGGGGACATTCAATAAAGACCAGTGGCATAACATGTTCTTGTGGAATGTTTTTAAGGTGAAAAACACCACCGTAAATAAGTTCTACATGAAATAAGGTTTCAGTTTCATCATTGGCTTTGACGGAGAGAGACAAAACGACATCATAATTGTCATCACCAATTGGGTTAGCATTGACGTTAATATTGATATCAATTTGTGGTGATTTTTCACGTGCACGTAATGAACGAGGAGCACCAGGGTTTTCGAATGATAAATCTTTTAAATATTGAGTTAATACAGCAAAAACCGGCTCTCCACCACTGTTATTCATTTCATCTTCGGCCATACGACAAACCTCTTCCATTATAATATGTATATTTATTTTAGATCTAAAGACCAGATTGGTTATCACGCCTTGCAAAAGGTTGCAAGAAATGCGCTCTTTATCTTGAATATTTTTTTAGTTTGTTACAGATTTTTTAGGCATTTCAATGGTTATCATCATTTTTGCGCCATGGAGATTCTGTCGTATCATGAATTGTGTAATCTTCTGCTTTTAGATCAATTATTTTTTCAGAGTCATTTTTTCTTTTAGTATTGGGATTCATTTTGTTTTTTAATGATGCAAAGAAATGCCAAGCAACAGAGCGAATTGGTTTAATAAGAAGTAATATTCCCAAGAGGTCAGTTACAAAGCCGGGAAGAATAAGTAAAATTGCACTAAACATGATGAAAGCATCATTAATAATATTATTCTCTAATGTGCGTCCTTGGATAAGTTCATTTTGTATATTTTTTAAGAGGCTAATCCCTTGAATTCGCAATAAAACAACCCCAACTATGGTTGTGAGAATAACCAAGCTCAAGGTTGCCAAAATACCAATTTCTTGACCAACAAAGATAAAACCAGCAATCTCGATTAAAAGAATGCAAAGAAAGATAACAACAAAAAAACGAGGATTTATAGAATAAAGTTTTATCACATGAAAGTTTCCTTCTAGATGAGTAGGGGGAGAAATTCTTAAGAGAACTCCGTTTAAATACAAAATCTATAAAAATATTTGAATGATAAGATTCCTTATTTTACATATTTATTGATAAATGGTATTGACTGCAATGTTTATTAGAGACTTAAGCTTTGGAGATTGACAGCGCCTATGGAATTTGACGTTATACTTGTCATAGCTCTTGTTGTTATGGTTGTTATTTTTGTGCAACTCCGTAATGTATTAGGGAAACGAATTGGGTTTGAAAAGCCACCCTTTGATCCTTATTCACGACGTTCTAAAAAACAAGTTGAAGCAGAAACGGCTGATAATATTGTTTCGTTCCCTCATCAGAAAAATTCACAAAAAGACGACTTTAGTGAAATTGATAAAATTTCACCGGAGGGGAGTGTTTTGAATAAAAATTTGCGGGAATTTCATAGAATTGATCCTCATTTTTCTCCTCAACTTTTTATAAAAGGTGCACAAATTGCGTATGAAATGATTGTAACAGCTTTTGCCAAAGGTGATCGCAATCAACTTAAAAGCTTGCTTTGTCAGGATGTTTTTGAGAGCTTTTGTATGGCTATTGAGCAACGAGAAAAAAATAAAGAAAGAATAGAATTCACTTTTGTTGGAATTAATAAGGCCGAATTTGTTGCGGCGGCAATACAAGAAAAAGATGAACTTTTAACGATACGTATTGTCAGTGAAATGATTTCTGTTACTTATAATGAACAGGGCGAGCGTATAGACGGTGATCCTGATGCTATTGTAGAAATCAGGGATATTTGGACTTTTGTTCGCAATAGTTTATCGTCAGATCCCAACTGGAAGCTTTTTGCTACAGAAAATGAAAATTAAAATACTTTTTGTTTTTCTTCCATAAGCATTCAATGATTTATGAGAAATTAAAATGTCCTCAAGTAAATGGAGACAAAAAAGAGATTTATTGGCTCCACAAGATCGTCTTTTATGGGAGATGGTTTGTCGTACGATAACACCGCTTCACGGTAAGATGCTCTCTTCTACTTCAGAAACTATTGCAAATATTAATGATAAAAAACAGCCTGTAACTCAAATCTCCTCATTGTCTCAGGAAAATCAACAACCCTCGACAATTATTAAAAGAGAAAAGAGGTCAGTTACACAAGAACAAAAGATTCATTTCTTTGATCATGTTGCATATCGTAAAATTTCCCAAGGTCGTTGTCCTCTTGAGGCGCGTCTTGATCTCCATGGTTATATGCAGGAAGAAGCTTATTTTTTCTTAAAAAAATTTCTACAGTCCTCTCAGCAGAGAGGATTGCGTTATGTCCTTGTGATTACAGGAAAAGGACGATCCGTTGGGAGCGATGGAGCTTTGTATAGATTTGTTCCGTATTGGTTATCAACACCAGCTTTTCGATATTATGTCCACGCGTTTGAACAAGCAGCGCGTCAGCATGGCGGAGAAGGCGCGCTTTATGTTTGGTTACGCCGTTTTGTGTCGGGAGAAGGAAAGTGATGTTATTGTGGTCGCTCTAAATTTTATATTTATTTATACTTATAATTTATTGTTTTTGTATATTTCGTAAGAGCCTTGAATACAATATTCCCTTCTTTATAATTTTTTATAAAAAATTATAAAGATATTATTTTACATTCTACGTATTGCTTCACGCTTTTGTTTATCGCATTCTTTAACGGGGCACATCCCTCACGCAAAACAGAATAACATTGAATTGCATGTATTCACAGGCTTGTTTTAAAGAAACATCTCTCAACGCTCCCAAGCCTATTTTGCGACGGCATCCGTGAAGGGTATAACGATAAATCCATGAAGCACCCCCCTATCTTTATACTTAATAAAAGAGCAATCTGGCATCATTATACACTTTGCCATCTCCCAATGTTGCAACAACCCTTTAAGTCCTTGGCACTTGAAAGCATTTATAAGAGGCATGCTTTTCTTTAAGTGTTTTTAACTCTCCACAGTTCTCATCTCGCTCGTGACGCCCAAACAAAAGATTTTGATTGTTTCAATATAAGAGGACTTAAAATGAGAGAGATATAAATGGATCTCATTCAGGTTGCAAAGCGATAAATTATTTTTATAAACCACAGCATTACTCTATATAAATACACGAAGCATAAAAACATGAGAAATTGAGAAACTAGCTCATTCAAAAGATGTCGCTATGGATAGTGTTAAAAGCAGTACAACTAAATTAAAGAAAATTGTGAAAATAAACAGGAATATAACTTTACAACACACAGCTGCGCAATAGCACCAAAAGATACAGTTTCGTTGAATAGTTTCATGAAGAAATTTTTTCATTTATTAAAAGCTCCATTAAATTTCTTTCTCATAATAATTCGATAATTAAAATTTAATAGCGAAGCGCAGAAGGCGTAGAATACGAGATTCAATTGAGGATATTACACTCTTATCCGACGTCTTTCAGATATTGGTTGAAATGCTAGCTTAGCATGAAAGGCACAATAGGGGCTATTTTCATCAGAATCTGCACCACAAAAATGAAAATCTGCTGATAATGGATCGCCAACCGGCCATCTACATGTATTTTCACTCAATTGTAGAAGATTAAGTTGACGTGATATAGGCACAACGACATTGGATTTTGTGGACATATCAACTTCTTTTACATCTTCCACTACAAATTCTGTCTTTAAAGCTGTTTCTTCAATACTTACAGATGATGTGTTTATTGGCGATACCGTGGATGTGTTGCGACGCACACGTGGAGATGATGGGCTGCTGCTTCCCACGGGAGTTTTTTGCGCACGCGTGCTTCCTTGTGCTGTCTTACCACGTCCTGGTAACTTTAATCGATGTACTTTGCCGATGACTGCATTTCTGCTGACCCCACCTAATTGAGCAGCAATTTGACTTGCACTTAACCCTTCACTCCAAAGCTTTTTAAGAAGCTCAACGCGTTCACATGTCCAACCCATACCAGCACTCCATTCCGATTACGTCACTAAGATGCTCTCCCCCGTTGCATCTTCAAATGTTTAAATAATGTTTTCATTACGCTGAATGAAAGAACTTTACACTCTACGTGAGCATAAAAAAATCATCCAACCTGTGGATTTACAAATCAAAACACATCATCTTGCTTATTATATTGTAAATTACAATATGCACTCACTCTATGACAAGAGTCTTTACCTCTTGAAGAGTTTATTTAGAATGTTTTCCCCAACTTGCAAATCAATCATAGGTTAAACTTTCACTTTTGTTTAAGGCTTTTTCCCAAAATGCTTATTTGTAGAACCTTCATTGACTTTTTTTCAATTGGTGTAATGATCTATTCTATAGGTGTAATCACTAATCGTAATGAAATGTTGAAAGCACCGTAACGAAATATACCATGCTGTTTTATTTGTAGTGTTGCTTTGTATATATATTGAAAAGACTAAAATATAAAGGGAATTATGATGGATGTCGTCTCTATACAACCACTTTATGAATGCTTCGCACGACGAAATTTGCATTTTGAACAAGGGCATGGTGTATGGCTTATTTCCGATAAAGGAGAACATTATCTTGATTTCACATCTGGTATTGCTGTTAACGCATTAGGGTATTCACATCCAAAATTGGTTGATACGCTCAAAATACAAGCTGAAAAACTTTGGCATGTTTCTAATATTTTTCAATCTCCTGAACAAGCATCTTTTGCCACGCGGCTTTGTGCAAATAGTTTTGCGGATAAGGTTTTTTTCTGCAATTCAGGTACTGAAGCATTGGAGTGCGCATTCAAAACGGCACGCCATTATTATTATGCTGCTGGTCATTCAGAACGCATTGAAATAATTACTTTTGAAGGGGCATTTCATGGACGTACACTTGCTGCACTTGCTGCGACTGGGCATGAAAAATATCTTGAAGGCTTTGGACCTAAAGCTGGTGGATTTATTCAAGTACCTTTTTGTGATGAAGTCGCTTTGCGTAACGCTATTAATAAAAATACCGCCGCTATTCTTATTGAACCTATTCAAGGAGAAGGAGGAATACGAACGGTCCCTCATGAATATTTAAGATTTTTGCGCAAAATATGCGATGATAATGGTCTGTTATTGATTTTAGATGAAGTCCAAACGGGTATAGGACGAACAGGAAAGCTTTTTGCTTATGAATGGAGTGATATCACGCCTGATATTCTTACCCTCGCAAAAGGATTAGGAGGGGGATTTCCATTAGGTGCTTGCCTTGCAACGGATAAAGTTGCAAAAAGCATGACACTTGGGACACATGGCTCAACCTTTGGAGGAAATCTTCTTGGAATGGCTGTAGGAAATAGTGTTCTTGATGTTTTGTTAGAGCCAAGTTTTCTTAACCATGTTCAGCGTATGGGGGATAAACTAAAAAGTGGACTTTTGCACATTCTCAATATCTATCCTGATATTATCTGCGCAGTTCAGGGGATGGGGCTTATGTTGGGTATTCAGTGTATTGTACCTTCAAATCTTGTCGTTAATGCTTTGGAAAATGAATATCTCTTAAGCGTTGCAGCCAACAACAACGTTGTGCGCTTATTGCCCCCTCTTATCATTAGGGAAGAAGAAATAGATGAAAGTTTACATCGTATTGAAAAAGCAATAGCGTATCTTTCACAAGTAAACAAAGAAAGACAAATATCACACACATGACAAATGCTCTTCGTCATTTCACGGACTTATCCATTTTAACGCCAGCAATAGCACGTGCACTGATCGATTATGCAAAGATCCTTAAAGCATCTTTTAAAGCAGGAAAAGGTTCAAAACCTTTTATAGGTAAAACACTTGCGATGATTTTTGAAAAACCATCCACACGAACCCGTATTTCATTCGATATCAGTATGCGCCAGCTTGGCGGAGATACAATCATGCTCACGGGTTCAGAGATGCAACTTGGTCATAGTGAAACCATAGCTGATACGGCGCGCGTTTTATCCCGTTTTGTGGATATCGTGATATTGCGAACAACGAAACACCAACGTATGCTCGAATTGGCACAATATGCACAAATTCCTGTCATTAATGCCCTTACAGATGATACACATCCTTGCCAAATTCTAGCAGATATCTTAACCTATGAGGAGCATCGGGGGCCAATTGCTAGCAAAATATTTGCGTGGATGGGGGATGGTAATAATGTGCTTCATTCCTTAATTGAAGCTGCAGCTCTTTTTGGTTTTCATTTGCGTATTGCCACACCAAAGGGCAGTGAACCACGGGAACAATTTGTACATTGGGCACGTGAGCGGGGAGCACATCTTATGCTAACCCATGATCCCCAAAAAGCGGCTCAAGATGCTGATTGTATTATGACCGATACATGGGTCTCCATGGGACAAGAATTTCGTGCTCGCAGTCATTCTATTTTTCAGCCTTATCAAGTCAATGAATCTCTCATGAAATTAGCAAAATCTGATGCTCTTTTTATGCATTGTCTTCCTGCTCATCGTGGTGAAGAAGTGGTTGATTCTGTGATTGATGGACCGCACTCCGTTGTTTTCGATGAGGCTGAAAATCGTCTTCATGCTCAAAAAGCAATTCTTTCTTGGTGTTTACAAGATGCGTTTTTCTCTCCACAATAGCCTCCCTACAACAAATTATATAAAAAAGGCAAAGCTATGAGTGAACAAGCTAAAGATGAAGCCTCTCTCAACAACAACTTCTTGCATGAAGATGATAGTGTTATTCCCTTTCAAGTTGAAGAACTTGATATCCGTGGACGTGCCGTACAACTTGGGGAAACTTTAAATTCTATTCTCACAAGACATCAATACCCTGAACCGGTTTCTTATCTTCTAGCAGAAGCTTTACTTTTAACGGTTCTGTTTGGAACTTCTCTAAAACTTACGGGAAAATTTATTTTACAAACTCATTCCGATGGACCAGTTAATATGTTGGTGAGCGATTTTTTGCCTCCTTCAAGTTTACGTGGATACGCTCGTTTTGATAAAGAACAGCTTAAACAAGCCATAGACAATGGTCAAACCTCTTCAGAAACACTTTTAGGAAAAGGCACTTTAGCTTTCACAATTGATCAAGGTCCCCATATGCAACCCTATCAAGGGATAGTTGCATTAGATGGATCAAATTTACAAGAAGCTTCTCGTATTTATTTTGATCAATCAGAACAAATTCCTACCGATATCCGTCTGGCTGTTGCTATATTAATTAATCGTGACCAACAAGGAAAACAGCAGAAAAGCTGGAGAGCTGGAGGTATTTTGATCCAACTTTTACCCCAAGAATCGTCTCATCATAAAATAGATGCCCCTCATCAAAAGCGAGAAGAAACGAAAACTCATACCCAATTGGATAACCAATGGCAGGAAGCTAAAATACTCATGGCAACGATTGAAAGTTCAGAATTAACAGATCCCCAAGTCGGTAGTAAACAGCTCTTGTTCCGTCTTTTTCATGAACAAGGTATTAGAGTTTTTAACCCTTTTTCTCTTGTCGATCAATGTTCTTGTTCACACGAAAAAATTAAAGGAATTCTAGAAGGCTTTTCTATTGATGAACGCAATAAAATGGTTAAAAATAAATATATTTCAGTCACATGTGAATTTTGCTCAAAAACATATTGTTTTACACCGCAAGAATTTTTAGAAGAAAAAACATAATCAAATATTTTTCATAAAAAATGATGATTGCAACAAAAGCCTATTTTATTTGCGTCATAAAAGTTTACGTATAAGCTCATATGAACTTCTAGAATATTTCTTGTCTTAGAGTTTTTTTAGTGTATACGAGTGATCGTTCTGTTGAGATCAGTAATTACGTCATAGAGTGCTTAAAAAAGAGTTCTCTGTAAAATATATTTTCTCCTCTCGAAAAAGCTTCTTGTGTACTTTTTACATCTCAAAAGTTTATTTCTTACAATGAATTCTTTTATAATGTTCATTGATAAATTGATTATGTACTCATAACTTATCTTCTCTGTTAAATGAGACTTTTTGATTGTAGCCATATTTTCTTACTCGAATTTATCTTATTAAGACTCAATCAAGCTTATTAGTTATAACCATAAGGGAAATTATCGAGAGAATAAGAATGTATAGATTCAATATAGACTTTATGGAGTCTATTACGAACAGATAAGTGTAATGGGAATAAATATAACAATGACGCTGCAAAAGAGCAGATTTATTATTTTATAAAGATGAGAATAGTGGTGAAGTCCCCTCATAACAATGTGTATTTCAGATAAAAAAGCGGAGAAAAAATACTATATGATTTTGAAAACAATAGTTGGTTGCTGTCACTAAGCTAACGATGGTTCTATAGCAATATTGTTTTGTTCAAATAATCAAAAATAAAGCTCCCAAACAGATATTTAATCTCTAAAGAAAAATGAAAACTACTTAAAATTTTTGTCATATTTTGGAGGTTTGTTCTACAGATATTTCTTTACACATGTTTTTGAATCAACAATGATAATACTCTTGTCAAATTTTTCTGAGAGGAATACGTGGCCGTATAAATAAAATAGCATACATAGCATGATAAAACGTTATGTTTTTACAAACCTGCATTATTTTTCTTCTGTCATAATCGCTTGTTCAATTTTTGGTAGAATTTTTTTTTGATAAATTTGCCATGTTAAGGGACCAACATGTTTGGCAATAATGATGCTCTCTTTATTCAAGAGAAAGGTTTCTGGAGGTCCATATATTCCCCAATCAATGGCTGTATATCCTGAATCATCAAAGCCAATAAATTTAAAAGGATTACCAAAACTGTTTAAAAAGCGCAGGGCGTTTGTTTTATTGTCTTTGTAATTAATACCAATCAGATCAAAACGTTTATCTTGTGCAATTTGCATAAGAATAGGATGCTCTTCGCGACAGGGCAAACACCAAGAGCCCCAAAAATTGACCAATGTAACACGTCCTTTAAACTGTTTTGAATTGAGATAACTTTCTTTATCAAGAAGAGGAAGATGAATATTGGGGGCAGGTTTTTCAGCCAATGCATTTGGGAGAAGAGAAGAATCTTGAAGGTATTTTTTACCCATAAAGTTGAAAAAAAACATCATGAGAAGAAGAAAAAGCACAAATGGTCCCAAAAAAACAAGCAGAACAGGTAAAGATATATTTTTTTTAAGTTTTGGAGGGATGTTTTTCATTATACTTTTCTTTTTGGGACAGCTCTTTTTTGTTTAGCTGTTGGAGAATTTTTTTTTGGTATAGGGCTTTGCAAAGAATATATCCAATAAGACATAAGAGGCATATTGCAGAAAGCACATAGCTTAAAACAACAATTTGCTCGTGTTTAAGGGTGCTCAGGAAAAAATCAATTTTCTGAGATAGATTTCCTAAAAGTCCGCCGTGGATGCCATTTAGGTCGAGCATGATGAAGCGTCCTGTTGTTGTGCACGACGGGATTTTTTAATCTGAAGTATTCGGATATAATGACGATTGATTTCATTTCGCATAGCCATCAAATAAAGAGCAATAAACATAAAGATGAAACAAAAGAGCATTGTTATAAGGGGCCATAACATAGCATTGTCGATTGTTGATCCTCCAGCACGTAACAATGATGCTGGTTGATGCAATGTATTCCACCAATTAACGGAAAATTTAATAACAGGGATATTAACAAATCCAACAAGTGTAAGAATTGCAGTAGCACGAGCGGCTTTTACTTGGTTGTCAAAAGCACGCCCAAGCAGGATAATGGAGAGATAGATAAAAAGCAGAATTAAAACTGATGTTAATCGTGCATCCCAGACCCACCATGTTCCCCATGTAGGTCGCCCCCAAAGCGCTCCTGTCATGAGAGCCAAGGCGGTAAAAATTGCCCCAATAGGCGCTCCACATTTAAGTGCTACATCAGCAAGATGATATTTCCAAATCAGATTTCCTAAAGCCGCTGCACTCATCGTTACATAGCAGAATGTAGACAACCACGCAAAGGGTACATGAAGGTACATAATTTTAACAGTAATGCCTTGTTGATAGTCATCAGGGGAATGCATCACTAGAATAAGCCCTAAGATAAGGAAACACAATGTTATGCCAGCCAACCAAGGTAAGACGACTCTGCTTATTTTCATGAAAAGGGTGAAACTTGCAGGGAGTAACCTGATTTTATATGTACGAGATAGTTTATTCATAAAATTCATAATAGGCAGAGTTTTGCTATGCGGCAATCATCTTTTATTATTCTGATAAAAGTTTAAGCGTTATCGCAGCAACAAAAGAGCTAAAGAGACTCAAAAGAAGTGAAAAAGCGCTGAGAAGAGCTAGAGAAGTGAGAAAAGAGGTATTTGGGTTTATTGGGGCTGTAGCAGCGGAAACACCAAAAATCATAATTGGAATGATCCACGGCAAGATAATGATAAAAATAAGCAAAGTACTGTGCAACAATGAGGTTGCGAGTGCAGCGCCTATAGCACCAATAAAAATAATAGCTGGTGTTCCGCATAAAAGGGTAAGTATTGTTGTAAAAGTTATTACTACATCTAAATGGAGCATGAGGGCTAAAATAGGTGTGGCAAAAATAAGAGGAAGCATTGTTCCTACCCAATGGGCAAGACATTTTGTAAAGACAATTAGTGTAAAACTGTGTCTTTTTCCTGAAAGGATAAATTGGTCGAGATTACCATCATCGCGATCGATTTGGAAAAGTTTGTTCAGATTGAGGAGTCCTGCAAGAAGGGCTCCAAACCACAATATACCTGGTCCTATTTGTGCAAGAGTTTTGGGATCTGGTCCAATGGCAAAGGGGGTTATGACAACAACAGCGATAAAAAACAATAATCCTGTTAGTGAAGTGGCTTGTAGCGCTAATAATAGTTTAAGATCACGCCAGAACAGTGCTTTCATTTTATTCTCTCCTAGAGAGGTAAAAATTTTTCCAGAGCGATTTTATGGTTTTCTGGAATGCCTATGGAATTATGAGTTACAGCGATAATCATACCTCCTTGATTGAGATGACGCTGGAAAATACGAGCAAGGAGTTTTTGAGCATGGTTATCAAGCCCAGATATTGGTTCATCTAAAATCCAAAGAGGACGATAGGAGAGCAAAAGGCGCGCAATAGCTACGCGTCTTTGTTGTCCAGTTGACAGAGCCTTAAAGGGTAAATGTTCAAGGTTAGAAAGACCAATATCGGCAAGAGCTTCATGCGCAAAACGTAAATGTTGACCGTAAAAATCTGCCCAAAATTGCAAATTATCAATGACAGATAAGAGAGGTTTCATAGCATTTTGAGGACCAAGATAATGACAAGCAGTTGCAACAGGGTATATTTGATCATGGTCTTTAAGTATTATATGACCTTCAGCAGCTTCAAGAAGACCGACAATGATTCGGAGTAATGTAGACTTTCCGATACCATTAGGACCGGTGATTGTCATAAGTTGCTGTGAAAATAAACAAAAAGAAAGACCTTGAAACAGAATTTCCTCGTTTCTGTAAGCGGCTAAATCTTTTCCTGATAACACCATGTGATTGCCTATTTTGTTTTTATTTTCATATTCTTTAATTGCATTATAGAATAAAAAACACATTTTTTATGCAATTGTACCTAGAATAGTTCTAGAAATAGTTCTATAAGGGATACCTTACATCAATATCTGGTGTAAAATGGTTTCTGGCGCTGATTTCCGCATTATGCCTAGAGGGTGGAGGGGAAATGGATGGCGGAGGTAATTGCGTCTGCGCTCAAGCTGCGACCTTGACTCGTAGTTTGTGTTGTTCATTCCTGGAAATTGGGTGGTTATAGTATGAGGGTGGACAGTCATGACTCAAATTGATAGCTTTAATTGTCGTAGAGTATTAAATGTTGGTGGCAAAGAATATACTTATTATAGCTTGATTGAAGCGGAGAAGAACGGACTTGAAGGTGTTTCTCGTTTACCGTTTTCGATGAAAGTTATTCTCGAAAATTTATTGCGATTCGAAGATGGTCGCACAGTTAAAAAAGAGGATATCTTCAATGTTGCTAAGTGGTTAAACGACAAAGGGAGCGCTGGGGCAGAAATTGCTTACCGTCCTGCACGTGTTCTTATGCAGGATTTTACAGGTGTTCCAGCAGTTGTTGATCTTTCTGCAATGCGTGATGCTATGGTTAAACTTGGCGGTAACGCTGAAAAAATCAATCCTCTCATTCCCGTTGATCTCATCATTGATCACTCAGTTATTGTTGATGCTTTTGGCAATTCCATGGCTTTTAAGGAAAACGTTGAGCATGAATATGAACGCAATGGTGAACGCTATCGTTTCCTTAAATGGGGGCAACAAGCCTTTCAAAATTTTCGCGTTGTTCCTCCAGGAACAGGGATTTGTCATCAGGTTAACTTAGAATATTTAGCACAATGTGTATGGATGAAGAATGAAGAGGGCTGTGAGACGATTTATCCTGACACCTGTGTGGGAACTGATTCGCATACGACTATGGTAAATGGTTTAGGGGTTTTAGGTTGGGGTGTTGGTGGTATTGAAGCAGAAGCAGCAATGTTAGGCCAACCTGTTTCTATGTTGTTACCTGAAGTGATTGGTTTTCGTCTAACAGGTAAACTTAAGGAAGGTGTAACAGCCACCGATCTCGTATTAACGGTGACCCAAATGCTACGTCGGAAGGGTGTTGTCGGTAAATTTGTTGAGTTTTTTGGTCCTGGTTTGGAGCATATGACGCTTGCTGATCGGGCAACGATTGGAAATATGGCACCTGAATATGGAGCAACGTGTGGTTTTTTCCCAATTGATAAGGAGACAGTGCGTTATCTCAATATGACAGGGCGTGATGAAAGTCGGATTGCCTTAGTGGAGGCTTACACCAAAGCACAAGGGATGTGGCATGATGAAATGGTGGCTCATCCCATTTTTAGTGATACAATTGAATTAGATATGGGAACCGTTGTCCCTTCTATGGCTGGTCCTAAACGTCCTGAAGGACGTATTGCATTGGAAAATGTTGGGCAGGGTTTTGAGAAGGCATTGGTCGAAGACTATAAGAAGACTTCTGGACAAGATAAGCGTTATCAGGTTGAGGGTGAAGAATATACGCTTGGTCACGGTGATGTGGTGATCGCTGCGATTACGTCGTGTACGAATACATCGAATCCAAGTGTTCTTATTGCAGCGGGTCTTTTGGCACGAAATGCTGTGGCAAAGGGTCTTAAGAGTAAGCCATGGGTAAAAACTTCTCTTGCACCTGGTTCACAAGTCGTTGAAGCTTACCTTCAAAATTCGGGTCTGCAAAAAGATTTAGATGCATTAGGATTTAACTTAGTAGGATTTGGGTGCACAACATGTATTGGTAATTCTGGTCCTTTGCATCCAGCTATTTCCAAAACGATTAATGACAATGGTATAATTGCATCTGCGGTTCTTTCAGGAAATCGTAATTTTGAAGGGCGTGTTTCCCCTGATGTGCAAGCGAATTATTTAGCTTCACCACCGTTAGTTGTTGCACATGCGCTCATCGGGACGGTGTGTAAAGATTTAACCAAGGAGCCTCTAGGTGAAGATTCAAATGGCCACCCCATTTATTTGAGAGATATTTGGCCAACTTCTCAAGAAATACAGGAGTTTATCGAAAAAAATGTCACGCGGAAGGTTTTTGCCGAAAAGTATGCAGATGTTTTTAAGGGAGATGAAAATTGGCAAAAAGTTCAGATTCCTACGGGTTCTACCTATTCTTGGGATGAGCAATCCACCTATGTACGCAATCCACCTTATTTCGATGATATGCAGAAAACACCTGATATCTTACCAGATATTAAAGATGCACGGATTTTAGGTTTATTTGGTGATAAAATCACGACGGATCATATTTCTCCTGCTGGTTCTATTAAAGCAGCTTCTCCTGCCGGAAAATATTTAATGGATCATGGTGTTAAAGTGGCTGATTTTAATCAGTATGGAACGCGTCGTGGGAATCATGAAGTTATGGTGCGTGGGACCTTTGCCAATATTCGCATTCGTAATTTCATGTTAGGGGAAAATGGTCGAGAAGGAGGTTATACGGTTCATTATCCGTCAGCGGCAGAACAAACCATTTACGATGCAGCAATGGCGTATAAACAAGAAGGTATTCCACTCGTTGTTTTTGCAGGTATTGAATATGGTAATGGATCATCTCGCGATTGGGCTGCCAAGGGGACCAATCTTCTTGGTGTCAAAGCAGTGATTGTGCAGTCTTTTGAAAGGATTCATCGCTCTAATCTTGTTGGTATGGGCATTGTCCCTTTTGTTTTTGAGGAGGGGCTAAGTTGGAAATCTTTAGGCTTAAAGGGAGATGAAAAGGTGACAATTGAAGGGATTCATAACTTGAAACCTCGTCAAAAGACTGTAGCGAAAATTACTTTTTCTGATGGTACGGTAAAAACCGTTCCATTATTATGCCGTGTTGATACTGAAGATGAGCTAGATTATTTGCATCATGGTGGAATTTTGCAATATGTCTTGCGTAAGTTAGCCGTTTAAATTCTTTTGTTTGTTAAGGAATATCTATTATTAAGCTATAAAGTTGCGGATCAAAGAGTTTGGCTTCGTTTTTTTATGGCTATCTTTGAAAATCTAATTGACGTTAGCTTTAGGATTGCGCTATAACCCACACGGTTATAGGCAGCTTTATAGTTTTGCTTGGGTTGGATTTATTTATATTGGTAGAGTTGTTATTGAGACTTATTTTACCAAGGTGTTGAAAGAGAGATTATATTTATGGCGAATACACCTTCTGCTCGAAAAGCGGTGCGCAAGGTTGCGGCGCGCACACAGGTTAATAAGGCCCGCCGTTCACGCGTTCGTACTTTTATACGTAAGTTTGATGATGCTTTAGCGGGTGGCGATAAGGCATCTGCAGAGATTGCATTTAAGAATTTTGAGCCTGAAATTATGCGTGCAGTTTCTAAAGGGGTTTTTCATAAAAATGCTGCTGCGAGGAAAGTATCGCGTTTAGCTAAACGTTTGAAGGCTCTCAGCGTTTAAGCTTTTCTCCTTTAATTGAGAACAAAGCCAGTATCCATGAGGATGCTGGCTTTTTGTTTATTATTTCAAAAAGTTTCTATTGAAAATAAGAATCGATAATGATTCTCCACTTGAAAAAGGAGAGAAAGTTTATAGGGGGAGGTATGGTTATCCACAAGCTTTGTGGATTTGTACAGAGTCTTTTTTGTCAAGCATTTTATTTTTTTTTTTAAATCTGAAGAGATTCTTTAATTATTGGTAAATTTAGAGAAAAAAAATGAATTGAATCAATATTTTTTTCAGTCCTCATTAATATAAGCATTTTTTTCGGGTTTTTTGATTTTATTTTGACCTCTTGCATTTTACCTCTGCTGTTTTGTATGGTTCTTATGAAGACTAAGAAGCATGAAGGGGTCACATCAGCGCATTATTCTGTATTTTGTTGAATACAAGATGTTTTGATTTAGGCTTTTCGAAACTTTTGTGTTGGAGAGGTTTTCTGACGGTTTTTTAGTTTTCTTAATGGATATGTTTACCATTTTAGAAGGGTGGGTCATATCATGAGTGCAAGTAAATCTTATTGGTCATCTTTGTTAGTGGGGTTGTGATGAGGCTATCCTAGGGGAGGGTGAGTAATCTTATTTGGGGTAGGGCGTTTTGCCTTCGCTAGATTTATTTTAGTTGTTTGGCAGGACAAAATTTTATTTTTATCAGGATGGAAGATGGTGGATAAATTGAACTCTAAAGCTAGTTCCTTTAAAAGGGTTTCGGTGAATATCCTGTCGGCAGAGAACATAATAAAGAATAGGATGACAGAGAGTGATGAGGACGTTTGTAGAAATGCTTCTATAGGGCATTCTATTGTTTCAGAGGAGGAAAGTGCGGCGGCTTTTATACGTGTTATGGCGCAATTAAAGGTGCAGGTTGGTGTTGAGGCTTATACCAGTTGGTTTGGACGTGTGAAGCTTGCTGAATATAGCCATACTCTTGTAAAGCTTTCTGTTCCTACAGCTTTTTTACGTTCATGGATTAATAATCACTATGGTTCTCTTTTGACTCATTTATGGAAACAAGAGAATTCAGCAATTCTTCGTGTTGAAGTTATTGTTCGTGGTATGGAACGCGTTTCAAGAGACGTCGTTTGTAAAAGAAGTGTTCCTTCTGCTGTGCTAGAGGAGCAAGCGACTTCATCTTTTGTTGAAAGTTGTGCAGAGCATTCAGTTAAGAGTTCTCAAACGGGAGTTTTTGGATCTCCACTTGATTCTCGCTATACTTTTGAAAGTTTTGTTGAGGGGGCTTCTAATCGTGTTGCTTTAGCAGCTGCGCGTTCCATTGCAGAGGGGCATAAAAGTGCTTTGCGTTTTAATCCTCTTTTTATTCACGCATCTGTTGGCTTAGGAAAAACACATTTGCTTCAAGCGATTGCTGCTTCTGCATTGAAGCGTTTAACGTCTGCGCGCGTTATTTATTTAACTGCTGAATATTTTATGTGGCGTTTTGCAACAGCTATTCGTGATAATGATGCTCTTTCTTTTAAAGAACAGCTTCGTGATATCGACCTTTTGATTATTGATGATATGCAGTTTTTGCAGGGTAAGTCGATACAACATGAGTTTTGCCATTTGCTTAATATGTTGCTTGATAGTGCAAAACAGGTTGTTGTCGCTGCAGATCGTCCACCAGCAGAATTAGAATCGCTTGATCTTCGCGTTCGCTCTCGTCTTCAGGGAGGGGTAGCTCTTGAAATTGAAGCACCAGATTATGAAATGCGTTTGCAAATGTTGCGCCAGCGGTTGAAGGTGGCACAACAAGATGATGGCATGGTATCAATTTCTGATGATATCTTGGAATATATTGCGAAAACGGTTTTAGGGTCGGGGCGTGATATTGAAGGTGCGTTTAATCAGCTCTTGTTTCGTCAATCTTTTGAGTCTGATTTATCTTTAGAGCGGATTGATGAGTTATTAGGTCATTTGACACGTCCTGGTGAACCTAAGCGTATTCGGATTGAAGAAATTCAGCGTACGGTAGCACGCCATTATAATGTTTCTAAACAGGACTTGTTATCTAATCGTCGAACACGTACGGTTGTGAAGCCACGGCAAGTTGCAATGTATTTAGCAAAAGTATTAACTCCTCGCTCATTACCAGAAATTGGGCGCCGTTTTGGTGGGCGTGATCATACAACAGTTTTACACGCTGTGCGTAAAATTGAAGATTTGGTTTGTGGTGATCAGACCTTGGCTAAGGAACTTGAGTTGCTTAAGCGGTTGATTGGAGAACAGGCTGTATAGTGTTTATCGTTTCTTTCTTTGGAGAGACTTTAAAGAATTTAATGAAAAGATTTATTTTTTCTTATGCAGGAGTGACTTGCCATTTTAAGAGAGGTTTAATAAACTCTAGCAGGCGATTCTCTAAAGGGATCTATTCTTTAATTCTAAGGAATTCTTATAGTTTTTAGTAAATCATACGGGGCTTTTATGCGTATTACAGTTGATCGCAGTCAATTTCTCAAGTCTCTTGGTCGGGTTCACCGTGTGGTAGAGCGCCGTAATACTGTTCCTATTTTATCGAATGTGTTGATTGATGCAGAAAATGGCCGTGTACAGTTAAAAGCAACAGACCTTGATTTAGAGGTTATGGAATCTTTTGCAGTTAATGTTAAACAAGCTGGAGCAACAACTGTTCCGGCACATTTGCTCTATGATATCATTCGAAAACTTCCTGATAGCAATGAAGTTGTATTATCCCTCGATGAGAATCAAGCAGGTACAATGTCCGTTGTTTCGGGTTGTGCACATTTTCAGCTTCAATGTCTTCCGAAGTCAGACTTTCCAGAGTCGCTTCCTGGGCAATTTGGTTATCGTTTTTCTTTATCGGCATCAGGCTTAAAACATTTACTTGATTGTACACAATTTGCCATTTCTACTGAAGAAACCCGTTATTATCTTAATGGTATTTATTTCCATATTATTAATGATGGTGTTTTGAAATTGCGTTTGGTTGCAACTGATGGTCATCGTTTGGCACAAGTTGAGATGGAAGCTCCTTCGGGAGTTGAGGGAATGCCTGGTGTTATTGTTCCCCGTAAAGCTGTAGGAGAATTGCAAAAACTTCTTTCAGAAGAAAATGATAGCGATGTATGTATAGAGCTTTCGGAGACAAAAATTCGTTTTTCTATAGGCTCTGTGATTTTTACATCAAAATTAATTGATGGAACATTTCCAGATTATCAACGTGTTATCCCTCTTGGAAATGATAAAGAATTAATTGTTAATAGGCAGGACTTTTCTTCTGCAGTTGATCGTGTTTCAACGATTTCAAGTGATCGGGGGCGTGCAGTTAAATTAACGATTGAGCATGGACAGTTAAGGCTTGTTGTTAATAGCCCAGATTCGGGCAGTGCAGAAGATCAATTATCAGTAACTTATGCATCTGAACCGCTTGAGATAGGATTTAATTCACGTTATCTTTTGGATATTGCTGGGCAGCTTTCAAGTGATGAGATGGTTTTTATGTTGGCTGAGGCTGGAGCACCAGCTCTGATTCGTGATAATGATGATGCGGATGTGCTCTATGTACTGATGCCTATTCGCGTTTAGGGGCAGTTGTTTTGCAATGCATGGCCAGTCATGTGCACAAAGTGGCAGTGAGGCAGCTGAAGCTTTTACGTTATCGCAATTATTCTTTTTTCAATATTCATTTTTCTGGTCAGCATGTGGTTTTTACTGGCCATAATGGTGCTGGTAAGACGAACCTTTTAGAGGCGTTATCTTTTCTTTCTCCTGGTCGTGGTTTGCGGCGTGCTGTTTATTCTGACGTTAGCTTTGTAGATGGTGATGGTGGAGGATTTGTTGTATTTGCGCGTCTTGAATGCGCTCTTTATGGTGAAGTAAAGATTGGTACAGCTTTTGAGGTTAGCGATAACAGTCGAAAGGTCCATATTAATGGTGTGAATGAGTCGAGTGATTGCCTAACAGATTATTGTCATATTAGTGTCCTAACACCGTCTATGGATGGTCTTTTTACAGGTCCTTCACTTGAGCGCCGTAGTTTTTTGGACCGTATGGTTTTGGCGATTGATCCCTTGCATAGGCGCCGCATAGCCGATTATGATAGAGCTATGCGCGCACGTAATCGTTTGTTTTTAGATGGAAATGAAGATTGTGCTTGGTTTGATGCTTTAGAAAAGCAAATGGCAGAATTGGCGACAGCTATTTCTGCGGCGCGTGTTGATGTTATTCGTCTTTTAAATGACATGTTTACACAAATGCCCTCACAGATACCTTTTCCACGAGCTTTTTTGCAAATTGATGGTTTTTTAGAAACAGCTCTTAGTGAAATATCAGCAACTGAAGTTGAAGAACAATTTTGTGATCGATTGCGGCATAATCGCGCAATGGATCGTGCTGCTGGTCGGACGTTAGAAGGACCACATCGTGCAGATTTGCAGGTTTTTTATGCTGATAAAAATAGAGCAGCAACATCTTGTTCAACAGGTGAACAAAAAGCGCTGCTAACAGGTTTAGTTTTGTGTCATGCACGTCTAACAGGTATGATGTCGGAAAGATCTCCCATTCTTCTTCTTGATGAAATGGCTGCCCATCTTGATTCGCATCGACGTGCTGCTCTATTTGATATTCTTGATGATTTAGCTGTACAAACATTTATGACAGGAACAGATCGTCTTTTATTTGATGACTTAAAAGGACGCGCAGAATTCTTTGAGATTAAGGATGGAGCTTTATTGCCGTAAAAACATGCTAAATATTTTTTAATAAGTGATAGGTCTGAAAGAAAAGGCTTGCTATGTCAGAGATAATAACGATTTTAAATGGTCCTAATTTAAATTTTCTAGGTCAACGTGAGCCAGAAATTTATGGAACTGAAACTCTAGAAGATATTGAAAAAAGATGCAGAGAATGGGCAAAAAAAAATGATATTATAATAAATTTTTATCAAAGTAACTATGAAGGGCAATTAGTGGCATGGATACAAGAAGCAATAGAGGCAAGTTCTGGATTGATCATTAACCCAGCGGCTTACAGTCATACATCTGTTGCACTTCTTGATGCCCTAAAAATGTTTTCAGGGCCGAAAGTAGAAGTTCATTTATCTCATATTTATCAGCGTGAAGCTTTTCGTCACCATTCTTATACATCTGCAGGTGTAGACGCTATCATAACTGGGTGTGGAGGTGATGGATATCGGTTTGCACTTGAGTATATTGCAAAACAATTAAGCAAAACAATTAAATTGTGATAGGTAAAGAGTAAGCGTTTAATAAGAGTAATATAGGCATTTAATTCTCTTGATAATTATTTTCAAATCTGTACAATGTGAGGTATATATTTATGACAGTTTTTAGTGCGTATGACGGGGGTAAATAGAGATGAAAAGCTTTGTTAGACAATTAGAAATGCTTGTGATTTTAGGGGGAGCACTGCTTTTGTCTGGTTGTAAAATTGATGTTATGCAGCCATCAGGTTATGTTGCACGTCAACAGCTCATTTTGATCGTTGTTTGTGTGGTGGTGATGCTTTGTATTGTTATCCCAGTTATGGTGAGTGTGGTATTTTTAGCTATAAAATATCGTGCATCGAATATGAAAGCGGACTATTCTCCTGATTGGGCACATTCAAATAAAATTGAAGCATTGATGTGGGGTATTCCAGTTGTAATTGTAATGGTTTTAGGTTCATTAACAGCTTATTATACCTATAAGCTTGAACCTACAAATCCTCTTCCAGTGGAAGTTGTAGGTGAAGGAAAGCCATTACAGATTGATGCTGTTGCTCTTGATTGGAAATGGCTTTTTATTTATCCTGAATACGGTGTTGCATCGATTAATGAGATTTATGCGCCTGAAGGACGTCAAGTTTTATTGCAATTGACGTCAGAGAATTCTGTCAATGCTTTTTGGGTTCCCAAATTGGGTACAGTTCTTTACGCTATGCCGCAGATGAATGCTAAGTTGCATTTGGTCGCTGAAGAGCAAGGAGTATTCAAAGGGGCCTCAGCAAATTATAGTGGTGATGGTTTTTCGGGTATGCGGTTTAAGTGGCATTCTGTGTCTTTGCAGGATTTTGAGGATTGGATTGTAAAAGCTCGGGCTAATGGTCGAGTACTTGATCGTTCATCTTATCGTCAACTTTCTATTGCGCCTCGTATGGGTGATATTGCTGCGAAGGAAAAAGATGCTGAAGTTCGTTATTTTGCACCTGTTGAGAAGCGGCTTTACTATCGTGTTGTTAATCGATGTGTCGATGAAAAGACGGTATGTAATGAAGATTTAATGAAACGTGCTGCTGCTCAGACGCTATGGGGTGCACTATGTTCAGTATTTGATCCTGATGTTATTTAACAGAGTCAATAAAGTAAAGAGCCCTTTTAACAAAGGTTTCTTTTAAACTTGAATTTCATTTGAAATGGGTTGAGAAATGTTTGGAAGACTTACAGATCCTACGGCAGGTGCTTTTCATGCGCTTGCACATGAACCGATCGTTTTGTATACATGTATTGCGATTGTTTTGGTTGGTTTAATTGCTGTTATTGCTCTAACAGTACTTGGGTGGTGGGGGATTCTATGGCGAAATTGGATTACAACGGTTGACCATAAACGCATAGGTATTATGTACATCGTTCTTGGAATTATTATGCTTGTTCGCGGTTTTGCGGATGCACTTATGATGCGAACGCATCAAGCTTTAGCTCTTGGGAGTGAAACAGCAGGTTATTTGCCCCCTGAGCATTTTGATCAAATTTTTTCGGCGCATGGTACGATCATGATTTTTTTCATGGCCACGCCTATTTTATTTGGTCTTTTTAATTATCTTATACCACTTCAAATTGGTGCGCGTGATGTTGCTTTTCCCTTTGCAAATAATCTAGGTTTTTGGATTACGGCTGCAGGGGCGATATTGATTAACATATCCCTAGGTGTTGGGAATTTTGGTCGTGGTGGTTGGTTGATGTATCCACCTTTTACAGAATTGCAAACGAGTCCAGATACAGGGGTAGATTATTATTTATGGTCACTTCAGCTTTCTGGTATTGCAACAACAATGGGATCAGTGAATTTTATTGCAACGATGATTAAAATGCGTGCTCCTGGAATGACAATGATGAGAATGCCTATTTTTTGTTGGAGTGCTTTTGTCAGCAATGTTCTTATTGTAGTCATTTATCCTGTTTTGGCTGTAGCATTTGCACTCTTGGCATGTGATCGTTATTTGAACATGAATTTCTTTACCAATGTTGGTGGCGGAAATCCGATGGTATGGATTAACTATGTTTGGGTTTTTGGTCATCCTGAGGTTTATGTTTTGGTTGTTCCTGCTTTTGGAATTGTTTCTGAAGTTGTATCAACTTTTTCTTCAAAACGCCTCTTTGGTTATACTTCAATGATATGGGCCATGTTGGTTATTTTGATTCTTTCGCTTCTTGTTTGGGGCCATCATTTCTTCACAATGGGTGGGGGTGAAGCTGTAAATACCTTCTTTAGTATTGCTACGATGATTATTGCAGTTCCAACCGGTGTAAAAGTTTTTAATTGGCTGCTTACGATGTATAGAGGTCGGATTCGCTTTGAGCCTCCTATGCTTTGGTGCATGGGTATGATCTTTACATTTGTTGGTGGTGGATTAACAGGTGTTTTATTATCTATTGTTCCTGCTGATTGGCAGTTTCATAATTCGCTCTTTTTGATAGCACATTTCCATCATACAATTATTGGAGGTGTGGTTTTTGCGTACTTAGCGGGGATTGCATTTTGGTTTCCAAAAGTTTTTGGTTATAAACCAAATCGCATACTAGGTATTACATCTTTTTGGTGTTGGTTTATTGGTTTTTACCTTGCCTTTTTCCCCGTTTATGCGCTTGGTTTAATGGGGGCGACGCGTCGTCTGCAGCATTACATGGAACCTAGTTGGCAGCCGATGTTTATTATTGCTGCATTGGGTGCTTGTATTATCTTACTTGGTATCCTTTGTTTTGTGCTACAGGTTGTTTTGGCGATTTGGTACGGTATTAAGCATAAAGGGCACTTACCGGTAACATTAAATGATTCTTGGGGTGATGCACGTACACTTGAATGGTTTACCTCTTCACCGCCTCCTTCTTATAATTTTGCCCTCCTTCCAAAGATACAGTCTGATGATGCTTATTGGAATATGAAGAAAAGTGGTTATCAACGGCCGACAAGTGGATTTACAAAAATTCATATGCCATCGAATACATCGGCTGGAATTATTGCTGGCTTCTTCTCATTAGTTGTTGGTTTTGCGCTTGTTTGGCATATTTGGTGGCTTGTTGCGGTTGGACTGGTTGGTTTTATTGCAACGCTTGTGTGTCATTCATTAACAGGTGATCATCATGGTTACTATATTCCAGCTGAAGAAGTGCAAAAAACTGAAGATGCCTTTACGGCTGTTCTTAAAGAACAAGGAGTGACAGTATGAGTGCTGTAACAATGAATAACGCGAGTACTATAGATGAACTTCACCACGATAGTAGCTCGGTAATGACGTTTGGTTTTTGGGTCTATATTCTTTCAGACTTAATCCTGTTTTCGACACTGTTTTCAAGTTTTGCTGTATTTTCTGCTTCTTATGGTGGTGGTAAAGCGGGCAGTGAGTTTATAGATTTAAAGTTTGTTTTGGTTGAGACTGCTTTCTTGTTGTTTTCGTCCGTCACTTATGGCTTTGCAATGGCACAAGCACATAAAAATAACATCAGTGGTGTGCGTTTATGGATGGCTATTACCTTTGTATTGGGATGTTGCTTCATTGGTATGGAACTTTACGAATTTCATGAACTTTTGAGTAAGGTTTTTTATTTCGATCCAAATGCTTATGCGGGTATTGATCCTGCAACAGGTTTACAGCTTTTTGGACGGGAAATTCTCTCTGCTTATTGGTCAGCATTTTTTGCTTTGGTTGGCACTCATGGACTTCACGTAAGTGTTGGCCTTCTTTGGATGGTTGTGATGTTTTTTCATCTTCGTCGTAATGGCTTGGATCAGAACAATAAAACACGTTTAGCATGTCTTTCCATTTTTTGGCATTTACTTGATATTGTATGGATTGGTGTTTTCACCATGGTTTATCTATTAGGAGCGTTGTGATGAGCGTGCAAAATGAAACACATGGTCCCAGTACTGGTTCCTATTTGGTTGGTTTTATTCTGGCTGTATTTTTCACTTTGGGTTCTTTTATTCCTGTGATGTATGGAATGATGGAAAGTTGGGCAATTAGTACAAAGGTTGCGTATCTTATTGGGATGGCGATTATTCAGATTATAGTACAAATTGTTTTCTTTTTGCACTTGAATTCTGGTCCAGACGCCAAGTGGAATTTAAGCGCGTTGTGGTTTGCTGCTATTTGCGTTTTTGTTATTATTGGGGGAACTTGGTGGGCTATTTCTCATTTGAATTATAATATGATGGGTGGTTCAGGACGTGTTATTGAACCGGAAATATCAAGTAGAGATGATTCTTCAGTGTCTGAGCAGTTATCAAACAAAGATATATCCGTAAGAAAACAGCCAGAAAAGATACAGGGCTCAGAGGTTTCGATGGAGCAAGGTGCAAGTACGCAAACTCCTGTAGATCAAGCACCTGGTTCAGAAATGCCTATGGGGCAGGGTCTAAGTACGCAAACTCCTGTAGATCAAGCACCTGGTTCAGAAATGCCTATGGGGCAGGGTCTAAGTACGCAAACTCCTGTAGATCAAGCACCTGGTTCAGAAATGCCCATGGAGCAAGATCCAAATACGCAGTTTCCTGTGGAGTAGTTGTTAGAAATATCTACGGAGCTGATGCGGCATGTATCAGCTTCGTAGAAGAAATTCGTAGGATATAAAGCAGGGATAAGTACAAGATATCAGTGGAATGAGTATCATTATTTTGAATATACTTTTAATTTAAAAGAGAAAGTCCGTGGGGTATTTAGTATAGCATTAAAATTATTTGTAATAATAATATGCAATTGAAATCAAAAATTTAGAGAATAATCAGAAAATTTAATGAAAACCGTTGCAATGACAGTTATAGGTGCTGGTTCTTTTGGTACTGCATTAGCGATAGCTCTTGCCCGTAATGGTCATAATGTTTTACTTTGGGGATATAGTCCTCAACATATCAAAGAATTACAGGAACAACGTTGTAATCAAGTATATTTACCCGATGTTCGATTTCCTGAAAATTTATTACTTGAAGCTTCCCTTGAAACTGCAATAACGGCAAGTCACAATATATTAATCGCTGTTCCAAGCCATGTATTTCATCAAGTTTTGTATAATATTCAGCCTTATTTAGATCAGCATTCACGCGTTATTTGGGCTACAAAAGGTTTAGAACATGGTACTGGACGTTTCTTACAAGAGGTTGCTCGTGAGATTTTAGGTGAAAAAATTCCTTTAGCTGTTTTTTCTGGACCAACTTTTGCGCAAGAACTAGCTATTGGTTGGCCTACTGCAATGACGATAGCAGCTTCTGATGTTGAGTTTGGTAAAGAATTGCAGCAACTTTTTCATTGTGACAAAACTTTTAGAGTTTATAAAAGTTCAGATATGATTGGTGTTCAATTAGGGGGGGCAGTCAAAAATGTTATTGCTATTGGTGCAGGAATATCAGATGGCATAGGTTTTGGGGCAAATGCACGAATAGCTCTTATCACACGAGGACTAGCTGAAATCAGTCGTTTAGGGGGGGCTATGGGTGCTGAGCTTTCCACATTTATGGGAATGACAGGCTTAGGTGATCTGGTTTTGACATGTACTGATAATCAGTCGCGTAATCGCCGTTTTGGAATACTTCTTGGTAAAGGAATAGATATAAAAGAAGCAGAAAAACAAATTGGTCAGGTTGTGGAAGGATACTTAAATACCAAGGAAGTATATACGTTGGCGCAGCGTATTGGGGTAGAAATGCCCATTGTAGAACAAATTTATCAAATTCTCTATTGTGGTAAAAATATAACTGAAGCGGCAAACACATTACTAAGCCGCGCCCTCAAGGACGAAATTCAATGATATCCTGTTTTTTAATAATTCCAATCGTAAAAAATAGAAACATGTTATGATAGACATATAAAATAGATTTTATTGATGGTTGTATAAGGCGGTCATATTCCAGAAAATTATAGATTCATATCATTCGATTCTTTATGAAACATGGCTGAAATATAAAAGTTTTGGCTTTTGTCTCAGAGCTATCTCTTTGAAGATAAATTATCGTTTCCACTTACACATGTTTATGTAATGTAATGAACAAGATATTTTTATTGTCTCTTAAATTCATCTCACAATGATATTTGCAAACAGAATAGTACAAGACTCATTAGGTAGAAGCATCTTATTTATGTAACGTATAAGCTAAGAATATCGGGGCAGGGATATTGTGAATCTCTGTTTTTGTAATTCTTTAAAACAAGAAGAGAATCTAATTTGGGAAGAAGATGAAATTTTAAAGCTGAAAATCTGTTCCCATTTCTACAATCATTTTTAAATTCAGTTTTACGCTATCTAAAGCAATATCTTTTAAATAATGGAGATTATCTCACACCTTTATTTTTCTCATTTTCTAATGAAAGCATTTCTCTGATGTGTCAGGTAAAATAGAACGTCCCAAAAAACACGATTGCTGTTATATATTCACGTGCTTGTTTTAAAGAGACCTCTCTTAAAAATCCTAAGTCCAATTTGCGACGGTGACCGTGAATAGTGTAACCGATAAAGCTATTGTGCACATCCCCATCTTTATGTTTATGAAGGAGGAAGACGAGCATCATTACACCCCCAAATGTTGTGAGACAGCTCTTGGCACTTGAAGCTGTTCAGTAGAGATATTTAAGCCTTTTATTTTCTCACATGTCAATTCTGTTTTTTATATGCAAGAAATGATTTTTGGAATTATAACTTTGAAAGTCTAAGATTGAAAAAATGTTATTGTACTTGTTTATGGCTGTCATTTAAACTGAAAAATAATGTGATTATAAAGATAAAAAATTGATTTATATAAATGATTCATTTTATTTTTGTATTGAGTTAATTAAAAATATATGTTTGCTTGTCACAAGCGGGTTAGTATGTGGATAAAAATTATTAAAGATACTTCTAATGAATCATCTCAAGTGTCAAGGGTTGTTTCAATATTAGAACATGGCAAGTAAAATGACGGTGTCGGTTTGTCATCTGTATAAACATTAAAATGGTGGTAAAAAAAGGATTTTATGTACTTCACAAGGATTTTTTATACGTTCTACAGGTACCATTGTGAAATGGAATGGCGTGCATTGAGAGATATCTTTAAAAAATGCATGAAGGAGAAACAGCTATAGTGTTTTTGGGTGTTCTATTTTACCTGACACATCAGAGCAATGCTTTCATTAAAGAACAATAGTAAGATTAATGATTGATTTCTTTACGCCTTCATATTCATCCTAAATTAGATTGTATTTGCGTTTCAAGAATAAATCAAACGGTAGGAATATTTTTTCAATTTGCTACACAAAAGCTGAAACTAAGGGTTTTAATAATTCTCTAATCTCTGTTTCAAACTGCGGTGGCATGAGGGTTGGATATTGATTTATAAGCAATGGCAAAAGCGTATGCTTTAGTAAGGTAAATAACGTCATAAAATACACACTTTATCAACCATGGATTGAAGAAATATTCCGGCTTTTATAAAATATTTTGCGAAACAAGGCATCGTACATCTGGTTTTGTATTGACTTATTCTTACAAACATTTGCACATATTCCTTACGTCATATTATTATAAGTCAATACACTATTATATAGCTGAGAAAGTACTCAATACCCGATTAAAGCACTATGTACATGATTGATTTTCTTTTTTAGTGCAATGAAACAAATTTTATTCTTCTTGGGAATCGTCACTTTTTTTCAGTTCTTCAAGTATTGGCATAGACATGATGTTATAGCCTGAATCAACATAATGGATTTCACCTGTAACACCTGATGATAAGTCAGAGAGTAGATAAAGAGCAGATTTTCCAATTTCATGAATATCTACGGTACGCCGTAATGGGGCATTACGGCGTTGATGTGAAAATATTGCCCGTGCAGCTGCAATACCATTACCTGCTAAAGTTCTAACAGGACCAGCGGAAATCGCATTGACACGAATATTTTGAGGACCAAAGTCCGCTGCTAAATAACGTACCATAGCTTCTAAAGCTGCTTTAGCAACACCCATGATGTTATAATTAGGCACAACTTGCTGTGAAGCACCATAGGTAAGAGTTAAAAGTGTTCCTCCATTGGGCATAAGCTTACCCGCGCGCTGGGCAATTTCAGTAAAGGAATAAGCTGAAATAACCATCGTGCGTTGAAAGTTTTCACGTGTTGTAACATCAACGTAACGCCCTTTTAGCTGAGTTTTATCTGAAAAACCAATGGCATGGACAATAAAATCAATTGTTTTCCATTCTTTTTCAAGTTGCTCAAAGACGTAATCAATATTTTCACTTTTTTCAACGTCACACTCTAGCACTAATTTGCAGCCAAGTTTATCTGCTAGGGGATGAACACGTTTTCCAAAAGCATTTCCTTGATAAGTCAACGCTAATTCCGCTCCTGCTTGTGCGAGCTGACAGGCAATGCCCCAAGCAATTGAATGGTCATTCGCAATTCCCATAATAAGGCCGCGTTTGCCCTCCATCAAACCTTTCATATTATTCTCCGTAAGACCGTACTTTTTTCAATTACTAAGAGCTTTTGTTTATACATAACGTTGGAAAACAAGCGTTGCATTGGTACCGCCAAAGCCAAAAGTATTCGACAATACGGTATTCAGTTGTTGATGATCACGTCGTTCACGAACGATTGGTATATCAGCAAAAGCTGGATCAAGTTCTTCAATATGGGCACTTTCACAAATAAAATTATGATTCATCATTAACAATGTATAGATTGCTTCGTGAACACCTGCTGCTCCCAAGGAATGTCCTGTTAGAGACTTGGTAGCGGAAATGGGGGGGCATTGATCACCTGCTCCAAAGACACGACGGATAGCTTCTATCTCAGGAGGATCACCAACAGGAGTTGCTGTCGCATGGGGATTGATATAATCAATTTTATTATCGACTGTTGCAAGGGCCATGCGCATGCATCGTTCTGCTCCCTCTCCTGATGGGGCAACCATATCATGTCCATCGGATGTCGCACCGTATCCAACGATTTCTCCGTAGATTTTTGCACCACGTGCTTTAGCAAGTTCTAAATCTTCAAGGACTAAAACGCCAGCACCTCCAGCAATGACAAAACCATCACGATTAATATCATAAGCACGTGAAGCTTTGTGAGGAATGTCATTATATCTGCTGGACATAGCGCCCATGGCATCGAATAAAACAGATAGTGTCCAATCCAAATCTTCGCAGCCACCGGCAAAGATGCGCTTCTGTTTACCATATTGTATCATTTCGTAAGCATTACCAATACAATGATTGGAGGTAGCACAAGCTGAAGAGATTGAATAATTGATCCCCTTTATTTTAAAGAAAGTTGCTAATGTTGCAGATGCTGTGGAACTCATCGCTTTAGGGACAACAAAAGGTCCAACACGTTTTGGACCTTTTTGGCGTGTAATGTCAGCAGCTTCTACGATTGAATGTGTTGAAGCACCTCCAGAACCCATAATAATACCCGTGTGTTCGTTCGATACTTCATGCGGTTCTAGACCCGCATCAGCAATTGCTTGATCCATGGCGATGTGATTCCATGCTGTTCCACGCCCATGAAAACGTAGAGCACGTCGATCTACGAGTTCTTCTATATTAATATCGGGCTTGCCATAAACTCTGCTACGAAAGCCTAATTCAGCATATTGAGGTGCGTAAGAAATTCCGGATTTTGCTTCACGTAAACTGGTTAAAACAGCTCCAGGGTTATTTCCAATTGCGGAGACAATTCCCATTCCGGTTACAACAACTCGACGCATTCATACCTCCTCGTTCCATACAGAATAGTGAAAAGTTCTTTCTGACGGAAATAACGTTCAATCTTCTTTGAATAAAGCAACGCGTAAATCGTTCGCCTTATAAATAGTCTCTCCATCTGCTTTTAGCCACCCATCAGCTATTCCTAAGACTAAATTTCCACGTCGAATACGCTTAAAATCTATTTCATATTCAAGAATTTTGGTTTGTGGAGTTACCATCCCTGATAACTTTACTTCACCTGTTGATATTGCTCTTCCTTTGCCTGGTTCGCCTAGCCAACCAAGAAAAAAACCTGTTAATTGCCACATACCATCCAGTCCGAGACATCCTGGCATGACGGGATCGCCTATAAAGTGACAATTAAAGAACCACATGTCTGGTGTAATGTCAAATTCGGCGCGAACCATTCCTTTATCGTATTTACCATCAGTTTCACTAATTTGAGTGATTCGATGAATCATTAACATTGGCGGTGCTGGCAATTGCGCATTACCTCTACCAAACATTTCGCCGCGAGCGCAGCTTAGAAGCTCTTCATAAGTGTAGCGAGACTTTTGTTCAGCCATTGTTACTCCATTTATTTGCATATATCTTTATTTCTGCGCTTTTCCCAACCTACTTTTAGAGCAAATTTTAAAGAGAGGGAAATGATTTTATATCATTTTTAATGACAAAAGCCTTTTTTTATGTATTCTACATAGGTAATTATTTAAAAATGGAATACAAGATTACACCATACTATTCCCATTTTTTTGTATTTTGATCTTATTTAGTAGGAATATATTTGGGTTTGTAATATGTCAGTGAGTGCAGACAATTTAGATATGAATGAAGAGCAGCAGTTCACAAAAGAGTGTGGAAAAATTGTGCAATATTATTCCATTTCTATGTTAGAAAAACGTTTGCGTCAAAATGGTCTGCGTCCAACACGTCAGCGGTTGGAACTTGCACATATGATTTTTTCTCAAGGAAATCGTCATATTACTGCTGAAGAGCTCTATGAGGAAGCGGTGAGGGTAGGTGTACCTGTATCTTTAGCAACGGTTTATAATACGCTTCATCAATTTACGGAAGCGGGATTATTACGGATTATTGCCGTAGAAGGCTCAAAAACTTGGTTTGATACCAATACCTCTGATCACTACCATTTTTATATAGAAGGCGAAAATCGTATTCTTGATATTCCTTATAATTTGGAAGAAGCTCCCATTATTAAAAATTTGCCTAAGCCACCAGAAGGTATGGAAATTTCACATGTTGATTTAATCGTGCGATTGAAACCAAAAAATCAATCTTGTGATAGGCAGTGAGGATATTTAATGAGGAATAAAAATTAAACTTGTTGAGTTTGAGTATTCACCAACCTTTTACTTTTTCATCAGGATAGATTCCCCATAACTGGGGTTGCTGAAGCCATCCGCGCGTATTATTAATGTTTAGTTCGCACCATTGTCCATCACATTGGCGGATGTTACCAATGACGTTAGGTTCTACTTCCGCCACAAGTTCTGCGTTGTCGGTGGGGTTTTTTCGTAGCATCAGCCTTTTTGTTTTATCTTTTTGCCATGGAATAGTTATAGCAGTTCGCTTTCCCGATAAAAGCGATTGATACACCCATCCCTCATCGCCTTCTGCATCACGAATTTTGCGCCATTGATCATATTCTTGAATGATTTCAATAGGTAAGCCCTTCTTTTTGTAGGTGAAAATGATAGAATAGTTGCTTCCTGGTCCGACGCGTACATTAACGCTGGTGGGTTTAATCGAAGCAAATCGCGGAAGTGGTAAACCACTGGGCCCTAAATTTTGATTAAATGTTTGTGCATGCAACAAATGAGGTGAACCCAATACAATGACTGTTGCTATTAAGATACATGATATGAGTATTGAAACGCGAAACCAACGAGAATTTTGCACACCGAACTCCTTTATTTCGTCATATATTGGAAATTTAAAATCTGAAAGATAAGACTGGAAACTGATAAAAAGTATGACACATTGCTCGTTAAAGAGATCTAAACGATGAAAAAATTGCTACAAAAATATCAAAATAAGGAAAACAAAAGGTTTGTATTTCTTAGTGCTTATCTTGTTTATGAGGGGGTAGATATAAATAAACATTAGATTTTTATGTAGCTGTAAGCGTGATAAAACAGTAAAGTATATTGGAGCCATAGGCAGTTTTTGTACAGGAAATTAGGGCTAAAGTATTGCATCTCTTTTTTGAGTTTGTTTCTCAAAGTAAAAGTGCATGTATGCATACTATGAACAAAGAGCTGTTCAGAAAGGGATTATTGTGTGGCTTGAAAAGAAGTTTTGAATGAACAAAATAATACGATAAATAAAACATTTAAGCGTAAAAATATGAGCAACATTATAGAGTAGATTGATATATGAAGGGCTAATTTTAACAGGACACTTTTTCGTGATAATTCATTTATAAAATTTTCTACACTCTAATCTTACGCCATGATAATGCTTATCCGTATGGTAGATAAGCTGGCTTCATCGTTCTATTTACCAGCTTTCAATGTTATGCAGTTCCTATTATTTATGGTATTCATAAGAAGCATTTTTGTTTTTTCTTAAATAGCTTTTATTCTATTTGCGTACGAATCCCGCTTATGATGTACAAGAAGATAATCTTGATTGATTCAATATGAGAAAGTGTTGAGAAACTTTACGTTATTCAGAATTATTACTTAATATGAAAAACGATTACTTATAATAACAAATCTCCGCGTTAAAAACCTTAACTCGTTATTTAAATTTTAAAAACATTTCCATCAAAAATGGTAATAAAAGGCACATTCATCCATATTAAAACACAGTGTTTTCTCTGTTTATTGTCAATTTTCTTTTTCTCTAACTCAGTATAGAAGAAAGTTGAATGAAATAGAAAGGCTTATTCGATACACTGATGAGGGTAATTACATAAGTGATGAATAGAAGAAATTTATCAAGAAAAAAGAATCTATAGTGCAGTGGTTGAAATTCGTCATCCTTTAGAGAGACAGAATCAAGAGATATAAAAAGTTATGGAATTATATCGTTTCGTTACATAACTGAAGGGAAAGAGGATTATGAATTTGATATTATATTTTACACACAATCGCATATTGCGATAGTTATTTTTGTTTTGTAATCAGACCTAGGATGATCGAAAGATGTAGAATATTTAATGACAAAAAGAAATTCATCATGAAATTTGCACATAAGAAGCAGTGATGTAAGAGATATCCAGAAGGAGAAAATTATAGCGAAAAGTGATAATAAAACACCCCGCACTCAATTTACATAGGAAAAAGTCGCTTAAATATCTCAAGTGTAGTTTGTTATCTATTTTTAAAATATAAGAGTGAAATAAAAACCACCTCTATGATAGAAACCTTATTATTTTCAAATAACTAACATATTAGATAACATTGTACATAAAAACCTACACAAGCAATTCATCGCAATTGCCTATGAAGATAAAATTTTCTAGTAGCTTACTATCTATTGCTTATGCAATTATATAATATCATAAAGTATATTACTTTACCGCAACAGTTCGTCCGTTACTAACAAAACCTTCTCTTTGTGCACGCTTACGAGCAAGCTTGCGTGTACGACGAATAGCTTCAGCTTTTTCACGAGCACGCTTCTCAGATGGCTTCTCATAATAACTACGCATTTTCATTTCACGGAAGATACCTTCACGCTGCATCTTTTTTTTCAACGCGCGGAGCGCTTGATCAACATTATTATCACGAACGAGTACTTGCACTATTTATCCTGCTTTTTTCAGTGTCACAAATAATAGGAAAACCTACGTCCTTTTAAAGGCATATCCAAAAGGACAGAAACTTATATCATATAAATAAGACATTTGTCTATATCGCTTTTAAAAATTCTATTTTTTTTGTAATAAAATGCTTTTTATAATGAATGATAGATTTCATGATTATAAACTTATGAAAGTCCTTGTATTTGATCATTTTCGTCAAGATGAATTTTTTCAGCCGTGGGATAATGGGGTAGTCCCGGCATGGTCATAACATCTCCACAAATGACAACAATAAAACCGGCTCCTGCACAGAGATGAACTTCTCGTATGGGAATTTCAAAATCAACAGGAGCACCGTATTGCTTGGGATCAGAAGAAAAAGAATAAGGTGTTTTTGCCATACAAATAGGGTAGACGCCAAAACCTTCTTTTTCCCAAGTTTCAAGTTGTTTGAGAATAGGGGCTGAGATAATGGCACCACGTCCACCGTATAGCTTTGTTATAATACAATTAATTTTTTGAACGAGGGGAATATCATCTTGATAGAGAACTTTAAAATCAGAATCGTGCTTTTCAATCAAGGTAACGAGTTCTTGTGCAAGTTCTATAGCGCCTTTTCCACCTTGTTCCCAATGCTTACAGATAATAGCTTTGTGTCCAGTTGTTGCAACTATTTTTTGTAATGTTTTTATTTCAGCATCGCTATCGCTGTCAAAATGATTGATAGCCACAACACAAGAAATACCGTAGTGCTTCATATTTTCTATGTGTCGTAAAAGATTGGCAGCTCCTTTTTCTAAAGCGGTGATATTTTCTTCTGTCAGGTTATTTTTATCCAGACCACCATTCATTTTTAATGCACGAATAGTTGCGACGATCACTGTAGCATTTGGTACAATACCTGCTTGCCTACATTTGATATTGAAGAACTTTTCTGCTCCAAGATCTGCTCCAAACCCTGCTTCTGTGACAACATAATCAGCAAGTTTTAAAGCAGTTTTTGTTGCTATAACTGAATTGCAACCATGAGCAATGTTGGCAAAAGGTCCTCCATGAACGAGAACAGGATTATTTTCAATTGTCTGTACGAGATTGGGTTGTATAGCATCTTTGAGAAGAACTGCCATTGCACCTTCCGCATTGAGATCAGCAACGGTGATGGGCGTTTTATCATAACGATAAGCAACAATAATTTTTTTGAGTCTTTGTGTAAGGTTTTCTAAATTTTCAGAGAGACAAAGAAGCGCCATAATTTCTGATGCAACAGTAATATCAAAACCTGTTTGACGTGGAAAACCATTTGTTATGCCCCCCAATGAAATGACAATATCGCGCAATACACGGTCATTCATATCAAGAACGCGTTTCCAAACAATGCGACGTGGATCAATGTTTAGAGTATTTCCCCAATAAAGATGATTATCTATCATTGCGGCAAGAAGATTATGAGCAGCTGTAATAGCATGAAAATCACCGGTAAAATGTAAATTAAGGTCATCCATTGGAATGACTTGCGCATAACCACCACCAGCAGCACCACCTTTTACACCAAAACAGGGACCTAAAGATGGTTCTCTCAAGGTAGCTATTGTTTTTTTACCAATAAGATTAAGAGCATCACTTAGTCCAACTGTTGTTGTTGTTTTGCCTTCTCCGGCAGGTGTGGGATTGATAGCTGTGACAAGGATAAGTTTACCATCTGGATTTTTATTAAGCGATTTTATGTATTCAGAAGAAATTTTAGCTTTATCATGACCATAGGGAATGAGATTTTCATGTGAAATACCAATTTTTTGTGCAATTTCAATAATATGTTGCTTTTTAGCAGTGCGAGCAATTTCAATATCAGTTTTAGGCATGGAAAAATTCTTTAAATTCAGCTTTTATTAATGTTTGAGATCTGTACTCCATGGATTAATTAGAAAAATTCATAGAGAACAGAAAAATATTAAGATATCATAGAAATCGATGATATGCCATGCAAGAGATAATGCTAAAGAAGCACAAGAAGAGTTTTATTGTTTTTTAGGAAAAAGAATCTTTTTGCTTTTAAGCAGTAAAAATACGTTTAATTCAATTAAAAATATTGCGAAAAGAAGCTTTGGTTTGCAACAAATGTTGATGACATTAATGGATACCATAAGTGTTTCATAGTAGTACGTTTGAGAAGTAGTTTATTTATTCTTTCTAACAACACACTGAAAAAGTTTCACATGGTGGTAAACCGGAATTTATGGCGACACATCTGAAGTCCCTCTTAAGATGGGACTGCTAGGAATAAAATATCCAGAAACATCCAGTTATGGAACAATTAGAAATAAGAACGTAAAAAATTACCTAACTGAGTAGAGAGTATAATCCGGAAGAGACCAAAAACAAGCGCATAGATTGAAAAAAGAAAACAACAACATACGCTACTCATGCAATCGCTACGATTATAAGCTAATAAAAGCACCTTAGAGCTGAATTGAAGGACTCATAACATCTTATTCTAGCAAATGGCTAAAGAAACGACTCACAACAGAATGAAATAACAAAATACAAAGATAGGTAAAAATAAATCACAAAATAAAGAATTTAAAAAGTCTGACTTTATAAGAAGATATTGATAGATGGCGCACCCGAAGAGATTCGAACTCCTGACCCCCAGATTCGTAGTCTGGTGCTCTATCCAGCTGAGCTACGGGTGCATACATTTCAATTTTTTACATTGTCTAAGACAAAGGGTTCCTAATCGTTTCATTAAAGAAATGCAAGTGAAACTTGGATAGTAATAAAAAAAATTTCTCTTTTTTATGAGATATTTTAAAAAAGGATATAATATATTATGGCTTCAGTTGATTTTGATATGAACATTTTTTTGTCATGACCATACAAAGCAATATGAACGATAGTTAACTTGACGTTTTAATCTATGAAAGATAGTCAAGCAGAGATGAGATGTGTTTTTTGCGGTGGGGGTAAGATATATACACCCGCTGTTGGGTTTTTGTGTAAAACGCCGATATTACTGAAAACTATTTCAGATGAACATGACACAGCAAGGGCGGATGTATGGCGTTATTAAAAAAGAGCTTTCCATTAGTGTTTTTAATCGTTGTTTTAACGGTTACTTATTGGGCTGGAAAAAAGAGTGCAGACCAACCCATTTCTATGGTGGATAAAACAAGAATATCGGATAAAGCTTCAAATGAAAAAATGGGAAGGCCACCGGTAAATGTTGTCGTTGATCTTGTAAAAGTTCAAGATCTTTATGAACAACTTAACGTTCTTGGGAGTGGAAAAGCTCTTGCAGAAGTCGAACTTACCCCTTTATCCTCAGGTGTTATTGATAAGCTTTTTGTATCAGCGGGTACAAAAGTACAAGCTGATGATGTGATTGCAAAGCTTGATTCTAAAAAAGAAGAAATAGCGGCTGCAAAAGCAAAAGTGCAACGTGATAACAATGCGTTGACGCTTTCGCGTATTCTTAAATTACGCGCCAGCAATACAGCAACGGAAGTTCAAGAAATTATGGCACGCTTAGAGTTGGATAACGCAAATTTAGTTTTGCGTAATGCTGAATTAGATCTCGATCGGCGAACAATTCGAGCACCGATTCCTGGAGTTGTTGGTATTTTGCCTGTTGATGCGGGGAATAACGTGACCCTTAATACTGTAATAGGCCGTATTGAGAATAGAGAACGTATTTTGGTCGATGTATGGGCCCCTGAACGATATGTGTCGCGCATCCATAAAGGAGATGAGGTAACGGCAACGTTAATCGCGCAGCCAGATAGATCTTTTGTTGGTCATATTTATGCGATTGATAATATCGTTGATCCAGAAAGTCGCACACTTCATGTTCAGGTTGAAATCAATAATGAAAAAGATACGCTCATGTCTGGTATGTCCTTTTCTGTTTCCTTGCAGTTTCATGGTGGTTCTTTTCCTGTCGTTAATCCTCTTGCAGTTCAATGGAATAGTAAAGGGTCATTCGTTTGGCGTGTGAGAGAAGGAAAAGTAGAGTCTATTCCCGTAACAATTATTCAGCATAAAGCCGATCATGTTTTCGTGAAAGCTCCCCTAGAAAATGGTGATCAAGTTGTCATTCAAGGGGTGCAAATGCTTTATCCAGGAAGTAAAGTAACTATTGATGATCCAAAGTCTCATCAACAGCAATTATCAGTAGGTTATGGAACGGATATACAATGAGCCAAGAATTGAGCACAAAACAGCCTACGTCAAAGGTGGAGCAAGGTGGTCTCATTACCTTATTTATTCGCAGACCGGTTTTTACTCTTGTTTTGAATGCTATGATCATCATTGCAGGATTTGCAGCATGGTTAAATGTTGATGTAAGAGAATTACCCGATGTTGATACTCCTGTAACAACGATTGTGACGATGTTTTCTGGTGCATCGGCAGAAACAATTGATCGTGAAGTTACAAAAGTTATAGAAGATGCTGTTTCTCGTGTTTCAGGTGTTAAGACGATTTCTTCAACGTCTTCTTTTGGACGCTCCCGTGTGAAGATTAACTTTAATGTCGGTGTTGATTTGAATGTTGCAGCATCTGATATTCGTGATGCTCTCTCCCGTGTTACCTATTCTTTACCGAAAGATGCGGATTCGCCTTTGATTATTAAAGCAGATTCGAATGCTGCTGCCATGATGTATTTGGTTGTGACGTCACCAACAATGAGTGTTGATGATTTAACCACGATTGTAAACGATCAGATTGTTGATGCTATTTCTGCTGTTGATGGTGTTGGTGATGTACAGGTCGATAGTGCTCGCACAAAGATTTTTCAGATTGATATAGATCAAGCAAAACTTGCAAGTTATGGATTAACTGTAGCAGATATTTCACGTGTTCTTGCTGATATGACAACAGATGTGCCAGTAGGGTCATTACGCAATTCTAAGCAAACTTTAGTTGTACGTGCTACTGCACGTTTAACAACACCAGAATCTTTTGAACAAGTTGTTTTAAAGCCTCATGTGCATCTTGGTGATGTTGCGCATGTTACTTTATCGCCGGATATAGAAACAGTTATTCTTCGTATCAATGGAAAGACAGGTATTGGATTAGGTATCGTGCGTAAAGCACAATCCAACACTCTTAATATTTCTGAAGGTGTGAGAGCCGTTGTTGATAATCTCAAAAGTATTGTTCCTTCTTCTGTAAATATAGACGTTATTAATGACGATGCAATTTTTATTAAAAGCGCTCTTCATGAGGTTGAAGTTGCGTTGGTTATTGCTATTTTGAGCGTTATCTTGGTCATTTTTCTTTTTCTCAGAGACATTCGTGTAACGCTGATACCTGCTTTATCTCTTCCTGTCGCTTTGATTGGTACCATTGCGGCTATTTATCTTGTAGGGTTTTCATTGAATATTCTCACATTTTTAGGACTTGTTTTAGCAACAGGGCTTGTTGTGGATGATGCCATTGTTGTTCTTGAAAATATTGTTCGGTGGCGCAACATGGGATTAGGTTCCAGAGCAGCAGCAGTGATAGGAACACGTGAAGTATTTTTTGCTGTTTTAGCAACAACATTGACTTTAGTGGCTGTGTTTGTTCCTATTTCCTTTCTTCCTGGGCAAGTTGGAGGTCTTTTTAGAGAATTTGGTTTTGTTTTGGCAATTTCTATTTTGCTTTCTTCAGTTGTTGCCTTAACGCTTTGTCCAATGTTGGCTTCGCGTTTTCTCAAAGAACATATTGAGGAAAAAGAGGAAAAGTCCCATCATTTTGCTTTTTTATATAAATTAGGTACTTTTTTTCATAAGGCATATACTTACAGTTTGCATAAGTGTTTAGAAAAGCCTTGGGCTGTTGTTTTTGCTTCACTTATTTTTGCGGGTCTTTGTGTTGGAGGCTATACGAAGCTACAACAGGAATTAACGCCAGCAGAAGACAGAGCTGTGATCTTTTTGGTTATTAATGGACCACAAGGTATTTCAACACAATATTTGAACGAGCAAATAGAGCAAATTGAAGCAAGTCTACAGCCATTACGTGATGCAGGGGAGATTGCTAACAGTTACTCTATTGCGGGTGCTGGCGGTTCACCCAATACTGCTTTTTTGATTTTATTGCTTTCATCTTGGGATAAACGTTTACGGAGTCAGCAAGAAATCGTGAAAGATATTAATGCAAAGGTTAAACAGTTTCCCGCAGTTTTTGTGTTTGCTGCGCAGGGAAATTCTCTAGGTGTGAGCGGAACTGGGCAAGGGTTGCAATTTGCAATTCTTGGCAATGATTATGCAATATTACAACCCATTGCTGATAAGCTGGTAAGTGCTTTACAAGATGATCCGCGTTTTATTCGCCCACGCCTTACTGTTGATGCAACACAACCGCAATTTTTTATTGAAATCAATCGAAAAAAAGCCTCCGATTTAGGGATTGATATCACCAATTTGGGCGATACATTACAAACAATGTTGGATGGTAAAAAGATTGGTTCCATTAACGTGGATGATCATTCTTACGATGTTAAATTGATATCGCGTACAAATTCTATGAAGAGTCCTAGCGATTTAGAAAATATTTTTTTAAAAACCAAAGACAATCGATATGTTCCTTTATCGGTTATTGCGCGTTTACATGAAAAAGCTATTGCTCCTCAATTAAAACGGGAAAAACGCATGAGTGCTGTTATTTTAAGCGCAAATCTTGCTCCAGATATCGCTTTAGGGGAAGCTTACCAAACTGTACAGAAAATTGCTTCTCCTTTGTTATCGAAAGGAACTTACTTGGTTCCCTTAGGGGAAGCCGAAACGCTTAACGAAACATCTTCCAATTTTATGATTGTTTTTGGCATTGCTTTTTTGATTATTTTGTTGATTTTGGCTGCTCAGTTTGAAAGCTTTATTTCAGGATTCATTATTATGGCCACTGTCCCATTAGGGATTGGTTGTGCTGTAATTGCTATGCTATTAAGTGGTGTAAGTCTTAATATTTACAGCCAAATTGGATTAATTTTGTTAATTGGTGTTATGGCAAAAAATGGTATTCTTATTGTTGAATTTGCAGATCAATTACGTGATCAGGGAAGAAGCGTGCGTGAAGCCGTAGAAGAAGCAGCAAACATTCGCCTTCGTCCAGTTTGTATGACAATGATTTGTGCCATTTTAGGAGGTATTCCTTTGGTTTTGGCCAAAGGTGCTGGCGCAGAAGCTCGTATAGCCTTAGGTTGGGTTATCGTTGGTGGCTTAGGTTTAGCAACTATTTTTACGCTTTATGTCACACCGGTTGTTTATCTTTTTTTAGGGCGTTTTATAAGACCAAAAGCAGAAGAAGATTTACGTTTAACAAAAGAACTCAATCAAGTTAAATGATGTATATGATAGAAAAGATTTGAAAGTTTATTCTTGTAAAAATATCATTTTCGGATCTTATCCTTTTATTTTGTATATTCCTTCATTTTTATGTGAGCAGTGAAAATAGCGAGCAATAAAGGAGGTGTTTTCTGCTTTGTTATTGTTTGGGCATAGATTTCATTATCAATAACCGTATAGGATAAGCTTATGGGAGATAGCTTTTCGATTCGAAATGAAATGGCTTTTGAAGCCACATTAAAAGCTTTAAGAAACCATGCCGCAAAGGATGGGGTCTATGATATTCGTCGGCATTTTGTAGAAGATGAACAGCGTTTTTCCCATTTTTCCCTCAGACTTGATGATCTTCTTTTCGATTTTTCAAAATGTGGTGTGACATTTAAAACATTGCAACTTCTAGATGATTTAGCGGTCGCAGCAGATGTGTTAGGCCGGCGTGATGCAATGTTTTCTGGTAAGGCGATTAATACAACTGAAAAACGCTCAGTTCTTCATATTGCATTACGTTTACCTGCTGATGAAATTTTCATGTTGGATGGTCATAATCTTATTCGCGATATTCAAGACGTCCTTGAAGATATGGAAAGATTTTCTGAAAAGGTGCGTGATGGAAGCTATAAGGGAAGCAGTGGCGAGAGAATAAGTGATATTGTCAATATTGGTATTGGTGGTTCTGATCTTGGTCCTGCAATGGTCACATATGCTTTAAAACCTTATCATGATGGTCCACAGTGTCATTTTGTTTCGAATGCTGACAGTGCCCATATTTCTGATACTCTTTCTATTTTGAATCCAGCAACAACGCTGTTTGTCATTGCTTCTAAAACTTTTACAACGGCTGAAACAATGGTCAATGCTCAAGTTGCACGTCAGTGGATTTGTTCACATTTAGGAGAAGAAGCCGTTTGTACGCATTTTGTTGCTGTTTCAAGTGCGCTTGATAAAGTGGCAGAATTTGGCATAGATTCCACAAGAGTTTTTAAATTTTGGAATTGGGTTGGAGGACGTTATTCAATTTGGTCAGCCATTGGACTTGTTGTTATGTTTGCAATAGGTGGTGGAAATTTTCGCCAATTTCTCAATGGTGCTTTGCAAATGGATCAACATTTTAAAACTATGCCTTTGCATAAAAATATTCCTATTCGTTTTGCTCTTTTAGGATTCTGGCATCGTGTTATTTGTGGTTATTCATCACGTTCGATCATTCCTTATGCACAGCGTTTAATACATTTTCCAGCTTATTTACAACAGCTTGATATGGAATCAAATGGTAAGCAAGTCTCGCTGGATGGAAAACCATTAAGTTTTTCAAGTGGTCCAATTGTTTGGGGGGATTCAGGAACAAATAGTCAACATGCTTTTTTTCAGCTTCTGCATCAAGGAACAGATATTATTCCTGTAGAATTTATTTTATTTATAAAAGGGCATGAGAAAAAATTACATTCTATGTATGAGATGTTGCTAGCAAACGGTTTAGCACAATCAAAAGCCTTGATGAAGGGGCGTAGTCTTGAAGATGCTCGGCATATCTTGATAAAAAATGGAGTTGATGAGGGTGAAGCAGACCATTTAGCACGTCATAGAAGTTTTAAAGGAAACCGTCCCAGCATTACGCTGGTTCAAGATTCATTAACACCTTTTGCACTCGGTCGTCTTATTGCGCTTTATGAACATCGCACTTTTGTTGAAGGGATTTTAATGAATATTAATTCATTTGATCAATGGGGTGTTGAACTTGGTAAAGAATTAGCAAACGAGTTACTACCAATTCTTCGTGGAGAAAGTAAAGCGGATAATCGTGATAGTTCAACATTAGGGTTGCTAGCACATATTCAAGCAAGACGTGCAAAATAATATAATTTTACAGTAGGTTTTGTACTAACTAAGCAAAAGTAGAATGAGAGAGAAATATGAGATAATTCTTTAATTTTACTATGCCTTCTCTTATTATCTGGATTAGATTTATGTAACAGAAAATCAAAAAAGTGCAAAAATTGTAAAAATGAGAATTTATTCGCAAAAACGATAAAGACCTTTGAGAGGTCTTTGAAGACCCTTTGAGAACCCCTTAAAAACTCTTTGAAAAAAAATAAATTGGTACAAAACCTAGTGTCAAAATATACAAAACCTGCTGGCAAGCTACACTTCGAAAAAAATAAATTGGTACAAAACCTAGTGGCAAAATATACAAAAACCGCTGGCAAGCTACAACGATTAAAGACAGTTTTAATAATATCGCTTTATAAACTGTGGCGGAGAGAGAGGGATTTGAACCCCCGATAGAGTTGCCCCTATGCCGCATTTCGAGTGCGGTGCTTTCAACCACTCAGCCATCTCTCCATAATAAAGTGAAACAAAAATCGGCACTATTTGAGTGTATAAGGGGTAGATAACCTTCAATTGTTTTTGGTACAACCTTTTTTTCTTTTTTATGGGACTTTATTGACAGAGAATAGAAATTCCTTCATATATACAAAATATAAGCGTGGGGAAATCTGCGCATATTTGTGTTGAAGAAGGTTTTATCCTTCTTTGGGATCTATTACGACTGATAAAAAGCAGCCTATTTTCCCTTATTTCAAGGCAGAAATTAAATAAGAGCTGGAGTGAACGGAAGGATAAAAAATGTTCGCAGTCATTAAAACTGGTGGTAAGCAATACCGCATTGTTGCTAATCAAGTGGTAAAAGTTGAAAAAGTTAGTGGAAATGCGGGTGATGTGGTTGAATTCAATGATATATTAATGGTTGGGCAAGAAGGTAATGCGGTTATTGGTACCCCTGTCGTTGCTGATGCATTGGTGACAGCTGAGATTTTAGAACAGGCACGTGGGCGCAAGGTTATCGCATTTAAGAAGCGCCGTCGTCAAAATTCTAAACGCACGCGTGGCCATCGTCAAGAATTTACGAGGCTTCGTGTTTTAGAAATTTTAATGGGTGGTTCAAAACCTAAAAAAGTTGCTGCGAAACCTATAAAAGAAGAAGAAACTACACCAAAAGAAACAAAAGCTGCTGCTTCTGTTGAGAAGACGGCTAAAAAAACGGTTGAAAAAAAGACTGCGTCGCAGAAGAAAGCATCTGTAGCATCAAAGAGTAAGAAAGATTAAAGGAGAGCGTCTATGGCACATAAAAAAGCTGGTGGTTCCTCGCGTAATGGTCGTGATTCAGAATCGAAACGTCTAGGCGTTAAAAAATTTGGTGGTGAAACCGTTATTGCCGGAAATATTATTATTCGCCAGCGTGGTACACGTTGGCATCCTGGAAACAATGTCGGCATTGGAAAAGACCATACGCTTTTTGCATTATCAAATGGAAAGGTTTCTTTTCAACGCAAAGCGGGTAATCGTTCCTATGTTTCAGTCATTCCTATGGTGGAGGCAGCAGAGTAATCTGTAACACTCTCTAGCTATCAACGGGATTTCATTGAATTGTAGTTGTGGTTTTGTAAGTATTCAAAGGGAAAGATGAATCTCATCTTTCCCTTTTTGCGTTGGTACTATAATAAATGTAGAAGATAAAAAGGTAGAATTGGGGAAATGGCTTTTCTCAATGAGGGAAAAAGTTTCTGCGCTGTTATGTTAGTATTTAGTACTGAACATATTGATATTATGATAGAGTTTGTTGATAAGTTTCTGTATAATAATAGTGAGGAGAGACTTTCTTTTTATGTATGAAGAAGCGTCGAGTAATTTCTTATAAGAGAAGCAGTTTGTTTTCAGAAAATTATGAGAAATTTAATGAGAGCATTATTGATGTAATCATTTTGATAAAGATGGATCTTTTTATCGGCATTGTGGTATTGATGAGTTGTCATACTGTTTTTAGGTGGTAGTGTGGATAGGTGGGGCTATTCATTTAAAAAGACATAGGGATAAAAAATCCATAAGAAGGTAGTCAAAACGACTTTGAAAGTGACGTGCATTAAGGAATTTTCGGTAAATCGAGAGTGAAATTATATTTTTAAGGAGGACGGTGTTTAAAGATATAAAAATAACCAACGTGCAATCAGCGCCCTTCAAGAATATTTTTTCTGATTTCACTATTATTGTGTATTGTTGAAAATAAACAAGCATAAGAGCTAGAGTTAAGGCAATCATTGCGTTTCATTTTTTACTTTATTTATCTTATTTGTAGAGTTTTTCTTTATTTTAGTAATTGATGATAGTGCTTGGGGGGATGTTCGTACTTTGCAAATGTGCGACAGAGGGTATTGTGTATTTGCGATGTTGATTGAAGTAAAGGTGTAGCTTAAAATATATAAATATTATATATCGAGGGTTTGATATCATAAGATGGGCAGCACGGAATTTTAAAGATGATAAGTTGCATGGAGCAATTTGTAATTATGTAATGAATTTATAAAGAGGGATAATAGGTTAAATAAACTTTGAGGAATCAATCAAAATATTAGCTGAAGTTACGGATGATTGGGAAGGATGCTTTCTTGTAGGAAAAATAATGAAAAGTTATATTGGATAACTTAGGATCAACTTAGGATAATAAGAGCATTTTGAAAGCATAGTTTTTCAGGTGATTGGTGCTGTAAAAAACGGGGTTTTGTCTTTGTAAAGTAAAAGAGTAAGAGGCAGACTTGTTTATGATGGTTTTAAGCACTTAGGTGGATAATAATATCTAATTGTTTTATCGGTTATATTGAGGTATTTAAGCACCTCACTTAGCTATATTCTGTAAAATATAAAGAGAGCTGTGGTGGTATTTATAGCTTGTATTTTGGGAAATGCAGCTTTGAAAAGGAATGTATCAGAGATATTGGTGTTCAAATGTGAGGCAATTTGAATTCATGATGAGATATGAGAAAGCAGAAGCAATGAATGTAGATTTTGCTGATGGTGAAATCTTGTCTATAAGATCTGTACAACTTGCAGCTGCTTTTGATCATAAAAATGATGCAATTTATGCTGCCGCTGAATTGCTTGTGCAGGTTGGTGCAGTTGATAAGTGTTATCTGGCAAGCATGCTTGAACGTGAAGAAACAACCAATACTTGGCTTGGAAATGGTATAGCCATTCCTCATGGTATGGCTGAAAATCGTGATTTAATTATCAAGGATGCTGTTGCTGTTATACAGGTTCCTGCTGGTGTTGAGTGGCAGGATGGCAAGAAAGCATATTTGGTTATTGCCATTGCAGCGTGTCCAGATCGCTATAGAGAAATTTGTAAAAAATTGACGTCTCTTTTATTTGATAAAAAACAGCTTGAAGTACTTGCAACAACTATGGACAAACAACAAATTGTTACAACTTTGTTTGACCAAAATATGAAGATAGAAAAAACTTTTATTGGTGACCTTTCTGTGTGTCAGGAATGGACTTTAGATTATCCAAGTGGTCTTCATGCACGACCAGCTTCTCTTTGGGTTGATTTTGCGAAAAAGGCTCAAAGTTCCATCAGAGTTCGCCATGGTCAATATACCGTTGAAATGAAAAATTTGGTTGGTTTATTGCAATTAGGAGTAAAAAACGGTGATGTTCTGATTTTTTCTACAGATGCTGCAGAAGGAGCACAACTTCTCAATGATGCCATTGCTATTGCAAAAAAAGTGAGTATTAGTGAAAAATGTCTGATAAGAGCAATGGAATCTCAAACAAAGGCTTTTCATGGTTGGTATCCACGCTCTATGCAAAAAGGCATTTCTGGTGTTGGAGCGAGTTCAGGATTAGCATTTGGTAAGATTTTTGTTTTAAGGCAAAATGATATTTCCATAATAGATCAGCCAATTGATTTTGCAGCTGGTGCAGCATGTCTTGAAAATGCTCTTACAAAAACAAAACATAAAATGGCATCTGTGATTTCTGATATTACAGTGCGTATGGGAGCAGATTCTGCTGCGATTTTTTCTGCGCAAATGGTTTTGCTTGAAGATGAAAATTTAATAGCTCAAGCTTATCGTTTTATAGCGGAAGGTCATGGTGTCGCTTGGTCTTGGGATAGAGCGGTTCGTCAATTTTCAGATATGTTTTTTAAGGTAGATAATCCTTTGTTAGCAGCACGTGCTGTTAATTTAGTTGATGTTGGTCGACGTGTTTTAGGTGAAATCAATCCATCCTATAGATCGTTCTTTTTAAATGATATTCCACATGGTGTAATTCTGGTTACAAATGACCTTTCTCCTTCTGATGTAGCACAACTTGATTGTACAAGGGTAAAAGGATTAGCAACAGCATGGGGAGGTCCATTATCTCATACAGCTATTTTGGCGCGTACTCTTGGTATTCCAATGGTTGTTGCTGCAGGTGATGATATTTTAGCAATTCAGTCTGATATTCAGGCTATTATTGATGGCGATAACGGGTTTATTTACCTTAATCCTACGCTTGAAGACGTTGAAGATGCTCAAAGGCATATTGATACTGTTGCGCAAAAACGTGTCAGTGAAATAAGTGCGTGTAGATTACCAGCGCAAACGATAGATGGTCAAAGAATTCGTATTATGGCTAATGTCAACTACGCAAATCAGGTTCCTGTTGCGCTTGATTTGGGGGCTGAAGGTGTTGGACTCATGCGCACGGAATTTTTGTTTTTAGAGAATCCATATATTCCGGATGAAGAGCTACAATTTAATATATATCGGGCGATGATTACAGCTGTAGGAGATAAGCCATTAATTATTCGTGCACTTGATATTGGTGGAGATAAACAGGTTACGCATTTACATTTATCTAAAGAGGACAATCCTTTTTTAGGTGTTCGAGGAACGCGGCTTTTGTTACGTCGACGTGATCTTTTGGTGCCTCAATTACGTGCTTTATATCGAGCGGCAAAAGAGGGTGGAGATCTATGGATTGTGTTTCCGATGGTCATGTCTGTTTCAGAGATTGTCGCTATAAAAAAGATTGCAGAGGAAATCCGCAACGATGTTGATGCACCAAAATTAAAACTTGGTATTATGATCGAAGTTCCAGCAGCGGCCATTATGGCAGATGTATTAAGCGCCCATGTTGATTTTTTTTCAATTGGAACCAATGACCTAACACAGTATACAATGGCTGTTGATCGGCAAAGTCCGTACCTTGTGTCTGAAGCTGATAGCCTTGATCCAGCAGTTTTGCGTATGATTTATCAGACTATTCAGGGAGCTGCACAACATAAGTGTTGGGTTAGTGTATGTGGTGGTATGGCTGGAGATCCTTTTGGTGCAATGATTTTGACTGGATTGGGAATTCATGAGCTTTCTATGATATCTTGCGATATTTCTCCAGTAAAGGCGTGTTTACAGACTCATAGTTTTGAAGATATGAAAATTTTAGCACAAAAAGCATTACAATGTGAAACTGCACGAGCTGTACGTGCTCTAAGCAAGGATATAAGGTGATAAGGATATAAGGTGATAAAGAACATTAAGGGAAAAGAACGAGCTCATTTTGCAGAGTAATCAGATCTTTAGTGCTGTAAAACATTATCCTTTAAGACGATTATTAACAACATATTAATTTATAATGGTAATTTATCGTTTTACATAATGAGAACTCTAAATATCGTAAGGTTTTTTCGTTTTAAATTTCTCTATATTAAATTAATAAAAATTATTCTTTTATACATTACAAGGAGGAGTAATGTATGGATAAAAACACTTTAGGAAAGAATAAATGCCTTTTATGCATTCTCTTAAATAGCAGGGGATGTTGCAACATTAGGGGATAAATAGCGTGATCGTACTTGGCTTTTCCTTTTTATTTAAGAAAAGATGATGCTATCCAATAGATTTTATACCACTCATAGACACCGTATGAGGTAGATGTGACAAGCTTTAAGAGATGTTTTTTAACAAACGTGTGGATGAGAAAGAAAATATATTTTTAGAGTATTCTGTTTTGTTATGAGACCATATCCCACTTAAAGAATGCGATAATCAAAAGTATGAAGTAATACGTAATTTTTTTTAAATAATGGAGACTACTTTAGATATTTTGAAAACTGTAAAGCTGAATTTAAAAATATATGGTAAAAATGAAAACAGGTTTGCATTTTTATGATTTTGTATTTGATCAAAATGAGACTATTTTTTCATTTTAGAAAATAAAATATATTCATACATATTAAATTAAAAATGCAAAGTTTTTTTCTGAATTTTATTTTCTTTAGTATCAACTAAATATAGAAGTGTGAAATTGAATAGAGGATTTAGAATAGGGCTTATTATGTAATCCTATGAAAGAGAAAACTGATACCATCACACTATTTTACAGCTCTCAATGTTGCAAAAATTCGTGCTATTTAAGAAAATGCATAAGAGCCGCTTATCCTCTCTTAAAATGTTCTTCCCCCACATACCATCCCTTCCTATGACGTATAAGTAAGTGATTTTAATTATTTGGTTGTGTAAAACTATGGACTGTATGCCAATTTTAAGAGAAGTATTTTTTTGTGAAGCAGAAAGTGCGTAAATGAGCATGAAAGTTTATAACTGGTGACAATCTTTTTATTCTCATTATTGTATTCTACAAATCTATCCACGAAAAAAGTTTTTTCTTAAAAAGAAGGGATGTGCTTGTTATTCAACAGATAAAAGCTCTTACTTTAATAAATGAATTTGTTTTTTGGGTTTTGAATGTATAGTTTAGACTTGCACGTTATTTCTTTCTGGGTATAGTGCGAACTTCTGGAGAGGTGGCCGAGTGGTTGAAGGCGCACGCCTGGAACGCGTGTATATGGGAAACCATATCGAGGGTTCGAATCCCTCTCTCTCCGCCATACAATTTTCTCCTATGTATAACGTATTGATTCTTTGTAATCTTTTTAAAGGTTCGGGAGCGTTAACAAAAGTTCGGGAATAGGATTTTCCAACATACCGTTACAAAACTCATCTTTTTCCTCCAACATTCTCTAATAATTTTTTGAATTCTTTGAGAACCACTATTTTAAATGGGCGAAGATATTGTCTATCGCATCCATGAGACGAGCAAAATTAAGAAACCATTTTCTAAAGAATTTCGCGCGTCTCAGAGTATGTTTAGAGTCGGATATTTGG
>NZ_JBHIQF010000078.1:0-8748 GCF_042196445.1 Bartonella sp. AP11XZML
GCTCCAACTGCTCGATCTTTTTTTTCAACAAACGCGTAAAGATGATACGGACCACAAAGGCAACAGGAATGAGTACAAAAAGAAGCGCTGATATAAAAACCAATATTAATGTTAAAATGAACAGGATATAATTCCACCACCCTGTCAAATCCCACTTAAAAAACATAAAGAATGCCATTATAAAAGCTGACACAATGAAAGCAATGCAAAAGATGACTTTATAATTTTTGCTTGTCAAAAACGCTTCTTCCAGCGAAAAAGACCGTAACTCTTCATCCAATGATGCATTTTTTCCATTGCCCCTCATTTTTTACCCCTCATTTGTCTCAATTTTTAAGCCATTTTCATGAACCGAAGCTTTCGTCCTCACCAATGGATGAGGGTTCATCAATATCAAGCGTTTGTATCCCTCATCTTTTATAAAGACAATATCAGGGGTGCTTTTTTTTCATCAACTTCAAACATCATGTTTTCATCACTCACAGTGTACCCCCTATTATCTTAAGGCTTCTCTTTTCTCGTCGATCAAATTTTCATAAAAATATCTTCTTCTATTGCACAAATTTGGGTCTCTGACTCTAAAATTCTAAGTGCTCTTTTTATTTTCAGGAAGATAAGCTGCTTTCCAAAGAAGAAGCAAACGAGTGCAAGAAAATCGTAACGAAGTTGCTTTGTCTTTATGACGATTTAAATCATCAACAAAACCGGCCCAAATTGATTTTTTCGATATTTTTTTCAAAGCCCAAACTTTCACCTTCCATAAAGCTTTTATGAGAAAGCTGCCAAATGTTAACATCACCAAGCAATGTCAAAACCACAAGGGTGTGCAAGTAAAGAAGAAGCCACTTGAGAGATAGAACAATTTCCTTTCCCCAAGGTGGTGCCCCCATATTGAAAGCCCAAACACGCGGCCAAGATCAACCTCAGTCATCGCCCTTATCTAAAGCTTCCTCAAGCACACGACGTAAACGCCCTACGCTTATCTTTTCCTCAAAAATTTTCAATCTCTTTGCCTTAAAATCCAGCCCTTTGCCTCAATGCCTCGTTGTCAATCTGGCCCCCCCCAAAATGATAAAGCCCTAAAATGATAAGGATTAATCATTTGGCAAGCCGCCGCATGAATACCAGCGCCTCTCACAATTCCATAATCAAATTGCACAAAACCTTTTTCATCCAGAGATGAGAAACTGTCCTTCACGGTCTCGTAAATAAATAGATGTCCCTCTTTTCTTTCAATTTTCCCCCTCTACCCCAAGCTTTTTAAAAGCACTGTTACACTTTCCATCTTGATCAAAACGTGTGCTTTTGGCTCACCTTCTCTGTGCGTTTTGCCTCTCCACCTGCAAAAAATGGGCTTTTCTTCCCCAAACACCAGAATATCTTTTGCTTTAAGTATAGATTTTTCGCTCTCAATATCGCTTGGTAAAACACATTTTTATGCTTGATAAAAAGAAAATAAATTACAAGATTTTCTCTCTTTAAGAGAACAGAAACAGCAAGTAAAGTCCAAGAGCAGCCCCTCTTCACTTTCCCCCCAGCACTCAAGCAAGAATCCCACTCAAGCAAGAATCCCACTCAAGCAAGAATCCCACTCAAGCAAAAGCCCCACTCAAGCAAAAGCCCCACTCAAGCAAGAGCACCAACTCAAGAAAGAGCCTCAATTCTTTTAAAAACACGACACAAATATAAAAAAGCATAAAACGAGAAGTGCACCCCATGCTCCTTAATGAACAAGTCAAAAGCAAGGCTCAACAAAAGCCCTCTTCACTTTCCTCTCAGCACTCAAGCAAGAGCACCAACTCAAGCAAGAGCCTCAATTCTTTTAAAAAACACGACACAAATATAAAAAAGCATAAAACGAGAAGTGCACCCCATGCACCTTAATGAACAAGTCAAAGGCAACGCTCAACAAAAGCCCTCTTCACTTTCCTCTCAGCACTCAAGCAAGAGCACCAACTCAAGCAAGAGCCTCAATTCTTTTAAAAAACACGACACAAATATAAAAAAGCATAAAACGAGAAGTGCACCCCATGCACCTTAATGAACAAGTCAAAGGCAAGGCTCAACAAAAGCCCTCTTCACTTTCCTCTCAGCACTCAAGCAAGAGCACCAACTCAAGCAAGAGCCTCAATTCTTTTAAAAAACACGACACAAATATAAAAAAGCATAAAACGAGAAGTGCACCCCATGCACCTTAATGAACAAGTCAAAGGCAAGGCTCAACGAAAGCCTCTCTTCACTTTTTCCCCTCGCTCATTTTCCCCTCGCTCACTTTCCCCTCACTCACATCGTATAATATGACGGGAGCTCCTTTCTGCTCAACCTCTTCTTCTAATTGCCGTATCATTTTGTTCAACTGACGGGTCACGATAAAACGCATAATAAAAACAATCGGTAAGAATAAAAAAGTACAGGCAAGCAGCCATGCCAGTGGCTCGAATACGACAAGAGAAACAAAGTCCTGCCCTCTCCATATCTTAACGACAACAGTTATAACTATTGGAGCAGTCGCCATGACCGTAGAAAGATAGAATATTTTTTTATAGTCTTGCCAAACAAGAGAAAGCTGCTTTTTATCAAACATTCTGCTGCTTTTTATTTTGGGGAGTTCTGTTTTAAGGCGATATCGCGTTCATTCAGCACGCATTTCAGTTCCTTTTTCACGCGACAATAAAGCCGCGCACGCTTGATAAACAGGTAATAAATGACAACGATTGGCGCCCATATTAAAACATTTAAGAGCGTAAAACACAGGAAAGAAATGGCTATTAATGTTATAAGACTACTCGTCATTTTGTCCCCCTTCCACATTCTGCATACGCATTGCCTGATCGCGTTGTTGTATCGCTTCTTCCAATTGTGGAAGTATTTTGTTCAATTTTCTCGTTAACTTCATGCACATGATCCCAATGATCGGAGAAAAGAGAAGAATCCCTAACCATAGAAGGCCATAAATAATGCGACCTATTGAAAACCGCGGTATTATAAAACTGACCATACTATCCTTCCACCATACCAAATGTACGATAGAGAAAGCAAATTGCAAAACGGTAAAGAGGATAAAGATAAAAAAGATTATTTTACATTCTTTCGAAGAAAGAGGCAGAGATTCTTTAAAGTTAAGAAAGCGCATTTTCGCATCAAGGGTCTTATGGGCGAGATTGTGTCTTTTCATTTCTCCCAGATCATTGCGCAATTGTTGTATGGCGTGTTTTTTTTGCGTTGTACTCTTTTTCAAGTCTTGAGAGAGTTTAAAAGATAACCTCATATGCTTGATCAACCGGTAAGGAAGCCGGATCATAACCATAAACATTACAATGGCAATGATGGTGAACCCTAAAAAAGCCAAAAATTTTATAACAATAGTCACGTGTTTCCCCTATCGCATTGATGTGAAATCATCATTTTTATTCTCTTCTCAAGCAACCATCTCTAATTTCTTTATTGTTTTTTTCACGCCATAATGAAGGAAACTATGGAAGATTAAAATGACAGGTAAAGCGACAACAATACACGCACAAAACCAAAACAGCAGCTGCATGCCAAAAACGCCAACCTTAAACAATAGAGGCATATAATTGTGTAAAAAAATCACAGATTTTGGAAGAAAAGCAAAAAAAGCGAGCAAAACTGCGAAAACCACAATCACAATGAAAGCTAGAAAAAAGATGATACAATAATCTTTTCTCGAAAGTTCCAAAGATTCTTGAAAAGAAAGGGGGCTGAACTTTATTGCACAAACTGTATTTTGTCCTATGCTGACTTTCTGATTATGCCCCAAATTCTGCAATGCACCCTTTTTTAATTTCCGCCGCATCCCACACAACAATATTGTCCGTTTTATCAAAGAATAATAAAGTACCAAGATTGTCATCAGAGTAGAAAAAAGTATCATGATCTCCCCGAAAAACATGACAGTACTCCACCATACTGTGGTCAAAATTACAAAAGTACTTATAAAAGAAGCAACCACTTATTTTCCTATTGTGTTTTGTTGAGAGATTGGTTGTCTAGCTGTTGCTGCTCTGGCAATGTATCCCACAGCTTCATCATTTCCTTCACCTCCCGTTTAGAGATAGCGTTAAAGACAAAAAAGAGTGGAAAGAACACCACAAGAACACCAAAAATCATTTGCGGCAAGAGACATAAAAAAGCCCAAACACTATTCCATCCCGCGTCACACAAAAACACGATTGCAGGATTATTTTCAAAAGGCTGTTTCAAGATCTCCTTAATCATTTTTCGAAGATCTCCTTGTTCCATTTGTCCCAGTGCTTGAAACTGTTCTTTGGATATAACGTGAAAAAACTCCAAAGGATTCATATAGACAGTCGCGGCAAAAAGCACCAACAAGAGGATAGCCAAACACAAAATGATGACGTAATCTTTTCTTGAGAGAGCTGTCCATTTTTTGAAAACCGCACACTGATTCAACACGGGCTGTGACGCAAAAGCCGTATTTCCCTTATGGGCAGATTGGTGTTGTGATTTATCTTCGATCATACGGATATTTTCTCACTTCTAACATGCCCACTCACTCTTTGAGAACATGCAACCAGCAAAACCGGTTTATCTAGCACTCTTTTCACTATGAAACACGCGCTATAAGACCCTTTAAGTCTATTTTTAAAATTCCTCATACGTGACAACATACAATTCCTCAGCCTTACAAGCACAAACGCCATTGTGTCCTCTTATCTATTACCCACACTTCAAAAGACAATGTTTCACAAAACTCAACAAGCAAAAATATTCAATCTAAGAAATATCTGATGTGTAAAGTTTACAAACAATACACTGATTTATAACAATTTATTGTTTTTCATATTAAATGAGAACCCTAAATACCGTAGGATTGTCTTATTCCAAACCTATTCCATATTAAATCAACCCAAACCATGTCTCTTGCGCATTACAAGCAGAAAGAGCCGTATAGAGTAAAACATTAAGAAAGGATGATAAATGCCTCTAAGGAAGCGTCTCAAATGCCAAGAGCTGTCCGCAACCATGAGAGCTGGCAAAATGTGTGATGCTACGGACTTTCTTCTTCACAAGCGTAAAAATGGAAGTGTGCAATAGATTTTATATTATTCAAACTTTGTATGGATTTCATTGGGGACTTTATCGTTATACCCTTCATGAGCACCCTTGCAAAATGGGCAAAAGAGAGCCCTAAGACATGGCTCTTTAAAAAGCAACACAAAACAAAGTCAAACAAGCAATCGATTATCCAGTATGAAAAACGTGCGACAAACAACCTTAATCCTCATTTGAAAGCTTCTTAATCAAAAAGGCTTCATTTTAAAAATTCTTCATTAAAGATGAAATATCTCACAGCCCCCACATTTGTATAGCCCCTACATTCATCAAGGCATCTCTTATAAAAGCATCTTTTTATAAAGGCATTTTCCACTTATAAAAACAGCCTCTTTCGATAATGCATTCCGTCCTTTAAACGACATCCCCTCGTTTTATAATAAGATCCATTAAAACGGAGATTTTTATACTCTATAAAGGATACACCAAACAAAATAGCGAGATCATTCACAGTTTATTTTAAGCCGATAAACGATATTTTATTTGAAAATATAGGGCATCTTATGCTATTATAATAGAATGCGGAGGTTTGCTTTTTGCCGCTCTCTGCCACTCAACAGAAGACAATATATCTCTTATAAAGGATAAAAGTATGCTTAACAGCGTGATGTATATCAAATATCTTGGGAAAGCGCCCAACAACAAAAAAATAAGAGAACCCAAATAAAAAGCTTCCAACTTAAGAAAACAATGACCTTTCAAAAGTGGAATTGAAAAATTTCCACAAAGCGCTCGTGAAAAAAGAGACAAATAATCCCATTAGAAAAAACTTCCTATTAGAAAGACGATGACATGCCCTTGAAATCCATTGTTATTTTTTCATTCACATTTGACAAAAATTTTCCTTCAATCTCTCAAGAACAGTTAAGAAATATTTAGAAAGCAAATAATCCGCTATCAATAAAAAAATAAGCATGATAGGGGCGGAAGATAAGACTGATAGGGATAAGATAAAAAAGGTAAGAAACCACCTTAAAGATGATTTTTTCGCCCCACACCGTTGCTTTTCTTTGCATTTTAAACGCCTTTAGTATCGTTTGTTTTTTGATCTGCAACGGCTGATATTTCCCAGTATTTGCTCACTCTCCCAGTATTTTCCCCCTTTTAAGTATTTTCCCCCTCTTAAGTATTTGCTCCCCCCAATATTTGCGCCAAGTGCTTTTTACATCACTGTCCCCCATCAACAGACAGTTTCTTTTTCATTCAAATGGTTAAGTTCATGAAAATACGTAAAAAACGCGGTAGATCGAAAATAACAGGAAAGCGAGAGCCCAATAGCTATATTTCACGTGCCCAAAATTCCAGCGAATCTGCGCTTCAATCTGCGATTGAAATGCGTGCAAAACACTTTGGTTTAAGCCTCGAAGAAGCGAAAAATCCGCTTGTCGGAACCTATATTGGGCGTCTTTGTTTGCTTGGCTATAAAGAGGCTTCATCAGGCATCAGTAAAGAGCAATATGACACGGCGCAACAATACTTGCAAATTAGAAACGACTATTTATGTGCAAAAGGTTTACCAAACGGTTATTATGATGGTTTTACGCACAGCGCATCAGATGAGAAAGCAAAAAAGCAATGGGTCCAAAGAGCAACGGAACACTATGAAGCTATGCAAGAAGCGATTAAAGAAGCACAATATCTACATCGTCAACACAACTTTCATGCGGCATTACACTATCTTGTTATAGAAGATCAACCGCTGCCTAATCTTGTTGGTTCGTTGCGTATTATTCTTGATGCCCTTTATAAACATTTTGACAGTTCTACCCAAAAGAGCCTTGGCTAAAACACCCATCATTTCCTCCCCCTCACAGGATAAAGATTCTCCCCCTCCTTTATAACATGCCTCTTTATAACCAGCACCTTTGTAAAGTCCCCTTTGGCAAGTGACACTTGAGATCCACTGAGCTTGCCTTTTCATAAAATTTCATGGGTTAACAAGCTTAAAGCGCACAACAAACAAGCTTAAAAATATCCACCACGCCCTTAAAAAAATACTTCAACTGTCAAAGAGACTTAACCTTATATCTACCCATGCCTCACTTAACCATGCCTCAAAGGACAATATTTCACGGCATATTCACGGCTTGGACAGGATAAATATTGCCCCCTCTTTAAAACAGCAACATTCTTCCCTCTACCCCCCATTGTAACAAACCACCCTCATCATACGCTTCCTCCAATATCACGACATCCTTAGCTCTTCAGACAATTCATTATCGTCATTTTACGTCTTTTCTTGTACAATTCTATATGGCTCTTCTGATCTTATGACGGACAAGAGCTATGGCTTTTATTTCAGCATAATCTGGATTTCTCATTCAAGATAAATAACGATAAAACATTCAATATAAATCAATAGCTTATCATTAAAACAACCCGTTATTTTTTGACACAATTAAAAGCATCATCCCTTAAAGGAAAGAAAAAGCCCCTACTAACAATCTTCTCCCTCATCAACAACTGCACCGATAACCCTCCACCCCCATCACACCATCACTAATACGACAGCCAGCACAACCCCAATCACCCCCACAAATCGCCAACACCTAAAGCTTTGCCCCACAACACCTTCCAACCACCGCCTTCCTAATTCCATCAATAAAATACCACGGATTTCAAAACCACAATTCTCCCTTCACCTTTCCCCTCCTTTCTCAAAGGAGAAAAAGCATTTACTCAATAAATCTTTATACAGAAACCTTTAGAGACCCCAACAGCCACTCGAAGAGCCATCACGCCTCTAAGCACCCACGAGTCCCCCACCTCGTCATCCCCTCGGAACACCCCCTGCGCAATACCTAAAGCTTTGCTCCGCAACACCTTCCAACCACCGCCTTCCCAATTTCATCAATAAAATACCACGGATTTCAAAACCACAATTCTCCCTTCATCTTGTCCCCTCCTTTCTCAAAGGAGAAAATGTTTTTTGCCACATCAAAAACTTTTCCATTAAAACAATATATTTTGCTGCATAGCTAATGAATGAGCTTTTTTCTGTAGATTTTTTCCCGCGATAAAGGAGGAAAAATAATCGTTTTGCGGTTGACAGAATATGAAAAATCGTATTTAATGACAGGTGCGGTAAGGGATTTTCTGCGTCCAGATTTCATCGTAAAATTTTCGCATTATCATAGACTATTATAAGTTATTATAGACTGTTATAAAACAGTGTGTTTCGCGACAATGTTTAAAACTTTACGGTTTGAATGTGTCTTTCGTCTTTTTCTGACTGTTTTCTTTTGCATTACACAATTTGCATCACCAACAGCCCCATAATTTTGAGATTTTCAAAACAAGCCGTATTCAAGGGCTCCCAATAGAACGCCCTAATAATCCCCCCATAAAATACCAATGTCATACATCACAGCAATGATGAGCAATACACGCATAAAAATATGAAAACGACATCATTATGCTCTCATCGCCTCACCTTTCAAGATGCAAAGGCTTGTTTTTCAAAACATTGTTTAGCCAGAATTGAAGAAATAATATCACTTATCGATCATCAACATAGAGGCTAAGATTATGAAGCCACAAGATTCTCCCCCACCACATTCCTCACAAACCCCAGAAGGGGCCAGTGCACCTGAAGGAGCGCATGCAAATGCATCATTAGACACTCTTACTGCACATTTAGAACGGCTTAAC
>NZ_JBHIQF010000079.1:0-2359 GCF_042196445.1 Bartonella sp. AP11XZML
CAAAGGTCCTTTAAGAAAGCTTCCATTTGTGCTTAAACTTGTCACCGTTTCACCATTATGAATAAGGCTAAACGACGAATTACCCAACAGTTCTAAACCACCATTTATAGTGACTTTACTAGTAAATTTATTATAACTTTGCCATTCATTGGCTTGTTTTAGGCGACCATAGGCTGTGAGATCTTCATTGATCTTGGCTCTAAATTTATCGAGCCCCACAATATCTTCAATCTTATGTTGATGAGAGCCAAACAAAGAGATAGCACTGCCAAAGGTAAAGTGATTGTTGCTTGCTTTGTAGAGAACATAATTGTTAGCCGCGTCCTTAGCCCCCTCGATATCGCTTAAATCAGCAAATGAGAAGGTTTTATCCGCTGCCATTTTGCCTTTGAGAGCCGCTTCAAGATCTGCAACATCGCTTATGCTATGGGTGTGTTTTGAAGGTGCTTTTCCCTCTACCTTTTCCTCAACATCCGCAATAGCTTGATCAATTTTGGTCAAGTTTTCGCGCAAGATTGGGAATTCAGAACTGATAAAACGACCTTCTTTAGGCAATTCCATGTCGAGTTTTTTGGTTTTTGTCATGTCTGTTTTCCCCTCATAATATGCCAGCGCCAAAATCACACACCATGGACCGCGCTGCTGGTCCACCGGTAAGCGTGAGTTTTAAGCGCGCTTGTTTGGCTGTTTTGTCACCACTGATAAATTTGCGCTCTGTCCAAAGTGGTTCAGCGAGTTGTTCTGTTTCCTCTAATTTCAAAGGGGTGAAAGCACCATCATCCAGCTGCATCTCGAGTGTGAAGGTTGCACCGCCTGGTAAAAAGGTTTTGATATAGCTGGTCAATCTTGCTTTTTCACCAAAGGCAAAAGCACGCGTGACATAGGTCGCTTCNTACCTTTTCACTGATATATTCGGTAAGACTGAGTAATTGAAAGGGTAGGAGTTGGTAAACCGTGCCGTTATTTCTTTCAATTTCAAAGATGACAGAACACTCACTTGAAGGCAATTCAATGGCTGCGCGTATTTGCAAATCAGAGCAGTCAACAAGGTCAAAAGTGCCAAGATCAATGGTTTTTTCTGTTTGTGTGTAGCGTGCCGCCAACACACGAAAGGCTAAAGCCTCATCTTGATGGGCGGTCCATGTCTGCGCATTGACAGAAGAAAAGCGTGGTCCCGTTACATAAGGATGACTTGAAACATATCTCTGATGTTCTGCATCAAAATCCCCAAGCTTTTCTAAAGAGACAGAATGATTACTATCATCGGTTTTAATCACAAAGGCGGTGAGACGGTCATCCATCACAAGGAGTGGTACATCATAGCGTGCCTCTGCCCATCCTGCCTTTGCGCCCTTCATGGAATAAAAGCTTTGTGCTTGGATATCGGCGGTCGGATAACCATTTTCCGTAGTGACCAAATCAATCACCAGATCATGGTTTTGATTACCGATTTTGCAAAGATGAAAGTCAATACCGGTAATTTGCCGTGTTTCATCGGGGGTAAAAACTTGCGCTTGTGGGTCCACTTGTGTCCAGATTTTCACCGTGGTGGTGCGCCGCATCACTTTCACATCAATCACACCTTGACCGGTAAAAAGCCCCGTTGCAATTGTTCCACCTCTGCCTTGTGCGATAACATTTTTTGTGCCAGCGGTAATGTTTTGTGGAATTTTAAAAGTGCTTTCAAGGACGCCATAGGAATTGGCAAAAAGGGGATAATTAGGCAAGACATTCACACCATCAAAAGTGAGGCTCTCTAGTTTTTCGCCTTTGCCAAAACCTTCAATTTTAAAGGAAAGGGTAATTTGTCTTAAGAAATCAATTTGTTCTCGGATTTCATTGACCAAGTCATCACGCACTTCTGTGTTACGGATAGTTCTCCCGCGATTCCATCCCATATTAAGTTGATTGGTGACACTTGAGAGCCAATCGGTGCGCTGTTCATGCCAAAAGTCTGTTGCGGGTTCAAGGGTTACTGTACCAGGCAAGGTCGCAAAATTTTGATAGGGGTTGATTTTTTCGCAAGCCGTTGTCAACTCTTGCGCAATGATCACTTCATTTGTCCAGTCAAGGGTAACGGGCGCTGTTAAGGGGGCGGTGTAAAAGGTTGGATCAATGGCAAGCTGTAAAATGCCATGACCAATAGCCCCTGTTTGGGGAACCCCTTCATCGCGATAATTGTCATCGAGAAAAGGGTCAACAAACATGCCTTTTTTGGCAACGGGCTCTTTAGAGTCAACATTGTTTTTAATGCGCTCTAATTGCATCAACCGATCAAGAGAGAGTATCCGTTGAAAATAACGCCACATCTCATCATAGGGGGCAACACGCGTGCCATCATTGACCACTTGGGGGGGGG
>NZ_JBHIQF010000080.1:0-3465 GCF_042196445.1 Bartonella sp. AP11XZML
AAAGGGTATTGTATAGCATAACCACACCCGACAATATCATTATATGCTTGTAGCATACAACGAGTCAAAGTTTTTAATTGGCGGTGAAAAGATTGTTTCGGCAATCTATCCGCTATGTGTTTAAGGTGTTTCTTAGGCACCTGATTCGATTATTCATATTGTTGCTACATTGTCAAGTGGCAAAAATTACTTCTTGCTAAGAAAAAGTTTCACATACTGTACAGTGTACACATTAAATTTGTTATTTATCAATGTGTTATATGTACAATGTACAGTCGATTTGAAAATTCTGTCGCTAGCGATAGTTCGCGCTCGTCCGCCCCGCAACAGACCCAACCTGCTGGGAAGTACCTTTTGCATTGATTTTATTGTATTTTTTCTGGAAAAAACCAAAGCGCAAATGATAATCTGCTTTAAAAATTACAATTAAAGTGAGTAGCGTGTTGACATAGCTTAAGAACATTATTTAGCTTTCTTATTGGCAGCATATTCTTGACGAGCAAGTTGGTACTGTATGTTGGCAATTAATCTTTCATTGGCTTTTTTTACAATAGTACTTGCAATCTCTGGCTTGGACATTACCCCAGCAATTGAGGGTCCTTTTTGTTTTGCAATGGGGAATTGATCTCCATCGGCTCTTTGAAATACATTCCCATTCAGCTTTTTTAATTCAACACGCTTTGGAAAACTGCCTCCCTTGATAAAAGCATGGGGTAAGATTTCTTTCTTTCCAAACAGTGTGTAAGTTACGCCGCGTTTTGTTTCGTTTGCTTTAAAAAATTTAAGAGGTATCGGTGTTCCAGAACCAATGATATCTGTCTCAAGAAATCTTGCTGTTGCCTTTTCTTTAATATAAACGCCTCTTTTGATACGCTTTATTTGGGCTGATGAGATGTCTGCAACTTGCTTTTCAGTAAAGCGTTCAACTTGTTTTGCTGCAGTGTTTAGAGCATTACGCAGAGCCCAATTAAGGCGTGGTGCTTGAAGGTTTGTGAAGGTATCTTTTACCTGTTGAAGATACCATTTTTGGTGGATAATTAATTTCAACTTCTAAGCCTTTTTGGGGGTAGGTGTTGATGACTTGGAAGTTTTAGGTGCTTTTGGTTTTTCGAGTGAGGTTTTCTCTGTCACTGGTTCAGATGATGTTTGTACGGCTTCTGGTTCTATCTGTTTAATTTGTTCAACCGTCTTGTCAGGTTTTGCTGTTGTCTTGACTTCAACAAAAAGTTTTGCAGCATTAGCGCGCTTGAGACGTGCGTAGACTTGATTAGAAATTTCAACAAATGGATTATTGGGTGTTGATGGTTCAAAGCGAACAGTGCTTTTATTGTCTCCAACAACACACATTGGCTTAGTGATGACAGCTTTCATCATTGCTCCTTTTGAGTCATAATTAATGACATCATTAGTCAAATATTGATTTTTATTCTGTGAAAAATTGATTAACCAGAATTACCGAGAAAACGGGGCTTTCTAGCCACGTTTCAAGTTCACATTTTACTGAATTTTTGAGGATATTTTTGAATTTTAGACACAATACGACCAGTGCCGTGTCGTCATTAAATACGATTTTTTACACTATGTCAACAAAAAAATCATGATCTTGTGTTTTTTTATTTTTTTTACCTAAATATGGTGTTTTAAAAGATGTCCTTTATTTTCCTTCAATACAACATTTATGTTGCATGGAAACATTTTAGATGTTATATTATTATAATGAATAGTCAAGAATTGAAAAGATATCTTATAAAGCATGGTTGCAGTTTTACTTCAGGGAAGGGAGGGCATTTGCTTGTAAAGCGTGGTGCTAAAAAGTCCGTTTTACCTATGCATGGTACGCGAAAAGAATTAGGAACAGGATTAGTCCAGAAGATTCTTAAAGATCTTGACCTAAAATAAGCCTGAATATGGAGGTGTAAATGAAATATGCAATCAAATTTATCAAAGATGACAATGATACTCTTCTAGTCGTCTCTAAAGACTTTCAGGAATTTATTACCTATGGTAACGATGAAAAAGAAGCTTTGGAACAGGCTAAAAATGCACTTTTAACAGTCATTATGGGGCGTTTTCAAGATCGTGAATCTATTCCCTTTGGACATCGTGATATTGCCTATCCTTTTGTTGAAGTATCTTCATTGGTGACTTTAAAAATTGCAATACATAACGCTATGATTGAAAAAAACTTACGCAAAGCTGATCTCGTACGTCTTTTAAAACTTCATCCAATACAAATTGACCGATTGTTGGATTTAAACCACGCAACCAAATTAGATGCCTTAGAATCTACTCTCATTGCTCTTGGAAAAGAGATCTCTATTAATATTCAAAATGCTGCTTGAATTTAGCGGTTTTGTGTAAAATGCTTATGAAGCGCATTAAGAACAATACGCAAAGAGCTAACAAGATATGGTAACGATTGCTCTTCTACAACAATGTATTGTAGTGCGGCATAAAGATTATGCTGTCTATAAAGGCATTGTGCTTCTTTTAGCACCTCTTTCATTGCTTCATAGTAATGAGTAGTTTTTTCAATCCATTGTTTTTTTGCCTCTTCATTTAAAGATGGAGTAAAGTCATCATAAATTGCATTTGGTAAGGCTTTTGCACAGAGGTAATTGTTTTTCACTTCAAGATATTTTTGTGCAGCATCATATTGGTCTTGATTGATTTCGCCTTGCAAATAAAGTCGCCCGATATAGGTACTGGAAAGTGGATTTTTAGCCTCTTCTATGGTCAAGTCAAAGTGTTTGGCACGCATTTCAATTGCCAATTTATCCATGGGTTCATGCGGTGTTTTTGCTCGTGAGATGCGTCCATTTGGTTCTCTGATACATCCTTTAATCCGAGGACGTCCGCGTTTTGTACGTTGTTTTCTTTTTGACATATTTTTTCAATCAGAATGGTATGCTATCATTATTAATGAGTGCACTATGATCAGCAGCCCCTGAAGCGATAGCATAATTTTGAGAAGTAATAGGTGAAGGGGTAGGGGATGCCGATTGCTCTTTTTTGGCATCAAGTAAATATAATTCGCCTTTGAATTGTGGTAAGACAATCTCTGTTGTGTAACGGTCATGCCCATTTTTATCTTGCCATTTGCGTGTCTGTAATTTTCCTTCTATGTAAACCTTTGAACCTTTGTTTAGATATTGAAGTGCAATTTTTGCCAAATGTGGATTAAAAATCACCACGGAATGCCATTCTGTTTTCTCTACTTTTTGATGAGTATTTTTATCCGTATAGCTCTCAGAAGTCGCTATACGAAAATTGACTATTTCTGCTCCAGAATTCATTGTTTTGCTTTCGGGATCAGCACCTAAACGCCCGATTAATGTCACTTTATTTAGCATGTTTTTTCTTACCTTAAACTTGTACTTTAATACATAGAAAATCTTATCATGATTTGCTTATTTTTTCAATTATTTCAAAAGGATATTATTGTTTTTTAACATATAAAATTAT
>NZ_JBHIQF010000081.1:0-1189 GCF_042196445.1 Bartonella sp. AP11XZML
AACAAGCATTATTTATTCAATGATCTTAGAGACGATACCGGCACCAACAGTACGACCACCTTCACGAATAGCAAAACGAAGTTTCTCTTCCATCGCTATCGGAACGATCAACGAAACATCCATCGCAACATTGTCACCTGGCATAACCATTTCCGTTCCTTCTGGAAGCGTAACAATACCTGTAACATCCGTCGTACGGAAGTAAAACTGAGGACGATAATTCGTGAAAAATGGTGTATGACGTCCACCTTCATCTTTTGTCAAAATGTAAGCTTCTGCTTTAAAACGTGTATGAGGCGTAACGGATCCTGGCTTCGCCAATACTTGACCACGCTCAATCCCTTCACGGTCAACACCACGTAGCAGAGCTCCTATATTATCACCCGCTTGACCTTGATCTAAAAGCTTGCGGAACATTTCAACGCCTGTAACCGTCGTCTTAGACGTTGGACGAATACCGATAATCTCGATTTCCTCTCCAACTTTAATAACACCACGCTCAACACGACCCGTAACAACGGTTCCACGTCCCGAAATCGAAAACACATCCTCTATCGGCATCAAAAATGGTTGATCAACAGGACGTTCAGGGGTTGGAATATAATTATCAACTTCACTCATTAAAAGACGAACAGCATCTTCACCAATGCTTTTATCCTTATCCTCAAGAGCTGCCAACGCAGAACCCTTAACAATTGGTATATCATCGCCTGGGAAATCATATTTGGATAAAAGTTCCCGAACCTCAAGCTCTACAAGCTCCAAAAGTTCTGCATCATCAACCTGATCAACTTTATTAAGAAAAACAACAATTGCTGGAACACCAACCTGACGTGCAAGCAAAATATGCTCACGTGTCTGAGGCATTGGGCCATCAGCTGCTGAAACAACCAAAATAGCACCATCCATCTGTGCTGCCCCTGTGATCATGTTTTTCACATAATCAGCGTGTCCTGGACAATCAACGTGCGCATAGTGACGATTTTCCGTTTCATACTCAACGTGTGCTGTAGAAATAGTAATTCCACGTGCGCGTTCCTCTGGCGCAGCGTCAATTTGGTCATAAGCTTTAAATTCACCAAAATATTTCGTAATCGCTGCTGTCAACGAGGTCTTCCCATGATCAACGTGACCAATCGTACCAATATTAACATGCGGTTTTGTTCGTTCAAACTTGCTCTTCGCCATT
>NZ_JBHIQF010000082.1:0-2790 GCF_042196445.1 Bartonella sp. AP11XZML
CTTCCCTCTTTATACTTAGTTCTTTACGAAAATCTCCAAGACAAGACACAACAAACGCAACAGAGCACTTCCATCCCCAGTAGATGAAGAGTACTTCCTACTTTGAAAAAAAGAGAAGTCTATTAGAAATAAATTAATACCACTGTGTTGAAATATGACAACCCACTTTAAGCCCAAGTAAGTTAGCTTTTTTATAAGCTTCTTCTACATCCTTTTTTGTTCCCTCATAACCCCAGTTTGCGTCATATAATAATCCCTACCATCACGTAAAAGATGTCATGGTACCACTATATCAGTATCTCAGAATATTTCTCTGAATAATAATATTCAAAATTATAATTCTTTAAATAAAATCCATTATAAATACATTTTGTATTAGACATAATTAATATCAATTATTTTTTAATTTTGACAAAAAACCAAAAATGTCTTACCAAATAAAAACAATTACTGAAATTAATAACAACTATCCATTTTCACTTCTTCTTATGAAGTTCGCGGGGAAATGAATATTTGGGGGCTATCATAAGGAGAATACTAGTGTATAAAACATCCCTTTTATCATGCACAGCTGCNGCAGTACTGTAACTGTAACTGGAAATGAAAACACAAATACAGACACAAGTAGCGATAAATATGTTGTAACAGTTGAAGGTGCTAACAGTGCGCTTGAATTAAATGGCTTAAATATTCAAGGCACTGATTCTGATGTTCGTTTTGGTATTTCTGTAAAAGACGGCGCTAACATCAACCTGACTGGGGGGAACATTACAGCTTCTCAAACTGGTGTTTATATTGATGATAGTAAGGATAATAGAAATATACTGCAAAATGTAGTAATATCAGATAATAAAAATGAAGCATCATCACTCCTTGGAATAAAAATAAACAAGAAAAGTTTTATCACTTTAGAAAATGTAACAGTTAAACAAACACAAACTGCCATAGATGCATATGATTCCACAGTAAAAGTTTTAGGAGGATCATTTGATGCAGAAAAAACCGCAATATTTGCTCAAAACGGCAGCAACATCACTTTAACTGGCGATGCAAACATTACATCTAATGATGTTGGACTCTATGCGGCAGGTTCAAAGGCCATCATCGAAATGACAGGAGGGAGCATCACAGCGAAAGAGCAAGCAGTAAAGACAACATACGGTGGCCATATTATTGCTACAGATGTCACCCTAAAAACAAAAGATGTTTATGGAATTGGTGTAGCTTGTGAAGACCTTAGCATAATTGAATTACTTGGAAAGACAACGATTAATAATGCTTTCATCGGGATTCAAGTAATAGATGAGGCCACAATCAAGATGATTGGAGGAACCATTACAGCTTCTGCAGCTGGTGCTACATTCTTAAACAGTCACAGTTATAAATATGAAAACAAACTAGAAAATGTGACCATATCGAGTATTAAAGAGGATGTGCCACTGTTCTTTGGAATAAAAGCAGATGCAAGTTATATCTCTTTAAATAATGTAACAGTGACGCAAGCACAAACTGCCATAGAGGCATATGATTCCATAATAAACGTTTTAGGAGGATCATTTGATGCAGAAAGAACAGCAATATTTGCTCAAAACGGCAGCACCATCGCTTTAACTAGCGATGCAAACATTACATCTAATAATGCTGCTGGACTCCATGCGGCAGATTCAAAGTCCATCATCGAAATGACAGGGGGGAGCATCACAGCGAAAGAGCAAGCAGTAAAGACAACATCCGGTGGCCATATTACTGTTACAGATGTCACCCTAAAAACAAAAGATGGTTATGGAACTGGTGCAGTTTCTAGTGGCCTTGGTAGCATGATTGAATTACTTGGAAAGACAACGATTAATGATGCTTTCTTCGGGCTTCAAGCACAAAACGGTGGCGCAATCAAGATGACTGGGGGAACCATTACAACTTCTTCAACTAGTGCTATATTCTCAAACAGTAACAGTAGTGAAAACAAACTAGAAAATGTGACAATATCGGGTGTTAAAAAGGATGGGACACTGTACTATGGAATAAACGCAAATAAAAGTACCGTCACTTTAAAAGATGTAACAGTGGCTCAAGCAGCCACCGGTGTATTTGAAAAAGGTGTATTAGCAGAGAATGATTCGACAATAACAATCTCGGGAGGATCATTTCATGCACAAAATACAACAATATCTGCTAAAAGCGGCAGTGCCATCACTTTAACCAACAATGCAAACATTACATCTGATAACGTTGGACTCTATGCGGAAGGTTCAAACTCCACCATCAGCATGACGGAAGGAACCGTCACGGGGAAAGGTAATGCATTGGTTGCTGAAAATGGTGGACATATTACTGTTGCAGATGTGACCCTAAAAACAAATTATAGCGATAAGTCATCTGGTGTATTTTCTAATGGCGCAAACAGTGTAATTTTTCTTGAAAAAACAACGATTAGTAGTAGTGGAACTGGGCTTGCAGCAATCGATGGTGGTGCAGTCAACATGACGGGAGGATCCGTAGCAGCGAACGAAACAGCGTTATTTGCAATCAACGGTGGGCATATTGATTTGACAAATGTTTCTGCAACAGCAGAAGTTTCTGGTTTGCAATTCGTAACTCACCCTACTACCAAACAAGATGAGCTAAATGATCCACAAAAACATCATAGCAATGAAATCAATCTGACCAATGCAGAGCTTCATGCTGAAAATGGCACAGGTATTTTCATTAGAGCTTTCACTAAAAATAACATTGAAAATAGTGCCGATCTGTCAATTGGTACAGTTAATCTCACAAATTCAGAAATCCATG
>NZ_JBHIQF010000083.1:0-9880 GCF_042196445.1 Bartonella sp. AP11XZML
CCCCCCCCCTCAAACGACAACACTTCATCAGGCTCAACAAATCAAGCCCTGCCCTCAAATATTCTAGCTCTTCACTCCCCCTAAAAGAGCAGTGTTTTACGGCATAATAGAATAGAAAATTCTTGATTGTTCTTGCCAATCTTCTGAAATTACTTTATCACTTAAAGTGTAATTTTGGTCGTCTACGCAACGATCAATAGGGATTAAAAACCCGAAGACTTGACACATAAATTTATCCCGCTTTGCGGGTATCCCGGGATTCCGGGAGATTTTGCTATGTCCAGGTGCTTTGGCACTAAAAGCAAAAAGCTGAGTCAAGTCAGTGTTTTTAACTCCCGGAATACCAATGCGAGGGCGCTCGCAACCGGAGGGGGGCTTGAAGTGCCAACTAAAAATCCACATTTTATCGACATTTTGATAGGCAAAAGAATCCGTCATAGACGCATTTCCATGGGACTTTCCCAAAAAGAATTAGGAAGCCATTTAGGTGTCAGTTTCCAACAAATCCAAAAATACGAAAAAGGCTTCAATCGTGTAAGTGCCAAATGTTTACTGGAAATTGCTCAAAAACTAGAAGTTCCTATGAACTTTTTTTATGCAGACATTGCCACAAAAGAAGATCTTCCAACAAAAGAAACCCTCTTACACCACAATCAAGAAACCTATAGCGAAAAAGAATACACTCTGTTGAGAAACTTTAGAGAGCTCCAGCCGAAAAAACAAAAAGCAATCTTGTGGTTGATTTCTGATTAGGCAAAAGCACAACGATCAACATTATTCAATAATATATCAAACAACAAAACATCCTTAAATCAAATTCAAACCAACACACCATCCCCCTGTTTTACGGCATAATAGAATAGAAAATTCTTGATTTTTCTTGCCAATTTTCTGAAACTACTTTATTACTTAAAGGGTGAGTTTGGTCGTATACGCGACGATCAATAGGGAACTGAAAGCCCGAAACCTCGATACATAAGAATGAACCCACTCTTGTGGGTGTCCCGGGATTCCGGGAGATTTTGCTATGTCCAGGTGCGATGAGCACTAAAAGCAAAATGCTGATTCGAGGTCAGTGCTTTCAGGCTCCCGGAATACCAATGCGAGGGCGCTCGCAACCGGAGGGGGGCTTGAAGTGCCAACTAAAAATCCACATTTTATCGACATTTTGATAGGCAAAAGAATCCGTCATAGACGCATTGCAATAGGGCTTTCCCAAAAAGAATTAGGAAGCCATTTAGGTGTCAGTTTCCAACAAATCCAAAAATACGAAAAAGGCTCAAACCGTGTAAGTGCCAAATGTTTACTAGAAATAGCCAAAAAACTAGATGTCCCCATACACTTCTTTTATGCAGACCTTGCCACAAAATAAGATCTTTCAACAAAAGAAACTCTCTTACACCACGATCAAGAAACCTATAGCGAAAAAGAACAGGCACTTTTAAAAAACTTTAGAGAACTTCAGCCGAAAAAACAAAAAGCAATCTTGTGGTTGATTTCTGATTAAGCAAAAGCGCAACGATCAACATCATTCCATTCATATTCCCTTAAGTCGAATTCAAACCAGCACACCCCTTCAAAGAGCAATGTTTTACGGCGGATAAACGGCATTTCTCTTTAACGCTTTTACGCACAAAGCAATAAAGCAATCCCGCTTGTGACTTCACTTATAACATTGCAAGAAAATAGCTTTCACTACAACCAGAAGTAAAAGAATCCTACGATATTCGAGAACACTCATTTAACATGCAAAAACACCGACCACTCCCTTTGCTTTGCAATAAAATACCGCTGTCTCATCGTGAATTTTTCTAAATCAGCACGCTTCAAAGAGCGGTGTTTATCACATAATAGGATTATCACCGCCCTTTATACCATGAATTTTTCCAAACTTAATCTTCAGGCAAAAATTCCAATCGATCTCCTTGTTTTGTAATTTTCACCGTTGTCTCATCGTGAATTTTTCCAAATAAGATGTTTTCCGCCAGTGGATCTTGAATTTCTTTTTGAATAATCCGTTTAAGGGGACGCGCACCATAGAGCGGATCATAGCCTTTATCGGCAAGAAATTTCCTCACCTCTGGCTCGATTTGCAAAGTTATTTTGCGTTCATTGAGCAAATTTTGCAAATGTTCTATCTGAATATCGACGATAGCTTCCATATCGTGACGTTGCAGCCTTTGAAAGAGAATAATCTCATCAATACGGTTTAAAAACTCAGGACGGAAAGCCGCTTTAACGACATTCATAACATCATTTTTTGCCTGATCTGTTGCTTGTCCTTCAGGCAAAGCAGTTAAAAACTCAGCACCAAGATTAGAAGTCATAATCAGCAAGGTATTGCGAAAATCAACGGTACGTCCTTGACTATCAGTCAAGCGTCCCTCATCCAACACTTGCAACAAGAGATTAAAAATATCAGGGTGTGCTTTTTCAATTTCGTCAAACAGAATGACCTGGTAAGGTCTTCTACGTACAGCCTCCGTCAGCACCCCACCCTCTTCATATCCAACATATCCAGGAGGTGCCCCAATCAGCCGCGCCCCAGCATGTTTTTCCATATATTCCGACATATCGATGCGCAACATGGCATTGGAGTCTTGGAAAAGAAAAGCGGCAAGAGCTTTGGTTAATTCGGTTTTCCCCACACCAGTAGGACCCAAAAACATGAAAGAGCCAAGCGGACGATTGGGATCTTGTAACCCTGCACGCGCGCGGCGTACAGCACGAGAAACAGCTTGAACAGCCTCTCCCTGACCAATCACACGTTTGCTAATTTCATCTTCCATCCGCAACAGCGCCTCCCGTTCTGCCTCCAGCATTCGATCAACAGGAATACCGGTCCAGCGTGAAACAATCCGCGCCACATGTTCAGCAGTAACCGTCTCTTCAACGAGATGATTTTGTTGGTCATCATTTTCCGCAATACTCAATTGTTTTTCGAGTTCAGGGATAACGCTATAAGCGAGCTCTCCAGCGCGTTGGAATTGTCCATCACGTTGTGCAATAGCCAAAGCATTACGGGCTTCTTCGAGTTGTTTTTTCAAATCAGCAGCATGCCCTAATTTTTGTTTCTCAGCCTGCCAAGCACTTGTCATCTCAGCGGACTGCTGTTCCAATGTTTTCAGTTCCTCCTGCACATTTTTCAAACGTTCTTTTGCTGTTGGCTCGACATCTGTTTTCAAAGCTTCCCGTTCGATCTTCAACTGTAAAATACGCCGATCAACAGCATCGAGTTCTTCCGGCTTTGAATCGACCTGCATGCGCAACCGCGCCGCCGCTTCATCGATAAGGTCAATAGCTTTATCCGGCAAGAAGCGATCCGTAATATAGCGGTTAGACAAACGCGCCGCCGCAATCAAAGCACTATCAGCCAAGCGCACTTTGTGATGTTGTTCATATTTTTCCTTAATACCGCGCAAAATAGAAATAGTATCTTCCAAAGAGGGTTCAGGTACAAAGACAGGTTGAAAGCGGCGTGCCAAAGCAGCATCTTTTTCGACATATTTTCGATATTCATCGAGCGTAGTAGCGCCCACACAATGGAGTTCTCCGCGTGCAAGAGCAGGTTTTAACAAGTTAGAAGCATCCATAGGACCATCAGATTTTCCAGCGCCAACGAGATTATGCAATTCATCGATAAACAAAATGATCTGACCATTTTCAGCTTGCACCTCTGCCAGCACCGCTTTAAGGCGCTCTTCGAATTCCCCACGATACTTTGCACCAGCGATAAGCGCTCCCATATCCAACGCATGAAGCTGTTTATCCCGCAAAGTTTCAGGCACATCGCCATTGATAATGCGCAATGCCAACCCTTCCACGATAGCTGTTTTCCCCACCCCAGGCTCACCAATCAACACGGGATTATTTTTGGTACGCCGTGAAAGCACCTGAATAGTGCGGCGGATTTCCTCTTCCCGCCCAATCACAGGGTCGAGTTTTCCTTCACGGGCATCTTTTGTGAGATCCCGGGCATATTTTTGCAAGGCATCATATTGTCCTTCAGCATGGGGGCTTGTTGCTGTTTTTCCTTTCCGCAGCGCATTAATTGCCCGATTAAGCGCTTGCGGGGTCAATCCTCCACTTGTTAAAATATCGGCTGTTTTTGCGGTCTTTTCCATGATCAGCGCTTGCAACATGCGCTCCACGGTCACAAACTGATCACCGGCTTTTTTCGCAATATCCTCAGCCAGCGCGAAAACTTTTGCCAATGGCTGCGAAAGATAGAGCTGTCCATTTCCCCCCTGCACTTTAGGCAAAGCATCAAGTGCTTCTTTTAGCGCCTTTTGAATAAGAGTAAGATCACCACCAGCGTTTTGGATAAGCGATGCAGCCAATCCTTGAGAATCGTCTAACAACACTTTCAGGAAATGCTCCGGCATAAACTGCTGATGATCAGAAGCAAGAGCGCTATTTTGTGCTGATTGTAAAAAACCCTGCACGCGTTCGCTATATTTTTCCAAGTTCATTTTTTTTCCTTAAATCTCAAGCCATCACCACACTTTAACCTCTCCAATATTCCACAAAAGAAACATCCAGAAAGGATTTTCCAGCCTCTAAAAAACACCGCGAAAAAAGCAGCAAGAAGAAGAACCATAGTGCTAAAAAGAATATGGGTTTCTACAAGCCTCATAGCAAGAGGGAGAAAAAAATACGCTATCATTTTAAATAAAAACCGCAACTTTTCTTATACCCCCCATCATCACTCCCCTTTTTAAACCATCACCCCTAAATTCCACCATTAAACTTAAATTTGAACAGCAGAAAAGGAGCATGCAAAAACACTTTAAACAAAGTAGTCTTTACAGCATATAGTTTAGAGTAAACATTAAAGTATTTTCTCTAATTTTACTTAACAAATCATTGCATTTATGCTTTAATACTTATAAAGTTACACTATTTTTATTAAGATAGAGGATTTGAGTATGTACCATACTGTAAAAAAGGTTATTTTAATACTTTTATTCCTTCTGATAAGTAAACCAAGCTATGCCATTTTTGCCGGCAAAGTTATTACAATAGAGCATGAATGGCTTAAAAATGCATCATTTGATCTATTTGTTTTCACCCAGCAAGTAAATTACGATGGTGGGCCTAACTCCATCTATTTCTGGGGAAATAAATTTGAATTCCAAAATGGAAAAAGTGGACAAATTGGTTTTTTCAACAGGAGCAGCCGTACCATTCATTTTTCTATCTGGAATGCAACGGGATGGAAGGGTAATACATGTAAGCATTTTACTCAGGAAGGTTCAGGAGTACGATGTGAAATTAACTTTCCATGGGAGATGGGACGCAGATATCGATTATATGTTGAAAAAAATGAAAATCTAGTTACAGCGACAGTAGTCGATTTTATAACGGGTAAAAAAGTGAATATTGGGACCATAGAAGTACCAAATACATTTGGACAACTCCGTAAATCTTCAAGTTTTGTTGAAGACCATTCTCGTTGGAAGAGACATCTCTCCTCCTGTTATGATTTAAGTCCACAAAGTTCGATTTTTTTTGAGCCTCAAGGCATAAAACAAAACAAGCTACACGAAGGAAGTCTGAGAGTTTCTAATCAAGGAAAGTGTCGAGATTCTGACTTCATCCAAACATCATGTACATCCAACTTTTGCATGACAAGTATAAGCGACTTTGGAGGTTTAGCCTCGCCTACTACTAAACCAGAAATACCCATTTCCAATGAGAAAGATCTGTCTGCAGAAACAATTTCTAACGTTTTGAAACAAAAAGAGCTTGTCGTTATTCGTTCAAAAAATCGTTCTTGGGCACCCAATATCTTTTTGCCATCTCCTGATTCATTTAAGTGGAAATCAATCTTTATAGATCATCTAGCGGCTTTCAGTTCTACGCTTCACACCACTCACGGCACACAAAAGATAACCACAGGTCAAAAGATTATGTATATGTCTGATGGAAAAACTTGGAAGATTATGAAAAGAAACTAGCTTTTTTCTTCTTGATAAGCCCCTCACTCCCCTTTGAAAACAACTGGGGGTGAGAAAGTTTTTTTTCATTTCCCCACCACGGCTCCCTTTCCCAGTTATTTTTTCGAGCCCTGCTCTCATCCCCTTTAACTTCCCTCGTCACCAGACTTTCCAGGGCATTTTCTCCATTCTCACCCCCTTTCAAAACCACAACACCCTTTAATAAAAGCCTCACCTCCCTCTTCTATCCTTTATTCTTCTTCATCACTTACTTGTGGTGGGGGTGGTAAAATATAAGAGCCTGAAAGCCAACGATTAAGATCAATAGCTCGGCACCGTGTGGAACAAAAAGGATAAGAAGATTTTTGTGACATCTGACCACAAATAGGACAAGGATGCGGAGGACGGGTCTCTTTTTGCAAATTTAGCTCTTTTTGTTCTTGGCACACCTTTGTCATTGGCTTCTTCATTAACTTTTCTTCTATTGCTTTTTTTTCATTTTTGCTTTTCTCTTTTTGTTGCTTTTCACCTTGCATTGATCTTACCTTAAAGTTTTTCTAATGCGTTTGTTCAGCCCAGTGAGTGAAAAGTGGATAGTGATAAGCGGTCAAGAGATCGGCTGTTTCAGCCAAAGGCAATCCCACAACATTAGAATAAGAACCCGTGATATGGACAACAAAAGCCCCTGCTTTTCCTTGGATAGCGTAGCCACCCGCTTTCCCTCGCCATTCTCCTGAAGCAAGGTAAGCCTTCATCATGGCAGAGGTTAAGCGTCTAAAGCGAACACGACTTTCAACCAATTTTACGGTTATTTTTCCACGTTCATTAAGCGCACAAATGGCACCATAGACCTTATGCGAACGCCCAGAAAGGTATCGTAAACATTCATAAGCCTCATCCTCGCTTTCTGGTTTGGGGAAAATGGTCCGCCCAACAGCCACCACCGTATCAGCCGCCAAGATAATCATTTTCTGTCCAGGTAATTTTTCTTGACTATTCTGCAACTCGTCTTGACCATTCTGACTGTACCAGCGCAAAATTTTTTGGGCTTTCAGTGCTTTTTCTTTTGCCAAACGTTTGGCAAGGTTTGCAGGATGTTCTTTTAATTTTGGCGTTTCATCGATATCGCTTGCATAAACCTGCTGGGGATCAATCCCTATTTGTGCCAAGAGCGCTAAACGCCTTGGCGAAGCGGAGGCAAGCACCAAATGAATTTCTTCTGTAAGAGTATCTGCCAAACGTTTTTCCCCCCACTCTCTTATATTTCTCATTTCCACCCCTTCACAATCGACTTCTCTCTCACCCCCTTAAGCGCCTCCTTTTAAGCGCCTCCTTTTAAGCGCTATTGATCTCCTTATCCTTTTTCCGCATCGATTTTACAGTTTTTCAAGGCTCTTCAAACACTCCTCTTTTTTCACTCATGAAAAGCAAACTAAAAAACTGTTAAAAAATAATAGAAATAATATGATAGCTTTTAGAAAAAAGTGCAAGCCACCCACGAGGCTACTTATAGCGATATGTAATACGCCCTTTTGTCAAATCATAAGGTGTCATTTCCACCATGATTTTATCACCGGCCAACACCCGTATACGATTTTTCCGCATTCTACCAGCGGTATGGGCAATAATTTCATGATCATTTTCCAGTTTCACACGAAACATCGCGTTAGGTAAGAGTTCAGTAACGATACCAGAAAATTCTAAAACTTCTTCTTTTGACATAAACAAACATTTCCTTTACAGTGCACATATTTTGTTAAGCTGCGCGTTATTTCCAGCGTTCATATCCTATTTTCTTAAGTTTGTGAATAAAAATTCCACAAAAAGGGAAAGGTTTTTCAAGTTTACTCTTCCATGCTCTCAAAAAACGTCATCCCACACCTTAAGAATCAAAACTTTTTTTTCACCAATTTTACCCGCTAATTTCCTTCAATTTTTATGATGATTTTGGTTTCAGTGTGACAAGAAATTACGCTAATTTTTTCCCCTAAAGCATTTTCCCAACACCTCTGACTAATCCCTCCACAACTTACGAACAATCATCCTCCCTCCAACTTTTCCTCACCTTCCACACCTTAAACATGTGCCCTTCAGATAAACACCACTCCCCCTCACGCCAGAAGCCCTTCCTTTTCTCAAAAACCTTCTCCATTCTTCACTCACCATTCACAACATGCTTCACTGCCCCACACTTCATACTCTATGCATTTCCCATACAGCCTTCCCCATTTTCTCTCTCTTCACACGCTTCCTCTAAGCCACTCCTTCCATTTATGTTGTTCTTCCTACCTTTGAAAACACGATCCCTATACATTGCGTATCATTAACCACAACGCCTCTAACGACATAAAGCCTTTTCCTTTTTTACACATTTCCGTTTTTACGCTTTTACATATTTACAGAATAAAGCCAAATGAAACTTCCACACCGCACCACTCTATAAACAATAGTATTACCCCAGCTTCTTGCCTAGCCAATCTCCCCCAAGCACTTCAGATCACCCCACATCCACGGACTTCAGCCCCCCCTCAAATGACACCACTTCATCAAGTACCATAAAAGCAAAGCGCTATCTCCTCACACCATCCTTCACGCATCCCTTCGCACCACCGCCTCTTACCCCCTCTAGTCTGTTCATTCCTATTCCGCCCCCACATTCTCTTCTCCCTTCAATCTCCAGCAGGCTTCATCCCAGCTTACCACTCCATTCACAAAAACTCTTTCCCCCATTTATCTCACCACATTCCATGCCATGCCAAAAGCATACACCCCACATAAAGTCCCAGCTTCCTTTTTTACACATTTCCGTTTTTACGCTTTTACATATTTACAGAATAAAGCCAAATGAAACTTCCACACCGCACCACTCTATAAACAATAGTATTACCCCAGCTTCTTGCCTAGCCAATCTCCCCCAAGCACTTCAGATCACCCCTCAAACGAGATTATTTCATCAAACGCGACAAAAAAATCCAGCCTAAAATACTCATCATACACTCTAAAAACACCTTGATAAATTGATATGCCTGATATCACTCCCCCTATAAGCTCCCCTTCTAATCATGATTTCGGAGCCGCGTGAGAGGGACAAAACAAGCCGTTAAGTTCTGGGGGTCAAGGACGCCGTTAGGCGCCATGTAATGGTCTCCTTGACCTTAAGAACCAAGGCTTGTTAGTCCTCTCATTAAACGCGGATCTGATGTCATGATTTTGGTGAGCGTTCCGGAGAGTTTGAGAGGCGGAAAGCCTCTCATTAAAAAATAAAGTTTATAAATAAAAACTATTTTTATTTGCCAATCTCCTGAAATTGTTTTATTAATTGGCATGTGATTTTGGTCGTATACGCAACGACCAATAGGAATTTGAAAGCCTGAAAACTCGCTAAACAAAAATCGATACCACTTTAATGGTATCCCCGGAATTCCGGGGGCTTTTGCTATGTCCAAGTATTATAAATACTAAAAGCAAAAGGCTGATCGAGTTCAGTGCTTTCAAACTCCCGGAATACCAATGCGAGGGCGCTCGCAACCGGAGGGGGACTTGAAGTGCAAACTAAAAATCCATATTTTATCGACATTCTGATAGGTAAAAGCGCGATTTATAATCCATATTTCGCACTTTTTTAAAAAGTACCCAATCTTATAGTCTTTGAGATTATTTTGATTTTTCTTGCCAATCTTCTGAAATTACTTTATCACTTAAAGTGTAATTTTGATCGTCCACGCAACGATCAACAGGGAACTAAAAGCCCTAAACCCTAGCGTACAATTGAACCCACTCTTGTGGGTATCCCGGAATTCCGGGAGTTTTTGCTATGTCCAGGTGCGTTTCCGCACTAAAAGCAAAAAAGCTGACTAGGGTTCAGTACTTTTAGACTCCCGGAATACCAATGCGAGGGCGCTCGCAACCGGAGGGGGGCTTGAAGTGCAAACCAAAAATCC
>NZ_JBHIQF010000084.1:0-1492 GCF_042196445.1 Bartonella sp. AP11XZML
TCAAAGGGAAGGGTGAGCAAACCATCCGCCATGCCTACCCTGGTTTTTGCTGGATATTCTTTCCAACCAAACATGCCCGCAAATCTCTGTCCTGACTCAGTGCGTATTTCTATGATCTCTTTCCCGAAAATAAGACGGTCTGAGTAAACAGTCGAAGCTATCGTCCCCCATGTGAGAGGGATACGTTCACGACGACCTCCCACCAATTGGTGGATAAACTCACTTTGCTGCGAATAAATATTACCTTCATGTTCATAAAGGCTCAGTCTTTTTGCACCATAACGCTCTAAATTTTGAATAAGATCTGTTGTAATATCTTCAAGCTTGCGAATGGACTCTGTATCAACTTCTGTCTTTTCTTGCTTGGCTTTGCCTAAACGTTTGAAAAACTCCACTAATTTATCCGTTTGATCAACGTGTGGATTCCACAAAATCGAAAGATAAAGATCATTGCGATAAAGCTCCTGAGAAACCATCCGCTCGCGATATTTATCATCTAATTGCTTGGCAAATGCCGATCTAAAAGTGCCATCCGGATAAATCGTTTCACGCTTTCTGATAATATGGCTATAAAGCGCTATCCGTTCATCCGCAATGTTTTTAAAAAGATTATTGAGTTGTTCGTGAAGCACATTGAGATCAATAATATCCGCTGTCTCAAAGTTAATCCCTTCAAGTTTAATAACGCTCATGAGAGCGCGTGAATCCAGCGCAATGATATGCTTGTTAACATGGCGCACGTAAGGGATAATCGCCTCTGGCTGCTTTTCACGCTTGCGCTCTGTTGTGTTCATTGTAATTCCTCATAATTACGAATTAATCGTAATGGAGAAATACTTCCCCCGCCCCATAGACTAGAGTTTTTGGCAAAAATAGATGTCTTTTGCCATGTCAGAAGAATACGAAATTTGTTATGGTCATGCTTTAGGATTTCCTTGAATATGAAATGCATGGCAATACCAATGGTTACAAGAAAAATATTGCCTATCACAATAAACAATATCATCGTTCCTATCGCATTTAATCCCATAGCTTCCACTGTCACGCCTGCAATCATTGCAGGGCGCGTGCAAGCAAGAAATAGCGTATCTTCTGTTAGCTTATCGTGCTCTTTCATGGCTTTAAAAGGCTGGAGTTTAACTGGAAAACATTGCTGCGATTTGTGGTGCACCAAAGATAATGCCGATGCCAATACAAACAAAGAAAGCTTTACGCATTTCAACATAACCAGCAATCCATGCAATCCCAACACCGGCAATCGCAATGGTCGCGATTGATTTTGCAATTGGTCCTGTTAAGGCTTCAATTATTTTTTGAAGAGCACTTTCAATTTTTCCGAAGCCGCCTGCGGCAAAGGCTGGTTCACTCAGTGCGATGAAGGCAATAAACAGCATTAATGCTGCTGTTAACCATTTCTTTTGTGTGTTGGGTAGAGTAGTTTTTGGTAAGATGTGTTCACAACTGAATGAATTATTCATGTTTTTCATGAAAA
>NZ_JBHIQF010000085.1:0-27221 GCF_042196445.1 Bartonella sp. AP11XZML
TCGTATCACTCCAAGTCACTGAATGACGACCTGCCCCTTCATTGCCTTATCCCCCAATGAACCAGCCGGCAGCTTCCCCCCCACACAAGCGTCTGCAATTCCCCATATATAGGGCTCTTTTCTTCATACCCCCCTTTCCCATATCGGCTAAGAAAATCCCCGCGAAGCTCCTCCCCCAAGCTCTCCCCCCAAGTCGTGCCCCCCCCAAGAACGAAAGCATAACGTGCACCATTGTCACCGCAATGAAAAAGCACATGGGGCCCATCATTGCGGCTTCTTTTTTCAACCCTGCTACTGCACGACGGAAAAATCATGGCGGCAATATTCTTCCTCCAATTTTTTTGCCATAGACTGAGCCACCTCTTGCGATATAAAAAGTATAGCGTTGTGTTTTTGTGGTTCGAGTCTGATTAAATTCCGCATATTTCCAGCATAATAAAGTGGAATCCCTTGATACGAAGTCTTGAGATAACTTGGCATGTTTACCACCAATAATCTGTCAAGACATCACATGGGCGTAAACGATGCTGTTTTTCATAAGAGCCATAGAGATTATCTTCATAATCGCAAGCCACTCTTTCATTTAAACAAGCATGATAAGCTTCACTATTCAAAATGAAGGGCTGCAATTGTGTATTTTCTTCATTCATTTCATGATTTTCGACATAAAAATCAGCGATTTGTTCCGTAATATCTTCAGCATGAGAAGTTGTCAGATCGAGTCGTAAAACTCTATAAACAGTTTCACATTCTTCAATCAGTTCGAGCACTTCTTCGATTTCGTCGATTGGTCCTTCATAAGTACAAGGATTTTCCTCTTCGCATAAAACGACAATGATTTCATCCTCTTTAACGAATGAAATATTTTTCATGATTTCCCCCTTTAGATAGTTGATAAAGCATAGCCTTGTCTTGACAAGACTAAATATAGCGTTAGTCTTATCTCCTCTATAGGAGAGATGTCAACCATTTTATCCTTCATAAAAGATATATTTTAAATATCTACGGGGTTCAAATGACATATGTAAAGAAAAATCTATTATTCTTTGTTCCTCTCATGCCCCTTTGTTGTTCTCTATTTGTTCTTACAAAATTGCAATTATAAACACACAGGAGAGATAAAATGAGTGACATAATATTAATAAAACACTGGAGTCGCCTTGACTCAAAAGCACAGAAGGAAGTTATTTTGAAGCTTCGTCAATTGGTCGCCGCAAAAGAGTCAAAATCGCCTGTCTCTCTTGCGGAGAGAGTTTCGAAATAAGCTCTATAAATTCTTTATCTTCAGGGCTAGCCCCTTTCCCGTAAAGAATATAATTCATACTGATATTAATTTCGTGACAAATTCGCGAGAGAGATTCGATTGTTGGTTCTTTTCCTTCAGAAAGAATAGAATGAAGGTACCCCGCGCCTTTACCGGCAGCGAGGGAGATAGATCTTTTTGACCGCCCACTTTTTTCCAAAGCGATTCTTAATCTTTGACGCCAACCATCGATATTCATAATTTCACCATATAGCGCGTCTTTTTAAAAAAACACGTCCTTTTTATAAAACGGGCTTGCATTATCCTCTAAAAAGGATAAAATTAAGGAAACAAATTTTACTTTTTAGGGGAAAATTTTTTTATTTTTAGATCATAAAAACACTTTAACCACCCTACCGGATATAAAAGACCACCTCCAAAGCTTCTGCCCAAAAGCAAGTACGTTGAGAATGTGTGGTATTCTTTATTTTTTCCATCACCGCAATCTTAAATCGTAAGTTTGCATGCGCTTCAAGCACAGCCAATCATTTATAAGCATCGTAAAGAAGCCTCTAGTCATCATCGAACAGAGCCAAAAGCAACACAAGTTAAATCCTTATTTGAGCTTTTATCATCAATAAAAATGTATAAAAAAGAAGAAAGTAGATTGCAGTATGAAACACGCTAATCAACAAGAAACTCCTCATTATGAATCGTCTAGGCTTCCATATGTTTGTTGGTATCAAAATGACTTTCTAGGAGGTGTACGTGGGATGCGCGCACACGAAATTGGAATCTATACGATTCTTCTCAATGAAATGTATGCCCGTGGCCGACCTTTAGAAATATCGAAAGAACGTTTAGCGCGTCTTTGTGGTTGTGACAAGCGAACTTTTGTTAATGTTTTAGAGATGCTCATCCAAGAGGGTAAGATTTTAAATTTAGCCAATGGATTATGGAACAAGCGTTGCGAAAATGTTTTTCAAGAGCGTGAAAAATTGCTTGAACAAAAATCCTTTGCGGGTCGTTCTTCGGCAAAAAAACGCAAGAAAATCAATGCAGAGATGCAACAACTGCTTAACGAAAGTACAAAAGATGTTGCACAAAACTCAAAAGCTCAAAAGGCAGAAGAAAAGGAAACACCTTACGGTGTTTTAGAAAAGAAAATTTTGTTTGATGAGACAGAACCTTGTTTTTTCTGCGAAGAGAGTTTTGAACAAAGCGATCATCCATCACCCTTATCGGCTCTTGATTCACCTCTCCCTTTGCCTGCCCAAGCAGAAACGGAGCAAAAAAACGCCTCCCCTTTAAACGCTCGCCAAGCCGAGTTCACTCCCGCCCCTATCGCGCAAATTGTCACGGGGGAAACAACAAAATCCGCCACCACTCTTCCCCCCAGCAATCTTCCTGCCTCCATCCCGCTTTGCACCAACAAAAAAACCACAACCTCAGTTGCCAAAGGGCATCGTCTTCCTGAGCATTGGCAAGCAGACATCAAGGCGGCAGTTTCAGAAGGCTTGAGTGAAAGCCAAGCCCATTGGCAAGAAAAGAAGTTTCGCGACTATTGGCAAGCCAAAGGCGGCAAAGAAGCTCTCAAAGTAGACTGGCAAGCCACATGGCGCAACTGGTTTCGCCGTGAGATCGAACGGCAAGAACAGCAAAAACAGGGAGGCTCCTCATCTTTCATCTCTGAGAACAACGACACGCTTTACCGCAGTTTGATCAACTATAACGACAATTTTTGACATCACACAAACAACGTATTTTTCAAGCAAGCGCGGGGATAAAAATGCTTCAAAACCACAACAGCATCGGACAAAACAACACAGAACAAAACAAAAGGCGGCAAAACAACATTTGGATAGGCGATTCACACAGCAAAACGAGACAACATCACCCATTTTGCTCTCATCACAAAAGCGTTTTCCCCACGCAAAAGACCCCCACAGGCACCCCAACATACACACCCCAACAGGACTCCAGCATGCACCACACTCTCCAAGGCAGATCCACACTCTCCAAGGCAGATCCACACCCACCCTTCTTGCCACCGTCCTCCTTTTCCCAAGGCACCACTTCCCATGCTCTTGGCAAACAACCATCAGCAGAGCCATTTCAAAAAAACTCAATGAAAAGCAAACTCTTTGGCACTCCCCCTCCACACAAGCACCCCAACAGGCATCCCCCCAAACACATGCCCCAAACAGGACCAAGCATGCACCACACTCTCCAAGGCAGATCCACACCCACCCTTCTTGCCACCGTCCTCCTTTTCCCAAGGCACCACTTCCCATGCTCTTGGCAAACAACCATCAGCAGAGCCATTTCAAAAAAACTCAATGAAAAGCAAACTCTTTGGCACTCCCCCTCCACACAAGCACCCCAACAGGCATCCCCCCAAACACATGCCCCAAACAGGACCAAGCATGCACCACACTCTCCAAGGCAGATCCACACCCACCCTTCTTGCCACCGTCCTCCTTTTCCCAAGGCACCACTTCCCATGCTCTTGGCAAACAACCATCAGCAGAGCCATTTCAAAAAAACTCAATGAAAAGCAAACTCTTTGGCACTCCCCCTCCACACAAGCACCCCAACAGGCATCCCCCCAAACACATGCCCCAAACAGGACCAAGCATGCACCACACTCTCCAAGGCAGATCCACACCCACCCTTCTTGCCACCGTCCTCCTTTTCCCAAGGCACCACTTCCCATGCTCTTGGCAAACAACCATCAGCAGAGCCATTTCAAAAAAACTCAATGAAAAGCAAACTCTTTGGCACTCCCCCTCCACACAAGCACCCCAACAGGCATCCCCCCAAACACATGCCCCAAACAGGACCAAGCATGCACCACACTCTCCAAGGCAGATCCACACCCACCCTTCTTGCCACCGTCCTCCTTTTCCCAAGGCACCACTTCCCATGCTCTTGGCAAACAACCATCAGCAGAGCCATTTCAGAAGGTTTGAGTGAGAGCCAAGCCCATTGGCAAGCCAAGAAGTTTCGCGACCATTGGCAAGAAAAGAGCGGCAAAGAAGCTCTCAAAGTAGACTGGCAAGCCCCATAGCACTACGGGACTTTACGATCAGATCAAACGGTGAGAACAGCAAAAACAGAATCCTCACCTCCCACATCTTGAGAAAAACGACAATAATATCACGAATGACCATGAGCACAATTTTTGAAATCAAACAAAAACTTATCTCTCAAGCAGATAGAATAGCAGAAATGCTTCTTCCCCAAGGGCACAAACGAGGCAACAATTGGATTGTAGGCAACACACGTGGTGAAGCTGGTCAAAGTTTATCGATTTGCTTAAGTGGTAGTAAAGCAGGACTTTGGTATGATTTTGCAGAAAGCACAGGAGGAGATCTTTTAGACCTTTGGTGTGAAGTCAAAGGCATTAGCCTCTCTCAAGCCTTAGAAGAAGCACGCGCGACTCTCAATCTGACACGCCCCAAACCCTTTATGGCGCCCCATCGTTCCTATCGCCGTCCACCGGTCCCTACAGGGCAGAGCCCGCAGAATCTTGTAAAAACCTATCTCCATGAAGAACGCCGCATTCCTCTAGAGATTATAAAGCGTTACCGCATAGGAGAAAATGGCGAAAAAATCATTTTCCCCTTTTATAAACCCGACGGCACCCTTGCTTTAGTCAAAGAACGGCTTGCGCAAACGGGAGCAAAAACAAAACCAACAGCCTCCCAATGTGAACCGATTTTATTTGGTTGGCAAGCCCTTTACCCCACAAACCACGCCTCCACGCACACATCCCAGCAGGCATCCCAACACACCACCTCAACCAACCCCGCCTCCACACAGGCATCCCCGCACACATCCCAGCAGGCATCCCAACACACCACCTCAACCAACCCCACCTCCACACAGGCATCCCAAAACACCCCCTCAACCAACCCCGCCTCCACACAGGCATCCCAAAACACTGCCTCAACCAACCACCCCTCCACGCACACCCCCCAGCAGGCACCCTCAACCAACCTCACCTCTACACAGGCATCCCAAAACACCACCTCAACCAACCACCCCTCCACGCACACCCCCCAGCAGGCACCCTCAACCAACCTCACCTCTACACAGGCATCCCAAAACACCCCCTCAACCAACCACCCCTCCACGCACACCCCCCAGCAGGCACCCTCAACCAACCTCACCTCTACACAGGCATCCCAAAACACCACCTCAACCAACCACCCCTCCACGCACACCCCCCAGCAGGCACCCTCAACCAACCTCACCTCTACACAGGCATCCCAAAACACCCCCTCAACCAACCACCCCTCCACGCACACCCCCCAGCAGGCACCCTCAACCAACCTCACCTCTACACAGGCATCCCAAAACACCACCTCAACCAACCACCCCTCCACGCACACCCCCCAGCAGGCACCCTCAACCAACCTCACCTCTACACAGGCATCCCAAAACACCCCCTCAACCAACCACCCCTCCACGCACACCCCCCAGCAGGCACCCTCAACCAACCTCACCTCTACACAGGCATCCCAAAACACCACCTCAACCAACCACCCCTCCACGCACACCCCCCAGCAGGCACCCTCAACCAACCTCACCTCTACACAGGCATCCCAAAACACCCCCTCAACCAACCACCCCTCCACGCACACCCCCCAGCAGGCACCCTCAACCAACCTCACCTCTACACAGGCATCCCAAAACACCCCCTCAACCAACCCCGCCTCTACACAGGCATCCCAAAACACCCCCTCAACCAACCTCACCTCCACACAGGCATCCCAAAACATCGCCACAACCAACCCCGCCTCTACACAGGTATCCCAAAACACCCCCTCAACCAACCTCACCTCCACACAGGCATCCCAAAACACCCCCTCAACCAACCCCGCCTCTACACAGGTATCCCAAAACACCCCCTCAACCAACCACCCCTCCACACACACACACCAACAGGCACCCACACACACACACCAACAGGCGCCATTTCCCATTCTTTCTTCAACAAACCGTACCATTGTTATCACTGAAGGAGAAATTGATGCACTTTCCTTAGCCGCCTATGGATATCCGGCGGTCTCTGTTCCCTTTGGAGGAGGCAGTGGAGGCAAACACAACTGGATTGAAAATGAATTTGATCATTTAGAATCTTTTGAAACGATTTTTTTAGCCACCGATATGGACAAGCCCGGAGAAGAAGCAGCCCGTGAGATTGCCAGCAGGCTTGGACGCCACCGTTGCTACCGTGTCCGTTTACCCCTTAAAGATGCCAATGACTGTTTAACCGCAGGGATCGATAAAGCCACCATAAAAGCCGCCTTTTCCTCAGCACAAAGCTTTGCCCCAGAAGGTTTACGGCGCGCCTCAGACTATAAAGATCAAGTGATTGGGCTTTTTTGGCCAGAGCCTGAAAAACATCTTGGTTATACGGTTCCCTATCCTAAACTGAAGGACAAATTGCATTTCCGCCCAGCAGAATTAACGCTCTGGAGTGGTGCGAGTGGTGCAGGTAAAAGCCAATTATTATCAGACTGTATTCCCCATTGGATTGCACAAAAGAGTCGCCTTTGCTTAGCGTCTCTAGAAATGAAAGGAGAACAATCACTTCGCCGTTTAACCAAACAAACGGGCGGCTTAGAACAGCCTACAAAAGAGACAATTGAACGGATTCTTCATTTTTTAGACGAAGGGCTTATTCTTTATGAGCATGTTGGCAAATCAAGCGTTGACACCTTGCTTGATGTCTTTGACTATTGTCGTGCACGCTATGGCTGCGATCAATTTATCATCGACAGTCTCATGCGGCTTGGCATTGCCTCTGATGATTATGCAAGACAAGAACAAGCCGTTTATAAAATGGTTGATTGGGCTGTTTTAAACAGTGTACATATTCACCTTGTCGCCCATGCCCGCAAAGGCGGTCTGGATAAAGATATCCCCAGCACAGAAGACATTAAAGGCGCCTCAGAAATTGGTGCCAATGCCTTTAACATTATCACCATTTGGCGCAATCGGTCGTTGGAAGATAAAATCTTTGCCGCTTCTCTCGCACAAGAAAAAGCAGATTTAGCCAAACGCCCTGGCGTCATTATGAATATTGCCAAACAACGTTCTGGTGATTTTGAAGGCAAAATAGGGCTTTGGTTTGATCCCCAAACCTACCGCTATCGCTGTTCTTTTGAACAATCATTCCCTCGACGTTATCTGTAATACCCCATAAACCCCACTCTCTTTAAAAACGCCTCCGCCTTCAAACGCGCACGCCTTGCTCCGACAGAAACAACAGGAAGGATCAATCCACAAATGATGAAAAACACCCAATCCTTCGCAAACCAAAGCCTGCTCAACCCTAGATTCTCTGCTCCCAAACGCAAACAAAAAAAGAACGCTCCAACAACGGCGCAAAACACCACCCCCTTCAATAACCACAAACAACGCGTCACCACCCCATCTCGCCGCCCCCTCATATGCAAAATTAAGAACCACTCCAACAGTGCAGCAAACACGATCCCCATCAAGGACAGGAGTCCCCATGGTATGTCCATACTCTCCATCCCCCAAAGAGCTAAAAAAAGAACGACTCCTAAAATGCAATAAAACAGCACTTCCTTCAAAAAGAGGGAAACACCAAAAATACAATAAAACGCCGCCCGCCACCACGGAATATCGAAGCGCTTGGAAACTTTATAAGTACCAATAACGACAACAATAAAAAGGTAGGAAAACACCAATAACAGCAAAAAAAACAAATCGTTCGACATCACATACCCCTCACAGCAAGCCCATTAAAGATCACACCCATAAGACAAAAAAACACCCCCTACTTTAAGAACCAAGCCCATAGAACACGCGCACGCCTTACACCCTGATAAATCAAAGGAAAAAGAAATCCAACAATAAAGGAAAACATCCCATCATTCGAGAACCAAAGCCAGCTCAACCCTAGATTCTCTGCTCCCAGACGGGTAAAAAAAAGGATTAGTGCCAAAATGCAGCAAAACAGCACAAAATTCAAAGCACGCAACAACCTCTGTAACACCGTATCACCTTGCTCGCGTATAAAGAACCCCAAGAGCACTTTCAACAATACAGTCAAGAGCAATCCCTTTAAGAATACCGCCCTTATGCTATCCATATCCCTGACGCCCACAGCAGCAAACCACAGGATAAAGCCCATCATGCAACAAAACATGACCGCCTTCAAGAACACTTGCCAAGCAACAGGCATACTCTTGACATCCAGATGCACCAAACCAAGAACAGTTGCAAAAATGCAAGAAAACACCGCCCCCTTCAAGAGCAGCTCCCCGTCAACAGCGCGCCTGCCCACGCCCATATAAATAAAACCAAGGTAGGTGGCAACAACGCCATAAAGCACCACCCATCTCCAAAACATCCACCCTGTAACAGAGCGACGCTTGGCAATCTTATCAAGAAAAACCAAGGCTAGAGCAAAAAAGCAGAAAAACCAAGGCAACAGCCAAAACATCACATCGTTCGACATCAAATACCCCTCACAGAAAGAACATCAAAGACCATGCCCGTGGAAAAGAAAAATGCTCATTTTTTTAAGCCCCACCCCAACAGTACACGCACTCACCTTATACCTTCATAAGCAAAAAAAGGAACAAGTCCAATAGTGCCCAGAAACACCCCATTGTTCAAGAACCAATGCGTGCTCCAGCCCATATGCTTTACTCCCACATGTGCCAATCCAACAACAGCTCCAACAACGCCACCAAACGCCAGCCCCTTCAAAAACATGTCCCATGCAACCACCATACACCCCGCACCCTCATAAGCAAAACCAAGGAACAACCAAAAATGCAGCAAAAGATCAATCCTTTACAAAGAATGAAAGCCTAAACCCAAGACGCTTTGCCCCTAGACAAATAAGCCCAAGGACAAGACCAAAGACAATGCCAAAAAGAATGTAAAAAACCCACTTGTTTGAAAACCACACCTGAGCCAAACCAAAATGCTCAGCTTTCGCATAAACAAACTTAGAGGTCACGCCAACAAAGAATGCAAGCACCCCACCCTTAAAAAAGTCCTTCCTTGTAAACCCGAAAAACCTTATTCCCACATAAATAGAAACAAAGGCGAGCGCCAAAGGGCAGAAAAACCCCAACCACTGCCAAAACATCACATCGTTCGACATCAAATACCCCTCTCAGAAAGAACATCAAAGATCACGCCCGTGGAGAAGAGAAATGCTCATTCTTTTTAAGCCCCCCAACAGTACACGCATACACCGTATCCCCTCCAGAGCAAAAAAAGGAACAAGTCCAATAGTGCCCGTAAACACCCCATTGTTAAAGATCACAAACCAGCGAACCCCCATATGCTTGGCTCCGTTATACGCCAATCCAACAACAGCTCCAACAACGCAGCAAAACACCAGAAACCTCAAAAAAGACACCCCACGCGATATCCCCTTACCCCGCATCCTCATAAGCAAAACCAAGGACAGGTCCAGCAATGCAACAAACACCGCTCCTATCACTAAAAATTCCCACGATATATTAAAACGCTTCACTCCCTTATAAGCAAAGCCAAGAACCACTACAGCAATGGCGCAAAACACCACAGCCTTGAAAAACACGCCCCACGATACAGTCCTACTGTTTGCTCCCACCAAAATAAAACAAAAGGTCGCTCCAGCAATGCAAGAAATCTCCACCCCCTGCCAAAACACCTCCCACGTCATAACCGGTCGCCCCGCATCCTCATAAGCAAAACCAAGGACCAAGCCAATAACACAGAAAAACGCCAGCCCCTTCAAAAACATGTCCCGCGCAACCACCATACGCCCCGCTCCTTTATTAAGTAAAAATCAGAGACCATGCCAAAAATGCAGCAAAAGATCAATCCTTTTCAAAGAATGAAAGCCTAAACCCCAAACGCCTTGCCCCACGATAAATAAGACCAAGGACAAGACCAAAGACAACGCCAAAAAGAATGTTAAACACCCACCTGTTTGAGAACCACACCCAAGTCAAACCAAAGTGCTCAGCTTGCTTATAAATAAAATCAATGACAGCAGCCAAAATGAAGCTCAACAACACCATCTTGAGGAACAAACCCTTCGTTACACCACGCCGCTGCATTACTTCATAACCCAACATAAGGAAAATACCGGGAATGCCATAAAACGCCACAGCCCGTAAAAATACGCCCCACGTCATCCCCAACGCCTTCATTTCCACATAAACAGCCACAGAGACATAGGCCACAATACAGCTAAACACCAATCCCTTCAGAGACAAAAGCCCGCGCGCCATCACTCACCTCCCTCATCAAGTCATTCAAGGAAAATCCACCATGCGACAAAACACCTCTCTTTTCAAGGCTCTAAAGCCAAATCATAACAAGATGCTTTACACCTCTATAAACCAGCCCAATGACAAGACCCAAAAGGACATCAAAACTCCACGGGATTGAGAACCAAAGCCAGCGCCACCCCATGCGTTCAGCAACCGTATAAACAACAAGAGATCCCCGCCAATAAAGTCCCCAAACCCCATCCTCTTAAAAAAATTATGCCTTTCATGATCCCTCAAATACCTCTTATCCCACATAAATAGAAATAAAGCCCCCAAGAGGCAGAAAAACATCAACCATGGCAAAAAAACAAAACCCTGCGACATCAATTCCCCCACAGCAATAAAATCAGAAAGAATGCCCATCATGCAACAAAACGCCCATCCTTTAAAGAAGCAGAACCACAAAGACAACAACCACAATGCAGAAAAATACCAATCCCTTCAGAGACAAAAGCCCGCGCAACATCATGCCACTCCCCATCAAGCCATTCAAGGAAAATCCACCATGCGACAAAACACCCCTCTTTTTAAGAGCCAAATCCATGGGGCTCCCACACACAAGCGCAACAGTCCAAGTCACCCCCAAGAGCGCATACCCAAACGGCACACTCCAACACATGTCTTCCTCTCATCCCCCTCTTTTGCCTAGAGCAAGCAACATTTTTTAAAAACGAGAAGCAAAATTAAAATTTTTAAGGAGATGCTATGACCCATAAGCAGAAAAAAAATACGCAAACCTGCCCGCTTGATCATCAAAATCAAGGAAAGCACGTTGGTCATTTAAAGACGCAAGAAATCCCTGTTGAAACAAGTAATCCTTATTTTAAACCCAATCATCGAGAAAGTTCCAGCAATCCGCGCACCATCAATGCCATTGCCAATGCACAAAGCCATCCCATTGCCCTTTTATATGCGAAAGGACATCTCAGCAAAGCCCAATATAAAGCAGCAGAACGTTTTTATTTTTACTGGCGTCAAAGCCAAGCCGATCTCCACATGAGCCTTGACTACACCCGTGAAAAGGTTTCCTGTAGCCAAGGGTACACACACCCTATTGAACGTCAAATAGAAGCCTCCAATCATTTAAGAACAATCAAAGTTCAACTGGGTATTCTTGGCTATTCACTGCTTGAACGCGTTATCGGCTATGGACAAGCGATAAAAGAATTAAGTTCTTCAAAACGCAAACAAAACTCTCTTGCCGATCATTTACGAGATTGTTTAGACTTGCTCGCATTTCATTGGGGATATGCAAACCATAAACATTTTGAATAATCCCCCTCCTCGCCATTTTAAGCAGCCTCCCATGTTGCCCCCGCCCCCTCTAAAGCCCTTCCCACACACACGGGCTCAAGCATTGAGCAGCTCTCGCCCCCATTTCCATTACCTTGCCCCCCACCCAAAAGGACAATACTTCACCCCCCACACACATACTTAAGATACACCCTACACTCTTAAAAACAAAAAGCCTTCCCCCATATCAATCCTATAATCATGAGAGGCTCTTAATTCGTTTTTGATTGAAGAATATTCTCAAGATGCTTGCATGCATCATAATATTTTTAAATATAGTTTAATTAATATCGAGTCTTAAAACAAATATTCAATTGAAAAAAGTATTAAGTTTTAATGCAAAAAGACAAAATTTTTTGTAAAAATTATTTTTTATATTGCTATTTTTTCAATTCTCTGCTAATTATAATATGGTAGGTTCTTTAAGTATGATTTTTTTGTATTTAGTACGGCCTTTTAAATTTATTCTTTTTTGACACGTCCTGCGAGTCAATGTTAAAATTCTCCTGCTTTTTGGTCCTCTGATTGCGACGGAGGACTTTTTTTTATGACTGTACTTTTTATAACTGTATTGTCTTAAATCACTTCCTTATGAGCTTTGTGATAATTCCTCCATAAGGTTTACCCGCAAAATAGATCATTCTTTTGTCAAATTGACTTGCGTTCCATTCTTAAAGAACAAAGATTCTTAACTCAATCTGATTTACAAACAGCTTGGATACACTTCCCTCTTGGTTTGCCATTCCCTCTTGGCTTCTATTCAGGTTTTTCCGCTAAACTCAAGGCGCAACAGAAGCTTGCTCTGTCTCAAAAATTCACCACGCCCTTAAAAAAACACTTAAAACATATCCAAGGAAGCTTGCTTCATATCACCAAACCTCAAATGACCGTGTTTTACGGCATAACAGAATGACTTAACGATTGGATAACTTTCTTTATCGCCCCCCCAACAGGTTGATGTATCACGACAACATATTGATTTATAATCATCATATCCCGTTATCCATATAAAATTAAGAGACGCAGATATCATAGGGATTCTCTCATTTTAAATTTATTTCATGTTGCATCAATCAACACCTTGTCTTTTCCACATTACAAACATGAGAGACATATGAAATAACGCACTTCAAAGATTTCAAAGATAAAGAATCAAAATGCCTCTTATGAACACGCTCAAGAGCCAAAGGCTGTCATCATATGAGGCGCGAATAGTATGATAATGTGCTGGCTTTTCCTTATGAGATTTTAAAGAAAGGCTTATCCACTTCACAAGAGATTTCTCCATTATCAGATTTACCAATATCCCCAATCACCAATATAATTGTGATGATAAGATAACATAATGTTTTTAAACAAGTAGGTAAGTGTGCAACACAAATATATTCTATTTAGAACATTCTGTTTTACGTGAGTCGCGTAACCTCCCATTAAAAAACAAAATCCCCATTAAAAACAAAATCCCTATGAGAAAAAATCTAAAGCGTGAAGATAAAAACATGAGACAAGTGTGATTCCATTCAGATATTGCTCTTTAACCGTCAAACCGAATAAAAATAGATCCGGAAAATATGTTAATCTTCCTACCTTAAGAGATAAACTAAGAATATAGACAACATCTCTCCTAACATTCCCCTTTTTCTAGCATCGCTTAAGAATCAAAAGTTATACAACTTATTTTGTCATATTATAAAGCACTGTTTTTTAAGGCGGTATTGAAGCAGTTAAAACAATTGAAGTGTTTAGCCAACGCCATCGCCATTAGCAAAGCTAAAAAAACAAACTGTTGAAAAGCCGTTCATATCTTGTGTAAACACAAAAAAAACAAGAAAAAGGCACAAAAATATCTCAATTTTTATAAAAATAATCAGCGTCTTTTACGATTGTATTGACGAACAACCCTTATCACATAATCATCTTAAATATTGAGAATAAAGAATGAATAGCCCTCGCAAATACAGCAACCTATCAATATAAAATATAAAAACAAATCTTTTGGTTATCTCTGTTTCTTATGGAATATGCCTTTCCCTATGGATGCACTTCAGCCTCCAAAGAGTGCATTCAATCCATGGAAAGGATGCACTCCGCGCCTTAAAAAGAGTGCATCCTTCCCCTCAACGGATACCGCCGAACCCTCATAAGGCAGTATCCAATCTATAAGAGGATGCACTCTAGCCTTCAAAAGAGTGCATCCTTCCCCTCAACGGAAACTGCCAAACCCTCATAAGGCAGTATCCAATCCATAAGAGGATGCACTCTAGCCCTCAAAAAGAGTGCATCCTTCCCCTCAACGGAAACTGCCAAACCCTCATAAGGCAGTATCCAATCCATAAGAGGATGCACTCCAGCCCTCAAAAAGAGTGCATCCTTCCCCTCAACGGAAACTGCCAAACCCTCATAAGGCAGTATCCAATCCATAAGAGGATGCACTCCAGCCCTCAAAAAGAGTGCATCCTTCCCCTCAACGGAAACTGCCAAACCCTCATAAGGCAGTATCCAATCCATAAGAGGATGCACTCCAGCCCTCAAAAAGAGTGCATCCTTCCCCTCAACGGAAACTGCCAAACCCTCATAAGGCAGTATCCAATCCATAAGAGGATGCACTCCAGCCCTCAAAAAGAGTGCATCCTTCCCCTCAACGGAAACTGCCAAACCCTCATAAGGCAGTATCCAATCCATAAGAGGATGCACTCCAGCCCTCAAAAAGAGTGCATCCTTCCCCTCAACGGAAACTGCCAAACCCTCATAAGGCAGTATCCAATCCATAAGAGGATGCACTCCAGCCCTCAAAAAGAGTGCATCCTTCCCCTCAACGGAAACTGCCAAACCCTCATAAGGCAGTATCCAATCCATAAGAGGATGCACTCCAGCCCTCAAAAAGAGTGCATCCTTCCCCTCAACGGAAACTGCCAAACCCTCATAAGGCAGTATCCAATCCATAAGAGGATGCACTCCGCGCCTTCAAAAGAGTGCATCCTTCCCCTCAACGGAAACTGCCAAACCCTCATAAGGCAGTATCCAATCCATAAGAGGATGCACTCCGCGCCTTAAAAAGAGTGCATCCTTCCCCTCAACGGAAACTGCCAAACCCTCATAAAGGCAGTATCCAATCTATAAGAGGATGCACCCTAGCCTTCAAAAGAGTGCATCCTTCCCCTCAACGGAAACTGCCAAACCCTCATAAGGCAGTATCCAATCCATAAGAGGATGCACTCCGCGCCTTCAAAAGAGTGCATCCTTCCCCTCAACGGAAACTGCCGAACCCTCAATAAAGGCAGTATCCAATCCATGGAAAAGATGCACTCCGCCTTCAAAAGAGTGAATCCTTCCCTTCAAGGGTTTTACTCAATTTTCATCGCATCTCATTTTTATGAACCCTCATTTTTATGAATCCTTGGTCAAAGGCACAAAAAGAAATTTTCTAGCAACTATTGTATCACCCACCTTATGGGATTCCACTTACCTACAGAGCTTTCAAACTTTTTTACGCCTTCATAAAATCGAATCTGAAAGAATTCATTAAGGCAATTAAGAGTAAATTTTGTCAAAATATAGACAAAGTTTATTCTTTTTTGTGATTGTTGTATTTTTACTATAGTTATTTAAATCGAATTTATATATGATACGTATCGATATTTATTTATCGAAATAAATATAGGAGAAAAACTATGAATATCAGATATTTTTTCATAGCTGGGGCTATTACAAGTGGTTTAGCTCTCGCGATTCAAAAATCTGATCGTATAGTCAATAAACAACCCTCTCCTATTGTTGCTCCTTATACTATTGAGAAAACAAATTTACAGTTTGTTAAACAAGTAAGGGACACATCGGATACATTGAATATACTGAGAGTCAGTAATAGAAGCGCATCAGAACAAGCATCAATCAACGATATATACGATAAAGCAGAAAATTTATTGAATGCAATAGCTGGTTTTTTAGGATCACTTATTATATATTTCGTACAACTTGTTGCTACTAGAATATAAGATACAAAAAGTTCTTAAAGTAAGGTTATATACATTTTGTATATATTGTAAAATTTAAATAAAAAGGCCCTTTATAAAATGGGGCCTTTTTTAGTTTAATTTTTCCTTTGTTTTAGTTTAGTTTTTATTGTGTTTTTATTTTTATTGGCCAAATATCATCGCCTTCAAAAATGCCATTTTTACTTGTCTTACATCTCAAATGACAAAGGCTCTAACTCCCTAGCTTCGCTCCCATAGCGCTTTCGTTAATAAGGGTCCGCAATCTTCTTGTTCTTCCCAAAAATTCTTCTGTTTTCAAGAAAATGACCATGCATCCCCTACATCATCGGATTGGCTTACAGATCTCCATGAAGCAGACTGAAAAACACAAAAATACCATATAAATTTTTGTATCAAGATCACCATACTGAAACGTTGTTGCAGCTTAACAAGCGCTGCTTCATTGGCAAGGACTTCTTAAAAAGACAAAAAATACCTCAAAGGCAAAAGAGCTTAACACTGCTCAAAAATGCCATTTTTTGCCTTCCTCTCACCTCAAATGACAAAGGCTCTACCCCCTAGCTTCCCTCCCATAGCGGCTCTACCCCCTAGCTTCCCTCCCATAGCGCTTTCGTTAATAAGGGTCCGCAATCTTCTTGTTCTTCCCAAAAATTCTTCTGTTTTCAAGAAAATGACCAAGCATCTCCTCTGTCATCGGATTGGCTTACAGATCTCCATGAAGCAGACTGAAAAACACAAAAACACCATAACTTTTTATATCAATATCACCATACTGAAACACTGTTGAAGCTTAACAAGCGCTGCTTCATTGGCAAGGACTTCTTAAAAAGACAAAAAATACCTCAAAGGCAAAAGAGCTTAACACTGCTCAAAAATGCCATTTTTTGCCTTCCTCTCCCCTCAAATGACAAAGGCTCTACCCCCTAGCTTCCCTCCCATAGCACTTTAGTCAATAGAGCTTCCCCATAGCGCTTTAGTCAATGGAGCTTCCCCTCATACCGCTTAAATAAGGCGCTTGAATAAGCAATGATTTATGAGCATTTTCTAACAAAACAACAGAACAGTCTTAAAGAAGAGAGTAGAATTTATAATTGATTTTTCTCCCCTATTCTTGAGGATCAAGCCATTTCCAGTCTATTTTTTAAAATCTTGGCTATTATTCTTGATTTTTTGAGCCCTTTATTTGGCTCTGGTAAGAAAGATGTGAAAGCGTCTCAATCATGGCGCTTTCACATCTTTTAAATAAGAGTGCTTTCCTTCAACAGGAGAGTACAACACTAATCAATTTTTATATCCATAAATGCAGGTTCACCATCTTTAATATAAGTAATATCAGGAGCATGTTTTACCCCCTCTGCTTCAAACACGAACTGTTCATCACTCACATCAAATCCTTGTTCCCTTAATTCTTGTTTTTTCTCCTCGACTAATTTTTTATGAAAAGCACGTTTTTGATTACACGTATTAGGGGATCTCACTCTGAAAAGCTGATAGTCCATGGCTATGGACCACTTCTCAGCAACCCGTTCCAGTAGATCGTAACTGAACTTTCCTTCCCTTTTCACTTCTTGAGCGATCACCATCGCGCGTTCCAAATGGACTTTTTCAATGGTTTCATCAAAGCCAAGCTTCTCCCCTGCCGTAAAACTTTCGTCATAAGAAGCTAAAGTCTCAACATCGCCAAGTAAGGCAAGAGCAGCAAAATGCAGCAAAGCATAAGGTGCAAGCTCTATGTCATCATTCGTTGCCCAAGATAAAGAGTCTTTTTCCCAAGGGGGAATACCATATTGAGAGCGAAATATTTCATGCAAAGAATCATCTTCCATTGTCCATTTTAAAGTTTTATCGAGTGCTTTCTTTAAAAGCTGGACGCTCACTTTTTCTTCAAAAATTTCCAATCCATTGGGTACAAAATTCATAAATACCGTTGGCACAACCCCAGAATTATGAGGATTAATCGTCTGACAAGCCGCCGCAAAAATACCGCTCATAATTAAAAGTCCGCGATCAAAAGGCGAAAATTCTTCCACTCGTTTCTCGTTATAGAGAAACTGCACTTCACGATCTGGTAAAAAGAGGGTTGCCAAATAATCTCCCTTTCCCTCGATTTCCACCGACCATCCCAAGCTTTTTAAAAGCCCTGTTGCACTTTCTATCGTGAGAATTTCATCATCATCATCATAATCGGCAGAGAACTCTTTTTCCTTTAGTTGCAAACGCCTCTTCTGCACCACAGCTTCATCTTTCCAAAACTGCTGCGTTGCAAGATCATTTTCTTTAAGCACTCTTTCCAGCTCGCCTTTCACTTGGAAATTCATTTTCATCCGTTTGAAGACAGAGGTATAAAGAGCTAAAATAAGCATGATAATGATCATGCAAATAACAATCATCACCCAAAACAGGGGATCTAATAGAAATACGGCTATAGGATCACTGTTCATTTTTCCCCTCTCAGTCTTTACAAAGCCCGTGTGACAGAGAGCTTATGTGCTCTCGCACAGAGATTGCTTCTTCTAGTTTCTGAATATTTTTTCGCAACTCACCCGTCACTTTGGTGCGAAGCCGTAACATAACCGGAATAAAAATAATAACACAAACCGTTATGGCGACCGTCGTTTTAAAGAGAACGGCATGCACAACATATTGCCACCCTGTCAGCTGCCAATTTAATACACCTGGTATTTCTAGAACCATTCTCCAGATGATAATGAGAACCGCAATAGCAAAGATAATTTTATAATCCTTTGCTGAGAGCAACACGTGCTGGAGCGAAAAAGAATGCGCTCCTTTATGCGTTTCTTGCTCTGATGCCCAATTTTGCTCCTTCATGTATTCCCCTCTCACTCTTTGAAAAGACCCCGTGTGACAGAGAGCTATTTGCTATCACACAGAGATTGCCTCTTCTCGTTTCTGGATTTTTTTCCAATTTACGCATTATGATGATGCAAAACCCAAATACCACCGGAATAAAGAAAAGTACACAGACCATTATGGTTTGCGTCATAATAAAAATTATAATATTCCTGCTACCTTGCCACCCTCTTACCTTCCTCACATTGCAAACAATAAAGATTTTCAAACCGTACCAATCTATAAACAATAGTCACAATTCAGCTTTTTCTTCCTAAAAATTCTCCTATTTTCAAGAAAATCACCCTGCATCCCCACTTCAATAGGATTCATTTCAAAGCTTGAATGAACAAGGCTCCTAAAAATACGAAAACAACCCATATACCGCGCACCCCTACAAGCAAAACCGTTCCTTCCTCACGCCTCAAACGATAAAGTAAGTCCCAAGCGCTCACTCTAGGCTCTAAACCCCAAGGGCTCTTATTCCCTTAAATCAATACTAATCCATAATCGGCTTTTCTTCCACTCAATGCCACCCAACACTGCTCCTTTAAAGCAATGTTTACGGACACCCCATAAAAAACACCAAAACATATCAAAGGCAAAATGGTATAGAGAGCAATCCCTATAAAGGCTGAATCTCTCATAATTTCTTCATTATTTTTTCCCTCTCATGACTTCTCAAGCGCTGTATCCTGTTCTTGCAAGACGTTTTTCAGTCCTTTTCTTAAACAGCGATACGTTCTCACCTGCTTAAAGACACCATAATAAAGTTGTAAAATCATCATGGGAATACAAGCAAACCACAGTGTCACGAACAGAAGCACGAGACCAAATATTGTAACAAGAATATCACTCCATTTTTCTCTATCGCCTTTTTTATACCAATCCTTTTGATCAGTTATTTTACCCCGTTGCAGGTTTATTTCTTTCAATTTTTGAGTATTTTTTCTCAACAAAAGCCACAATGTTATGAAGAGTATGTACAGAACTGGAAACAAGACCCAAACACACACTGTAATAACTTGCCAAAACGCACACAGAGAGAGAAAAAGGGGTGTATCCTGCCACCCTGTCAAGTTCTCTTGGCTACCCAAAGATGAGAGAAAGAAAATCCTGTTCCACAACTCAAGAGAGAAAATGCTGTACTCTTTGCTATCCAAGGATGAGAGAGAGAGAATCCTGTTCCATAGCTCAAGAAAGAAAATCCTGTTCCATAGCTCAATAATGAGCGAGAGGAAACAAATGACAACATGCTCTTGCACAGAAAAATAATCTTTCTCGAAAAAATGGCGTAGTGCATTATAAAATGCTGAATTTTTCCCCTTCATTGCTCTTCCTTTTTATGAAAAACGCATTTTTTTTATCTCATGCCCGCTCTTTATCTCATGCCCGCTCTTTTAAGAACCACGAAAAGTGCGATGCATGGCGCTTCCCTTATTTTCAATAAAAACCCCCAACTTTCTAAAAGCGCGGTTGCTCTTCCAAATGATTAAGAGCATCTTCCTCATTACAAACCTGATAGGCTTCTTTATCCTCTTTGCCTGATGATTTTCCAACCATCCCCTCTTTCTTGTGTCACGAGAGCTTCCAAACATTGCCTCTTACCCCTCACAATAGCTACGCAAGCGCTTTATAGCTAGGCAAGCGCCTTGTCGCTCTCTTTTCTTATGCGTTTTAATGCCCGTCTCACTTTACGATACGTTCTCACGCGCTTGAAAACAAAATAATAAAATTCTAAAATGAGCATGACAACACCCGCAGGAAAAAAGACGTTTAGCAGAAATATCAACCAAAAGTATACGATAAAAAAACAGATTATTTTTTCTCTATTGTTTTTTACTGGATTATTTTGTTGATCGATTGTGTGACCCCGTTGCTGGATAGCCTCTTCTAACTGCTGAATCTTTTTTTTCAACAAATACATTAAGATGAGATAAAGCACCAATAAAACAGGCATCAAGGCAACAACACACACCATGATGACTTCACGCAGCACAAAAAGCGCCAAAAGAGTGCTATCCTGTGATACACTCAACGTCCACTTGGATTCTAATGGGATCAAAAGAGCTTTATAACCTATCCCAATAAGGATAGAAATAAGACAAATGATCATATGATCTTTATAAGAACGAAATGATTTTCCAAAAAAAAGAGAGCACCGTTTGTTATAAAATGTGGAATTTTCCCCCTTCATTTGCTCTTCCCTTTTATGCAACTGTTTGTCCCTAACTTTATAACGACACGCATAATCTCTCAAAGCACAATTGCATCCATTATCGTCAAACAGAACACCGCAGAGAACACTTGTATTGCATATTTATGTTGCCAATACTTTTGCCAATTCACGTGCTTGTTTAAAAAAACACCTCTCAACACTTCCAAACCAACGCGCATCACCCCCATTTCATGAACAGCCCCCATGAAGGGGATAACAATAGCGCTCCCATGAATATATCCCCTTACTATAAACTCTATCACCACCATTGTTTCAATAAAAAATGTAATCCGGCACCATTCATATACGCCCCCTGAGTCCTCTACAATAGCCTTATCCTCCCTTGTAATACGCATAATCTCTCAAGCACCATTGCATCCATTGTCGTCAAACAGAACACCCCAGAAAATACTCGTATTGCATATTCATGTTGCCAATACTTTTGCCAATTCACGTGCTTGTTTAAAAAAACACCGCTACCCTCCCTTGTAATACGGCACGCCATAACCCCGTTCCTCAACACGGACAACCCCATTACCCTAAGGCTCCCTGCAACAACCCCACCTCTGCCCCAACAACAGCCATATCCCGCCTTTACGATAGCCCTTATCCCAGACAGAAGCATTTTTATTCTTTTCTCAATTGTTTTCCGCCCCCCACTTAAGACATGAAAAAAGGAACTTCCATTGATTTGCAAATGATCGCGCAATAAGAGCATTTGAAATGAGAAAATCTTACAACTTTCTTATTCCAATTAAAAAGGATCAATGATCATTCAAAATATGACGATATATTCCATTTTTCATTGGGGATCTTGCAAGCCAATAGCTCAGAATATATTCATCAAAGCGCTTCTAAGACAGAGAGACAGCCGCGATTCTTGAGATCAAGCATTTTAATATTAATGAAAGCACTAACATTCCCTTGCAAGTTTGAGGTGTTGTTTTGTCAACAATCTTGTTAGCATGAACTGATTCTATGATGATGCGATATCATCACAATTGCTCTTTATAAACAGCATAATGATACGCATCATTTTACTCACACTTCTTTATAAGCCTTGCGTTATAGGCTTGTGGGGAAAAGATAAAGGAGAATCCTGTTGAATACAGCAATTATTTTGGGGTCTGTGCGTCAACCTTCATTAACAAGAACTTTAGCTAATTATTTAGCGGATTGCCTCATAAAGCGGGGTGCATCACTTCATTGGGTTGATTTGCGTGAACAGCCCTTGCCGATGACAGATCCCGATTATCATCAGCAGGTAGAGGCTAATCCAAGTGCTGCGGTCCGTGAGTTTGTCAAAACCATTGCCGCGGCTGATGGCGTTATTCTAGCAAGCCCCGTTTATCAAGGATCTTATTCGGGTGTTTTAAAAAATGCTCTTGATAATTTGAGCTATAATGCCTTTTTAAATAAACCTGTTGGACTTATCTCTCATGGGAGTACGGCCAAAAAATGCGCACAACCTTGTGAACATTTAGTGCCGGTGGTGCACACGCTTTATGGTTACACACTCCAATGTCAAATCGCCTCTTCCAACGAAGATTTTTCCTCAGATGATGAAGGTCGTACTTGGAAAGTTATAAGTGAAGAGGTACAAACCCGTTGTGAAAGACTTGCTGATGAAATGTACACATTTTTAAAGCAAAGAGGTGGGATTTAAAGCAATAAGGGAGGGGGCATGAAAAAAAAGGATGCGCACTATCGTTATTTAGTGGTAGGGGGCACAGGGATGCTAGCCCCTTTGTATCAATCACTAAAGCCGCAAGAAGTGATTATTGCTGCGCGCTTTCTTTCCCATAAAGTCCAGCTTGAGGCATTGCACAACAAACAGTTGTGTGTGTCGTTGGATTATGATTGTGCGGCATCAAAGGCGCAATTTTTAGAAGCTGTGAAGCAATGGCATGATCTAAAATATTGCATATTATGGATTCATTCGCCCGCCTATGCATTTTCTTGCGCATTAATTGAGCAGTTGGCTCTTTTGCCTAAACCGCCATGTATTCTTCATATTTTTGGTTCCAACACGCATGATCAAATGATCATCGAGTGCGCGCGCAAAAACAAGGTTGATTTTATCCCCATTCAATTAGGACAAAAAACAACGCCCAAAGGTTTACGATGGCTGACCCATAAGGAGATAAGCCAACAGGTACTGGATGCCATAAAAAAACATATGAATAAACAAAACTTATGATCAATACCTCTGCTTTGCAAAGAAGCAGTGCCCCTTCAATCTCTATCCATACCCGAACACCCTCTTGAATAGCCCATACTCTCTTACATCATAGGCTTTGAGAACGAACAATCCCCTCCCCTTACGCCTCTAAACAGCATGCCTATATCAACAGCTCCAAAACCAAACGTTTTTCTAACCCTTCTCACACGGGCTTATCCCCCTCTCACAACCATCACAGCCCTTGACCAACCACACACCCTATTACAGTTACACGTTTTTACGATTTTGCAAATTCACAGAAAACAACAAAACTGCCGATAAACCGCCCCATTAAAGCCTATACAAGCCTATTACAAACCTATCATCAGCCTATTCATTGCCATCAGCCCTTTTCCCCCAACGCCCTCCATTCCCACATTTCCCCAACGCTCCCCATTCCCCCATTCCAATTTTGACGCATTGCACAATCCAACCTTTACGCCTCCATTGGCACCTTTTCTCCCCAACCGCCCCACAACCCTCACGGCTCTTGAGCAACCACACGCCCTATTACAGTTTCACGCTTTTACGATTTTGCAAATTCACAGAAAAAAAGCAAACTTCCGATAAACCGCCCCATTAAAGCCTATACAAGCCTATTACAAACCTATCACCAGCCTATTCATTGCCATCAACCCTTTTCCCCCAACGCCCTCCATTACCCCATTCCAATTTTGACGCATTGCACAATCCAACCTTTATGCCTCCATTGGCACCTCTTCTCCCCAACCGCCCCACAACCATCACAGCCCTTGACCAACCACACACCCTATTACAGTTTCACGTTTTTACGATTTTGCAAATTCACAGAAAACAAGCAAACTGCCGATCAACCGCCCCATTAAAGCCTATTACAAACCTATCACCAGCCTATTCATTGCCAACAGCCTTTTTCCCCCAACGCCCTCCATTACCCCAATCCCCCATTCCAATTTTGACGCATTTCACAATCCAACCTTTACGCCTCCATTGGCACCTCTTCTCCCCAACCGCCCCACAACCATCACAGCCCTTGACCAACCACACACACCCTATTACAGTTTCACGTTTTTACGATTTTGCAAATTCACAGAAAACAAGCACACTGCCGATCAACCGCCCCATTAAAGCCTATTACAAACCTATCACCAGCCTATTCATTGCCAACAGCCTTTTTCCCCCAGAGATCAGCGTAAAATGAGAAAAACAATCGATGCCCTGCTCCCAAGTCATGAAGCAATGGCATGATCTAAAACTTATGCCCCCCATGACACGAGCACTACATGCGCTTTTTCAGCGCTGCGTTTAATTGTTTGGTAACCTTGTAATACGAGATCAAACGCTTGATAAAAGAAATATACAGTGCCACAATGGGTATTGTTAAGAAAAAATCAAAAACACCCCCCAGCAGAATGATCAAAATCACCGTCCAAAATGCCGCTATTTCGTAATGCATTTTATCCCCTTCCCTTTATAAATTGATTGATTGGGTTGCTTCAGTCACTTCTTCCAATTGCTGAATTTTCTTTTTCAACCGATGAGTTAAAATTTCACGAAGGATCACAACAACAGGGATCGTTGCAAAAATACATACCGATAAAAAAAACCAGAAAAACAAGAGAATGATAATATATTCAAATCTGCTCTCATCTACCTTAGCAGCTATCCCTTTAGAGAAAATCACATAGACATAAGCTTTGAAAAACATAATGATGAAAGAGAGGCATGCGTGGAGGATATAATCTTTGCGTGAAAAAGCGAGCCATTTTTTTAACGAATAGAAACTTATCTGTGTTTCTAGTGCTAAGTTTTGCGGCACTCTCTCTTTTTCTTTTCCGCTTTTTTCAAAGAAACAAAAACGCTGTGGATGTTCTTTCATCAAACGTCTTTGTTTTTTCACTCTGTAATAGAGCCTCAAACGCTTGATTAAAGAATAATAAGGCACCACAATAATCATATTCACAAAAATGGCAAAAACTGTAACTGCATTTAGAAGAAAATATCCAACCGGCAGAAACAAAATAAAAAACGCGATCTCACCCCTCATGCGTATAACCTCATTGATTAATCTCTTGCTGCTTTATTTTTTCTTTTAGTTTTTTCTTTATTTTTTCCAATTTACGCTCTTTAAAACGACAAATCCCCCACAAAATAGGAAGGGGTGTGAGAAGACAAAACCATATCAACACTGGTAAGAGAAAAATAAGAGAACCAATTTCTTCCCATCTTGTCCATTGCAACGGCTGTACCAGAGATTTTGCACCCGCAGGAACTTCTAAAGCCATCATGATAAGGCATGTACAAAACATGATAAAAAAGCGGCACCCTATTATTTTACACCTTCCCACCCCTTTACGCCTTTCCACTGAAGACACCATAAATTTTCTAAATGAAAAGAAAGACTCTTCAAATGTTGCTTTTTTCTCCTGCATTGTTCCCCTCTGCTTTTACGCTTCGCGCTTTTTACGCATTATTTTTAGGTTTAAGCTCTTTTTAACTTATCTAAACTCTTTATTTTTCTCAATAAATTTTTTCATCAATCCTAATTTCTACATCCATATATTCTAACTCCCCATCCTTTATGTAAAGAATATCGGGACGATAGTTTTTTCCATCAACCTCACAAATCGCGTCCTTTTCGTAAACAAAATATCCCTGTTGCCTTAATTCTTCTCTTTTTTCCTCGATCAATTTTTCATAAGAATCTCTTCTTCTATTGCACAAATTGGGATCTGTAGCTCTAAAATATTCATAGCTTTCTACCTCCATGGAAAAATCCTTTGCCGCCTGTTGAAGCAAATCGTAACTGGGTTGCTTTGTCTTTTCTACCGCTTGAGCGATCACCATTGCGCGTTCCAGATGCTCTTCTTCGATGCTTGTTTCAAAGCCCAGCTTCTCACCTTCCATAAAGCTTTTCTGATAAGAGTGTAAAGTTTCAACATCACCCATCAAAGCCAGAGCCGCAAGATAACGCAGGGAATAAGAAGCCAACCGAGAGACCACAGTTTTGTTTTCCCAAGGCAAGATTCTATATTGAGAGCGAAGCATCTTGCCAAGATCAACCTCAGTCATTGCCTTTTCTAAAGCCTTCTCGAGTGCACGACGTAAACATCCAACGCTTACCTTTTCTTCAAAAATTTCCAACCCCTTCACATCAAAACTCAATTCAAGAGCAATCAAACCTCCAGAATTATAAGGGTCTATTGTTTGGCAAGCCGCCGCATGGATACCAGAAACCACCGCAATTGCACAATCAAATCGCGGATACCCCTTCTCAGCATTATAAAGAAACTGCACTTCACGATCTGGTAAATAATAGGTGGACAAATGATCTCCTTTTCCTTCAATTTCCACCTTCCACCCCAAACTCTTTAAAAGCGCCGTTGCACTTTCCATCGTTAAGATTTCCTCATCAGAAAGAGAAAACTCTTTTTCCTCAGATAACGGCTTAATCATCGGCATTTCCCCACTAGACGGCTCAAAAACGACAGGTTGTTCAAGCACGCGGCTTAATTCTTTTGTCACTTGGCAATACAGTCTCACCCGCTTGAAAGTAGAGTAATACAATGCCCAAATAAACATCACGACCACGGCAGAAAGCAGCGTGAAAAGCGTCAAGCCCACACCCCACGAGAGTACAACAATAATATCCATCATTTTAACATCTATCATTTTCTCCGCCCCTTCATGCGCTGTTTTGTTGAGAAGCGGTTTTTCTCCGCTTCCAGATTGCTTGCTCCAACATATCGATCTTTTCTTTCAACAGAACCGTGAAAATGATACGAACCACAAAGGCAACAGGGATGAACAAAAAAATAAACCATGATATAAGCTCCATAATTAACGAGAGAGCTGCCACGACATCCCCTTCCCACTCCGCCAACGTCCACCCAAGCAACATGGGGACGAAGCGAAGAGCCATTCTTAAAGCTGCCACAATGAAAGCAATACAAAAGATGACTTTATAATTTTTGCGTGTCAGAAACGCTTCTTCAAGCGCAAAAGACCGTGGTTCTTTATCCAATGGTGAATTTTTTCCATTGCCCCTCATTTTTTATCCCTCATTTGTTTCAATTTTCAAGCCATTTTCATGAACCGA
>NZ_JBHIQF010000086.1:0-2616 GCF_042196445.1 Bartonella sp. AP11XZML
AAAACTCTTCACCGCATTCGTGCATTGAGAAGCTTTGGAAAAGTTAAAGCAGGTGATGTTGGTGGTTTTGTAGAGAGTGAAGGCAACCTCTCTCATGAGGGCGATTGTTGGGTTGGGAATAGGGCATGGGTTTATGGTGATGCACGTGTTTTTGGCAATGCCAAGGTTCTTGGTTTTTCTCATGTTTATGACAATGCCCGTGTTTATGAGAATGCCAATGTTCTTTTAGCAGCTGCGATTTATGGCAACGCCAAGGTTTGTGGTAATGCGCATGTATTTGGCAATGCCAAGGTTTGTGATGAAGCTGCGGTTTTTGGTAATGCTTACGTTTACGATAATATCCATGTTTATGGCAGCGCCAAGGTTTATGGCAACGCCAAGGTTTGTGGTTATGCCAAGGTTTGTGATGCTGCTAAGGTGTTCGGTCATGCCGTGGTTTATGGTAAGGCCAAGATTTATGGAAATGCATATGTTTGCGGCACTGAAGAATATGGTGGCGACAGAGTTTATATGTGTTCACATAATGCAAATGAAGCGCATAAGAATGATGATGGTAAGCCTCGTGTAGAGCTTATACCGCCGTTGGCACTGCTTGAAATTGGTAAAGTTTTAGAGTTTGGGGCAAAGAAGTACGGAGCAAACAATTGGCGTAATGGCATGCACTGGAGCAGGTTACACGGTGCTGCTTTACGTCATTTATTAGCATGGTTTGGTGGAGAGCATAAGGATGCTGAGAGTGATTTATCACACTTGGCACATGCGGCTTGTTGTATTCTTTTTTTAATGGAATGCGAAGCACAACAGATTGGTCATGATGACCGCCCTCATAAAAATTAAAGGAGATAAAGATGAGTTTAAATGAAATTTTATGGATAGAAGTGGTTTCAGTTTTGCTCTTAAGCGGAGTGATGTTTTGTATTGCATTGCATTATCGCGCGCAGGTTAAGGCACTTAAAGAGCAGGTTCAAGATATTAAGAAAAAAATGAAAGAGAATGAGTTTAGGTATTTAATGGAAAGCAAGCAGACAATTGATGAATGTGATGCGGATCTTGAAGAACGTGACAAGGAAATTAAAGAACTGAAGCAAGAGATTGAAGAACGTGACGAGAAAATTAAACAACTGAAACAAAAGATAGAAGAACGTGACGACGAGGAAATTGAAGAACTGAAGCAAGAGCTTAAAGAACGTGACGAGGAAATTAAAGAACTAAAACAAAAGATAGATGCGTACCGAGAAGAGTTCAAACGGAAAAGTGAAAAGATACAGGCACTAAAAGAAGATGTTCAATCACGCGACGAGGAAGTTGAAAGACTAACACAAGAGCTTAAGCAGCGTGATGAAGCAGTAAAAGCGCCGCTTCATAAGAATAAGAAGAGTAAGAAGAAGGGGAAGTGAGGAGAGAAAGATGGAAGATGTAATGTCATTTGTCATAGGTCATATCATCAATAACATTCCAATTATTGTGGTCTCACTGTTTACTTTACACTATTATTTCAAGGCTTCTGACCTACAAGAACAGATAGATGAACAAGATGAAATAATTAGGGAAAAGGACACAATAATTAAAAATCAAGAAACATTAATCAATAAACATGTAACTTCTATTGATGGACAGATTGCAAGTTTACACAAAAAAATAGAAAGAATTAAACCACAAGATATACAGTTTAATCAGCAATTTCAAAAAACATTTCCCATGTCTTTAATCCGTCGAAGCTAACAGGACAAAAGCTCACTTCGATTGTTTTCTTTGGATTATACAGTGCAGTATGCCTTATGAAAAATTCAGGGTCAACTATATCATTTGAGCTTAGAGGGGAAATACATAGTGTTAATGACAACTCACTGCGGCTTTTTAGATTAAATAACTCTAACAACTGTTCTGACGGTGGATTTATAAAACGTCCCTTTTTAGAATATTGTATACTACGTTGCGGTTTTATCAAATTTCTTTCGAAAGAGATACATTTAGGATCTATTCTAGAAAATCCAATAGAAATAGGATTACATACCATAGCAGCAATAAGTTCAAAAGGGCTTTCTTCAATAAGACGTATTTGTTTGATTCTAATATCTTTTTTTGTAGGATTTTTAATGATTAAGGGTATAAAAATTAAGGGGATTTTACGCGGTTCTTTACGCTCTAACCTTGGTAGAAATATTATTGGATCACTTGTCACAGTTAGCTTTTGTTCTGAAGCTTTTCTTCTTTTACAAAGTTTAAAATACTTAAACAAAAAACCTCCAATACTGATAAAAAGCGTAGCAATAATGGTAGATATGACAGGATTGTTATTAATCCAATGCCAAGCATTTTCTATTTCATTAAGCATATTTCATACGCCTTTCTCTTTCTACTTTTCAGAAAAAAACAACCTTATAAAACACGTTTTGTATGGAGAGGCGCGGTGAATAACACGATTCTTTGTTTTGATCTAGGTACGAAGATGGGGTGGGCGATACGTGGAGGGGACGGTAGTATCATAAGTGGTACCATTAATTTTTACTCCCGTCGTTTTGAAGGCGGTGGAATGCGTTACTTGCGTTTTAAGCAATGGCTATCAGAAATAAAGCAGACAGCCGGTGGCATTGACGCGGTGTATTTTGAAGAGGT
>NZ_JBHIQF010000087.1:0-8215 GCF_042196445.1 Bartonella sp. AP11XZML
AGTCAAAAACACTGAATCCGAGTCAGCTTTTTTGCTTTTAGTGCTAGAGCGCACCTGGACATAGCAAAAACTCCCGGAATCCCGGGACACCCACAAGAGTAGGTTCATTTTTACGCTCGGATTTTAGGGGTTTTTGAATCCCTCTTGGTCGTTGCGTAGACGACCAAAGTTACCCTTTAAGGTATAAAGTAATTTCAGGAAATTAGCAATAAAATTTAAAAACAGTCTTTATTTTATGAGCTCCACCCCCGCCTCTCAAACTTTTATGCCCGCTCGTAAAAACTCCAAAACCATGAAATAAAACCCACGTTTATTGAGAGGACTAATAACCCTTTATTTTTGAGATCACACCTCCCAAAAGCACACCTAACAACATATCACCCCCTCCCAAAGCCATTTTTGAGAGACATCTTACAGATTTACACTGTGATGCGTTGGATTTTTGCGCCACAACGAGCCAATTTTTCTTCTAATCTCTCAAATCCACGATCAAGATGATAAACACGATTGACGATTGTTTCTCCCTTTGCTGCCAATGTAACAAGAGTAAGAGGGCTGCAATCACAAGAGAAACAACAAGCACGCAAATCCGTCGCCATGAAGAGGTCCCCCTTGCAAATTCTCTGTTCCACGAGACGGTTGCCCTCTCGCCCATCAAGCTTTATTTGCGCCCTCAAGCGATTGAGTTCTTGAACATGCATAAAACGATTTTCGAAAACCGTCTCTGTAATTTCACGCGCTTCCCTCAACCCCGCGTCATGAGCGCCATGAACGAAACTTAGACAATAATCACGAGCCTCCTCAAGAGTGAGAGAAGCAAAACTTTACACGAAAGAAAAACCATTCCGAAAAGAAAACAGCAGCCACAAAAGCCATACCCTTGAAAGATGGAGATTTGAAAGAACTATTGAGAAAATCATCAAGAATATACGGCTCCAAAATTCCACAAGAAAGAGAGTAAACCATTAAAAATGCACCAGCCAAGCCCAGCGCCCCAAGCCCAGCCCCTCCCAACAAGCAAACATTGTGTTAAAACGCCCCCAAGCAATCGCCCCCCTCAACCACAGCGCAAAGCATTCAGCATATCTTTGAAAGATTTACACTGTGATGCGTTGGATTTTTGCACCACAACGAGCCAATTTTTCTTCTAATCTCTCAAATCCACGATCAAGATGATAAACACGATTGACGATTGTTTCCCCCTTTGCCGCCAATGCTGCAATCACAAGAGAAACAGAAGCACGCAAATCCGTCGCCATGACAGGAGCCCCTTGCAAATTCTCTGTTCCATAGACAGTTGCCGTCTGCCCATCAAGCTTTATCTTTGCCCCTAAGCGATTGAGTTCTTGAACATGCATAAAACGATTTTCGAAAACCGTCTCTGTAATATGCGCGATTCCTTCAGCCCGTGTCATGAGCGCCATGAATTGCGCTTGGAGATCGGTTGGAAAAGCAGGATAAGGTCCTGTTTTAATATCAACGGGCATAATTTTGGTGTTCTTTGGATTTCGCTTAATATGAATTCCTTGAGGTTCTATTTGAATCTCGAGTCCTGTTTTTTGGAGCACCTTAAGCACTTTTGTGAGATGATTAGGATTTGCATTTTTAAGAAAGACATCTCCTCCCGTCATAGCAACAGCCATTGCATATGTTCCCGCTTCGATTCGATCAGCAATAACGCGTACTCTAGCACCGTTGAGTTTTTTAACCCCTTCAATTGTAAGCGTTGTTGTTCCTTCACCGGTTATTTGAGCCCCCATAGCATTCAGGGTTCGAATAAGGTTTGTCACTTCTGGCTCACAAGCCGCATTCTCAAGAGTGGTTGTTCCCTTTGCCATTGTCGCCGCCATCAGCAGCACATGGGTTCCACCAACAGTGACTTTAGGGAAACGATAGTGAGCACCTTTTAACCCCTTTAGCGCTTTTGCATGAACATATCCATTTTCGATAGTAATCTGTGCGCCTAAAGTTTTAAGTCCCTCAAGGATAAAATCGACAGGTCTTGTTCCAATAGCGCATCCTCCAGGAAGCGAAACATAAGCCTCTGCGCATCGTGCAAGCAGAGGTCCGATAACCCAAAAGCTTGCACGCATTTTTTTCACCAGTTCGTATGGTGCCCGTGTTGTGGCTATTTTTTGCGCCGTAAAATGAATTGTTCTTGAATTCACACATTCATCGTTAAACTCTTGTCCATCAACGGCATATCCAACACCATGATTATTGAGAATACGAATAAGCAATTCAACATCGGCCAGATGCGGAATATTTTCTAAAGTGAGCGTTTCTTCTGTAAGCAGCGCCGCAATCATAAGAGGCAATGCAGCATTTTTTGCCCCAGAAATAGGAATTGTTCCTTGAAGTTTTTCTCCCCCAACAATTTGAATAGAATCCATCGTGTTTTCCCTCTTTTCCTTTGTGCCTGCCCTTCCAAAGGATTGTCCCCCTTCGGGAAGTTATGCTTTATTAATCGTTTTAGAACGCATTCTAACTATGAGAACAAATTATTGAGAAGTTTGGTTGCAAAAATTTACTAAAAAACATTTTTTTTGCATTTTAGAGCTTTTTGCATTTTAGAGCTCTGGTTGTGCTCTTTTTCGGCTTTGCTCTTTTCGACGTTTCAGGTTTTGACGCAATTGTTGTGCCAATCTTTCTTGACGTCGTTTTGCTTTTTCATCTTGATGATTAATTTCATTTTGTTTTTGTTTTTGATGCATTTGTGTCATTGCGCAACCTTTTAAACAGTGTTGAGCTTCTATCCAAGCAACTCATAACCTTAAATATTTAAGCATATAAGAAACATATGTCATGACATAAGATACGTTTTCTTGCAAGAATATACAAATGTTCTCTTGCCTATTTTCTGACAATATGGCACAAGACAGCGCAAAGATTGAAAAGGGCTGCGGTAGCTCAGTGGTAGAGCACTCCCTTGGTAAGGGAGAGGTCGAGAGTTCAATCCTCTCTCGCAGCACCATTTTATTCTTCTTTTGCCTCTCTCTTCTTGCCCTTATAAGTCTTCCCTATAAGCCTAAATCTTTTCCCCCAACCTCCATCGGATTCATCAAATCCTCCATCCTTTAAACCATGCGCTTCAATAGCCTCAAAATCAGTAGCTTCAAAATCAATGGCTTCAAAATCAAGAGCCTCAATGCCACGCTTAATCTCTAAAATGCCTTACGAACGGCTTTTGAAATTGACCGCCCCCCAAAGAATATCCCCCCACCCCTTGCCTCCCTTCTTTCCTTGCCTCCCCCCTCTTTCCTTTCTGTAAGATTTGCCCTATCCTTCTCTTTGCCAAGCCTCACTGTTGCAACAGCTCTTAGCACTTGAGTGCGATATAAGCATTTTTATTTTTTCAATATTTTATTTCTTGAATATTTTCCCCCACAAGCTCACCCTGTTTGTAATATGCAAACAAACGATTTTACTTGATTCAATATAAGAGCGTCTGAATAAGAAGGGTTGAAATAAGAACATCTCACACTATTTCGGGCTCTCATTGAAATTCAAATTAAATCTCAATAATGAATTATTATAAACTCATTGTTTGAACATATCCCATTGATACCTTTATCCGCCCCAAAACGAATAATCTTATCTTTCTAGCCTCTCTACCCACCTCAAGCAACACAAGTATTCCCTGTAAAAATTAGAATAAGCTTCATCGATCCTATTCGTCATTTACAACAAATCTAACAGAGCCATTTCCAGAACCTCCTCTCAATTCCTTCCCCATTCTCCCCACCCCTTACCAAAAGCAAAAACCAAACAGTGATAAAGTCCCCCTCAATAAAGCTTTCACTAAACCACCCCACGCTCCCATATGGCAAACATCCCATATAGCAAACATCTCATATGACAGACATCCCCATATACTAGGCACCCCATATGGCAGAAAATTGAGAGCCTGCCTTTTCAAAGAAGATCCCTCATTACCAATTTTATACACTATGGTTTTCCACGTGTTCTAAGCCATCCCTCTTTCAACACGCATCTTTTTTATACGAATACTTTGATTGATACAGATAGCGTTATTCCTCTTGCATAAGAATCCGAAGAGCAAAAAATTCTCTCCCCCTCTATTCTATTGAAATCAATCACTCCTCTTTGCTTACAGTTCACAAACAGAAAGATCCGTATGGCGAGAAACTTTCCAAGAAAAGCATATCTCTTCGTAAGAAGCCTCCCAGTAAACGAGATTATGAATCGTCTCAAGAGCTACAGCCCATGCCGCAATTTTGGCAACGGGCCCCAAATAGTACTAACTTACTTTTTCATAAAGTAAGTTAGGGTGCGCAATGTTTATAATCTACAGGGTTTTATAACCTACGGACTTTATAATTTACGGGGCTTGACCGTTATACCCCTCACGATATTATTCACAGGCGCCAGTATGAAATTTACGAACGCCGGCATGAAATGGATGTGAAATGAGCTTAGAGCGAGATATCTTTATTAAAACAAGTGCGTGAATGTACAAGAACAAGTATATTTCATTTGGAGTATTTTGGATATTCCCTACTCTCCCCACCCTAGGACAACCATTTTGGCTACAGATCCCCTTATATTTTCTGCTGTCATACCTCCTCCAATAAGCTAAAACCCCACATATGCGGGGTTTTAACCAGTACCACACCTTTATTTAGACACATTATGATCATTATAACCATTTTTATTAAATACGTTTTTACGTATATTTTCAACACAAAAATAACACATATTGATTTATTTAACAGAAATGACTTATAAAAGCTCATCAGAAACAAACGACAATAAATACCTTATGTTTAAACACTTTATTTTCTTCGCTATCGTAATAAGCGCTGTTTTATTTACGCATCATACAACGAGTGGATGTACAACAGATGGTCTTTTTGTTGGAAGTACTTCTCCGATCAATTGTATTTCAAAAGAATATATAAGACAGAAAATAAAAAAGAAGCTATTAGAAAAAGAACGCGAAAGAGAATGGTTAGAGCTTGAACAATTTTCTGTTAGCGCTTGTCCAGGTGGAAAATTTCCTGTTTATTATGGCGTTTCTATTATCGATTGTGTTTCAGAGGAAGAACTAAAACAAAATCGTCTTAATCAAAATCGTTTTAATAATGAAATTAATATAATGAACTTATTCCTGCAATGGTTTATCGTAGCATTCGTAATAACAACGATAATGTCTGTTCCCATAAATTTACTTTGGCGTTTTAGATTTAAGGTTCCTGCCTGTTTATTTACAATAATGACAACCTTGGCTATTATTGCCGTCCCTTTTACATCTGATTTATCGTCTCTCTTTTAATCTATTTTTGTAAAAAATATTTCTAAAATATTAAAAACACCCTGCATTTTTAAGCGTTTTGAACTGTATCTCCTCTCATTTAGAGACAATAGCCCCAAGTACAGCCATGCCATTCAATACGATTTTAACCATATTTCTAACATAAAAATAACACATGTTGATACATTCAAAAGAGATCAATTAAATGATCTTGTAAAATAAGAGCAATACACAAAGTGGCTGTATTTAATGATAGTCAATGAAGACGATTATTATGGAATTCTTGGTGTAAGCTACGCATGCAACGATAAACAGATAAAATCTGCTTTTCGTAAATTAGCTCTGCAATACCACCCTGATCATAATTCTAGTACCGAAGCAGAACAAAAATTCAGAAAAATTTGTGAAGCCTATGAAGTTCTTAAAGATCCTCAAAAGAGAGCTGCTTACAATCAGTTCTATCATAAAACTTTTAAAGATAATCACAAGGCTTCTGAAATTAGTAGAAACCAAGAGAACAGACGACAAGATAATACCAAGCGTGTAATTGATAGTATCGCGTATGTAATTTTCATTATTTGTGGAATAATACCTGTAATGTGTTATATAATTTCGTTTTTTACGTGGAATATACCACTAGGAATAAATAAGTATAGGGTTATTAATTCTCATAAGCATAAAAGGATATTTGGTAAAGATTGGTGCATTTATCTTCGGGCTCATACTAATATCATTTATCAAATTTATATGGAGAAGTATCTATTGATCAGTGCTTTTGAAGAGTATTAAGAGCGACCCACAGTGAATTCACAAGGTGTGGTCATTTTTGATTTTCTATAACAAGGTAGTGTAGAAAAACATAAAGATTATAATGTCTCTATCCGTTCTTTTCTTATTCTCCCCCCTCCACCCCTCTATTTCTTCCACAACCTGCCCCCCAATCTTTCCCCCAACAAGCCCACTTGACTCCACACAGACTTTTTCTCATGCCCCTACATCCCTTTTCCCATATCGGCTAAAAAATGCCCCTCAAACGACTCTTTCCCAAAAAACAAAAGCACCACAAGAACCATTTCCTCTCCAATGAAAAAGCACTTGTCCGGCAACTTCGCCATCATGGGGGGACTTTCATCGCGCCCCCAAACACGGCACAACACAAAAGCGGCCAGAAGCTCCCCGTTGTCCCAATACGTCTAAACAAGCTTTAACGACCTCCCCCGCCAAACACCTCCTTCCATTTTCCAGCATGCTTTACGTATCATTCCAAGCTCCCTACTTGCGTGCCGCAAAAACATAAAAACCGGCTCTTTTCCTCCTTGAACGTGCCTTTTTATAGGTTGGAACCTATCTGTACTGCTGCTTCCCTTCCCCCTAAACCTCATTTTTGTTCTCTAGCATGCTTTCGTGTCACTCCAAGTCACAGGATAACGACCTGCCCCCTTCATCCCCACCATTTCCTCCTCATCCCGCTCCAACATTTCTCTTCCTAAAGCCGCGTATCTCCCCCTTTTCCATATCGGCTAAGAAAATCCCCCAAGCCCCCGCAAAGCTCTCTCCCCCCAAGAACGAAAGCATAACGTACACCATTGTCACCACAATGAAAAAGCTACTCAGCCCTTTCATTGCGGCTCCCCCCCCCCCAACACTCACCACAAAAGCACCCAAAATCACAGCCTCCATACCTCTGAACACTTAGCCTTACTCCCCATTCTCGTTTTCCCCTCCAGCATACCGCGCCGCCTTGCATGCGCTCCAAGCACCCTTTCTTCCCACATTTTCCCACCATGCCTTTCACATTCCTGTCCCCTAAGTTCGCTATGCTCCCTGCTTCCCTGCGCCCCCCCTGTTTGGCACCCTCCTCCAACACAAAAACCAGCTCTTTTCCCCCTCTGCTCTTTCCTTTTTATAGAACTTTGCCTCTCCTCAACGCTACACAAGATCCCTTCCCACCCCGTCTCATTCTTGTTTTGCCCTCCAGCATACGTCTTGCATGCGCTCCAAACTCCCCGCTTTCTCCCTCCTTCAAAGCAATTTCTGTTCTTATATGAAAACCTGTCCCAACAGATTTAATTTGCTGTACCATCTTCTCCAAAGCCTCATTAAAACGGCTAATTTCATTTTCAAGCTTGCAAATATACGCTTCATCACGATAAGCCCGTTTAATCAAAGGAGGCATATCCGGCCAATAGAGCATTAAATCCACCCATTCGCGTTGAGAAATCCATAACCCTCCTTGACATTGTGCTTTATGTTCTGCTGGAAAGCCCTTTTGCATGAAATGAGGAATTAAAATTTCAGGTTTTTTTGTTTTAATTTCCAACAATCCATTTTTTCCAACAAAAGCATCGGGAGAAAATCCTTGTCCGCGATCATCAGCCAAAACAAAGCCAATACATTCAGGTTCTGTATGTGTCAGTTTCCCATAAAGCTGTCGCGCGCTTGGTTCTAATTCAGTCCCACGTCGCTGAGAAAGTGTTGTCCCTTCATCAACGGTTTTTCCGGTAATTCTTTCTCCCGCCAATTTCATCATCACACTCTGATAGCGTGACGTTTTTTGCCCTTGTTTTGTTCGTGCCATAACCATCTCAAACAACGAAGCCGTAATCAAACCATTACGCGCTTGCTGCCATTCCTCTGTTCCTTGAATACAATCGATAATGATTGGCATAGTATTTCTCCCCTTCATCTTTAAGGTGTTTTTTTGCAACATATTCTCTTTGAAACATTCATATCTTTTAAGATGCATTCCCCACTAAGAATGACAGCATCCTTAAATATTGTGCTGCTGAAATCACAAAAGCTGTTGGAAACGCCCCCCTCAACATCCCCCTCCCCACAAGTTTCTCATCCTCTCCTTTTCCATATCGGTTAAGCCCCCAAGCGGCGCCCTCCCTAGACGAAAGCATAACGCGTGATATTTTCTCCCCGATAAAAAAACCT
>NZ_JBHIQF010000088.1:0-1207 GCF_042196445.1 Bartonella sp. AP11XZML
ATTCACTTTTGAAAAATTTTAGAGAGCTCCAGCCGAAAAAACAAAAAGCAATCTTGTGGCTGATTTCTGATTAAGCAAAAGAGTAACAATTAATATTATTCCATTCATATACCCCTTAAGTCAAATTCAAACCAGCACTCCACACCCCTCAAAATCACGCCATTTTATGGGATATTGATTTTTCTTGCCAATCTCCTGAAATTACTTTATGAATTGGCCTGTGTTTTTTGGTCGTCTACGCAGCGGTCAATAAGGAGTTGGATTCCTTAAAACTTAAACATAAACAATTATGGCTATCCCGGAAATTCCGGGGGCTTTTGTTATGTCCAAGTGCTTTAAGCACTAAAAACAAGAGACTGTTTAAGTTCAGTGAATCCAACCTCCCGGAATACCAATGCGAGGGCGCTTGCAACCGGAGGAGGGCTTGAAGTGCCAACTAAAAATCCAAATTTTATCGACATTTCTGATTAAGCAAAAGACGCGATTTATAATCCATATTTCGCACTTTTTTAAAAAGTACCCAATCTTATAGTCTTGGAGATTATTTTCATTTTTCTTGCCAATCTCCTGAAATTACTTTATTGATAAGCACGTGTTTTTGATCGTCCACGCAACGATCAAATAGGGAGCTAAAAGCCCGAAAGCTTAATACATAAATTTATCCCGCATTGCGGGTATCCCGTAATTCCGGGAGATTTTGCTATGTCCAGGTGCGTTTCCGCACTAAAAGCAAAAAGCTGAGTCAAGTCAGTGTTTTCAGACCCCGGAATACCAATGCGAGGGCGCTTGCAACCGGAGGAGGGCTTGAAGTGCCAACTAAAAATCCAAATTTTATCGACATTTTGATAGGAAAAAGACGCGATTTATAATCCATATTTCGCACTTTTTTAAAAAGTACCCAATCTTATAGTCTTTGAGATTATTTTGATTTTTCTTGCCAATTTTCTGAAATTGCCTTATAAATGAATACTGTAATTTTGGTCGTATACGCAACGACCAATAGGGAACTAAAAGCCCTAAATCCGAGCGTACAATTGAGCCCACTTTTGTGGGTATCCCGGAATTCCGGGAGTTTTTGCTATGTCCAGGTGCTTTTCCGCACTAAAAGCAAAAAAACTGACTCGGATTCAGTACTTTTAGACTCCCGGAATACCAATGCGAGGGCGCTCGCAACCGGAGGGGGGCTTGAAGTGCAAACCAAAAATCC
>NZ_JBHIQF010000089.1:0-5084 GCF_042196445.1 Bartonella sp. AP11XZML
GTTCTTGTGTTAATCCTTGTTTTTTACGTGTATTTCTAACAATAAAACCCAATATTTTCATTCTGCTTTCAATCATAATCATCCCGAAAGGGATGATTATATCATTTCATGCTTTTATTACAAGAAAATAAACCTGTACGGGACGTTTTTATCCCATATACTCCTAAAGCCTTATCCCAAGAACAAAGAAGAGTGCATATTTTGCGTATACTTCATACAGAAAAAAATTCAGTAGTTAACTGTATCTAAATTGAATCCGGCTGTGTTTAATAGTTCAACAAGTTTTGGGAGCGTCTCTTTTACGTGTTCATTAAAAGGAATATAATTAATCCCTTCATAATCTAAAGGTACTTCAACATCTCGTTTTTTTAAAATAGCAATATTTCTGCAAGAAATTATAGGAAACAACATACCCATTTTAAAAATAACATTTTGATTAGCGCGCGGTTGTGCGTCTTTTTTATCAGCAGATTTTGCATAACCAATGTCATCGGGAGTAAGTAGCACAATACCAAATTTTGGAGAATTAGTTTGCATACTAATTTCTTGTTTAAAATCCTCAATAGTAGTTAAATCATCACTACCAAATTTCAGAACGTATGGTTCCAATCCAAGCTTAAAAAGAACACGTTCAGTTTGTTCTAAAATAGTATGATTATTATATACAATAAAAATTTTTGGCATTTGGATCTCCCCTAAAAAATATATGCATTTGACCCAGAGGGCTTATTATTCCTTATCAACGAATAATTGCGATAAAAATTTCTCCCAATCTATATTTTCCTTTAATTTATCATTAGTCTCTTTATCAAATTTTATTTGTTTACCATTTACAGTAAAATAAAATTCAACACTTTCGATATCATCATGATTGAACATTTCCAACGCCTATAATTTTAATTATGTTACATTTTTTATAATATTTTCAAATATTTATCTCATAAAATAGCTTATAATTTTTATCTCTTTCTTTTGAAGTATATGCCCCTAAAAGCGCCCCTTCTAATCATGATTTCGGAGCCGCGTGAGATGGACGAAACAAGCCGTTAGGTTCTTTGTCAAGGACGCCGTTAGGCGCCATGTAATGGTCTCCTTGACATCAAGAACCTAGGATTGTTAGTCCCCTCATTAAACGCGGATCTGATGTCATGATTTTGGTGAGCGTTCCAGAGAGTTTGAGAGGCAGATAGCCTCTCATTAAAAAAGTATAAAGGATCTAATAAAATAATTGCTAAATAAAAATATCTTGTATATATCTTTTTTTGGAGGAAGAGGTTCTAAAAAGTTATCCCCGCTAGGATAAGTTGATCATTTATCTCTTTCTCTTTTTTTTAAATCAAAAATTTTTCTCATTTTCGACCTTCTTTACGCCTTTTAAAAATAAGGATTAATGGCACTAAAGATGAATAATTAAAATATTTATTTCGTATATAAATTATTATTTATGTAAATTTAAAAACTCCAATTACCTTATTTAAAAAACACTTTTTATGACATAATTAAATATTTTTTGCCTATTGTCCGGATTCTTTTTCCAAGTTAGCATAAGAAGACATCTCATTAAGAAAGGTTTTTCTGTGGAAGAAGAAGTAGCAAAAATCTATACAAATGATAGTAAGCATGAAAAATATCAAGATAAACTAGAATATTTGTTCGATCAACAGCATAAATATATGCAAGAATTTAGTAATACATTGGAGGCAAAAAAATTACATGATGTGCGAAGTGATTTGTACAATTATCTTCGTGATATTGGACAAAATGGTGATATATCGTTACTCATCAGTAGTGAGCGCTCTTTAACAGAAAATGATTTTATCCAATACGGTAACAGTAAAGCTATGATCAAAAGTTTCAAAAATGCTTTAGCTTATATAGATGTCATTAAAAAACATATAGCTCTTGTTAGTGATCCTGTACAATACCAATTTATAAATAAAACACATAGCTTACCCAAAAACCGAAAAGGTGGATTGCCTTATGATGAGGGGCGTAAAGCAATGGTATGGCATTATAAATGGCTAGAAGATACAGGATTATACTTTTCAACCTCAATTGAACTATCGATCAACGAAGCACGAAAAGATAATATGAAAGCAATTCAAAAACTTTACGAACAAATGCAAGCAAAAGCTATCGATATAGATTTTTCATAATATTGGACAGGTAATTTCAAACTAACAATATCAGTATCGTATACTGAAAATATGCCATATTAGGATGCAATACGTTTTAATTTTTTATCTACTTTTTCCTTAAGCTCATAGTAACGAATGATAAAAAGACGCAGATCAATAGCCCTTGTTGAGCGAGTATATCGATCGTTATCATCTATATGTTGGCGACCAAAATATCCAAAATCCCATATTACAATCAACCCACAATCATACAAACTTGAAAGAAGTACACTAACACGTCCTGGACTACGAGTCATAAAACCAATATCTTGATTGCTTTTAAAAATAATAGGAACTCCACCTTTTTTAAAGGCTTTATCAGGCGTTATTTCTAATAAGGTAGAAAGAACAGAAGATTCTGCTCTACTAATTAAATCAATATGATATAATCGATAAGCCAGCTTGCTTAATTTATCGCGGCTTACTGGTTTATATTCAACGTTCTCTGCTATTTTCTGATATTCTAGATGTTGTGCAGTTAACCGTCGCCCTATTATTTTCTTTGTTTTATCCATTTATTTTTTTCACTTTAATAAGATTTTTTATGCAAATTTTGACATTGTTAGATTATTTAACGTTTTATTGAGTTCAAACTCAAACAAAGAGCTTTTTTCTTCGTTTAGCTTTATTTTCTGATTTTTTTCTAAGTTTAAACTATTTATTTCTTCTTGATCAGCTTGTTTCAATAAAGCGAATAAAGAACGCTCTAGATATAATTCTCCCTTTTTTTCTTTATCAATCATGCCGCGGAGATATCCTCCTGGTGATTTTACAAGTCCTCTAGCATATTTTTCAAAAATGATGGCAATTGCCAGAGCTGTTTTTTTAAGCCCCATGATTTTTGTAGCTTGTTCAGCGGCATGTTCTGAAACTTTAATCATTCTGTACATAGGATACATAGAATGTATCAAATCGCTTTCTGTTTGGAAACTACATTCAGAAAACAAGACGGCATTTGGTAAAGCCTTTTCCAGTATCTCCGGCTTAATTTGAGGCAATGTACTACTTTTTGAAGGAAGTGAAGGGGCGGTTTTGCCGTTCTCTATATTTTCATAAGCCATTTTATCGTGACCGGAGGTCACATTAACGATTTGAGTGTGTTCAGAATTATCTGAACACCCATTTTTGTTACAATTACAATTATAGTTAGGGGTTGTATGTTCTATATGTATATTGCCAGCAAGATCCGTGTATCTTGTTTTTGATGTTTTTTGCCCAAAAAAACGTTGTAAAATCCCCTCAAAAAGACGAATTGCTTTGTATAATTTTTCAAACGACGCTTTAGCCGGACGACCAATAATATGGAGGATTTTTTGCATTCTAGAAAAAAGCAGTGAGGTAAACGGTGTTGCTTCCATTTCTGTATAACAGGTTTTAATTTGACGCACCAATCCTCTAAAATAATGCAAAGCTTCTTCTTGCTTCTCACGAATCTCCAAAGCTTTGCCTGCTTTTTGCTTAAGTTCATGATATCGCGCAATAAGAATACGTAAATCAATACCGCAAGCTGTTACGATATCATCGCTATGGTTACGTATAGGATAGCGTTTAAAGTTACCAGAGTCGCGCATAACAATAAGACCACAGTCATAAAGGCATGAAAGTAAAAAACTAACGCGCGATTCACTCCGTTTAATGTCATAACTAAGTTGTCGATTGCTTTTGAAAACAATAGGAACCCCGCCTTTTTCAAATGAATCTCTTGGAGCTGTCCTTAACAAATTCAAAAGAAGTTTAGCTTCACTCTCTTTTATGAAATCAGTCTGTTCCAGTTGATTAACCAATCCAATCAATTGACCACGGCTTACAGAACCAATCTCAGCAGTTTCTGCTAATTTTCTAAATTCTATATGATGTGCATTTATCTTTCTTCCAGATGTTTTTTTAACCATAATTTTTAAAACCTCTCTATTGGAGGCAAAAAAAAATGTTTAAAATACCCTTTTTCCACAAAATTTCTCTTGCAGAACGCATCACGATAAATTAAATTGAGAATTACTTAAAGTCTTTTTTAATTTACCGTACAGGTATTTAGAAACCCTTCTGTTAACGCAGTTGGGTTTTTATTTTTTTGCCATTGTATTTTCCTCTATTTGAAATAAGACTCATAGCTTTGAAAAAAGCTTGTCAAGATAAAACGTATATTAAAAAAAAAAGATTTTCAATATGGTAAAGCTTTCAAACAACTGTTTTTTATGGCAATACAACCTAATACAACCTACAACAACAGCAAAGCGAAATAACATATAACCAAGGAAACGCGCTCTTATATCGCGCTGTAGAAAACAACCTATACGAGTAAATAAATTCTAAACACAATAATTTTTCTTTGCAAGAATTGTCCACCAAGGACTGTGTGTATGATGATTAACTTTTTTCTGATAAAGCTCGTAGTGGAATATTGACTTGATTTTTCAGTAGCGCTTGAAAGAACGTTTTATCAATAATGGTCAATGGGATTATAGCTCCCGTGATCTCTTCGCCAATCTTCTGGTTGTTGAAATTTGCGCGACCATAAAACATTTTGTGCTTTTAAAGCAGGTTTTTCTATTGTCTTTTCTTGTGCTTTAAAAAAAGAATTTTCATTATGTTGACTGAAATAAAAGTATCAAAAAATAATAATATAAATTAATATAATATATTTAGGCGCTGCTCTAAGAGATTTTAAAAGTATCATTTTGAATATTACTATATTTTTGTCTATTATCTAAGATAAAGATTAAATATTTTTAATTTTATAGTAGAAAAAATAGTTTTTTCATTTTATAGGGTAGATTAATATTTTAACTATTAATTTAATTTTCAACTTTAAAATAGCGAGGGGGTTTTTCATGAAAAACATGAATAATTCATTCAGTTGTGAACACATCTTACCAAAAACTACTCTACCCAACACACAAAAGAAAT